>NZ_JAWOQO010000005.1:0-302638 GCF_033337345.1 Vibrio sp. YT-18 | reverse complement strand
ACCTCGATACACGTCAACGTGCATTTTGAGGTTGTCACACCACGCGGTGTGACTTACCTCGATGACGGATTCCTAAACAAGTTGGGCGTCAAGATGGAATATCTGGACGATTGCCTCGTCCAGCTGTCTCGTGGCGCATCCAACTTCTATGTCACGTGTTCGCCGTATGAGCAATATGCACAACGGCAAGAGCAAGATATTGAACTAAAACCCGTTGGCGGTTTGTTTAGTGGAGACGAAACCTAATGAATGAATACGTAACGCATGGACAGCTGGTTGAAATCATCGAGCTGTTTGATCATCTCTCGATAGTGAACGCAGTCATTGTGGTGCTCGTGTATGACCTTGCGAGATACCTCCTAGGCAAACTGGTCGACTACTTCAATTAAAGGCACGGTGCCAGCCCCGCAGGGATAAGGAGTTGCGGAGCGACGACGAGGCACCAAGCCGCCCACCACAGCAAAACCTAGCCTCATCACTTAATCGGCGCGGTTAGCAGCCCAAAGCCACTTGGATGCAGCCGCCCTCCTTCCTGCTAGACCAGCCTTGCAGAGACTATCCACACCAAAGGCGCGTTAACCTACCGGAACGCTGCATACTCACAACATCAAAGCTTTGCGAGTGTCGAGCAATGCTTATTCTTCTTTTCTGGGTTCTCTCCGACTGACGCGCGGAGCAAGTGAGGACGGGCTAGGACGATTGCGCGACGTGCGGCGGGAGGTCAAACCCCCGAATCTGTATTACGGGGGTAAATTCCACCAAACTTCGGTAGTCTGAGAGCTCATGAAACTAAAATGGAGAACGATTGATGCCTTGATATAGTTTCGGCACAATACATGGATTGAAAATCGTTTAAAAAGTGTCAGAAGCACTAGGTAAACTATGAGAAAACGATATACCGAATTAAACAACCTATGGTGTCATAAAAAACTTGCAGTATCTGTAATTATGGATCATTTGAAAGATAACGAACCAAGCTCCTACTACCTTAGTGCTCAATTTAAAGAAGGCTGGGTAGTCGATAACTATGACGAAAGTTACACAGTAAATATGTCGTTTTCTGTATATAACGAGAGTATTGATTCAAATATAGAGCTTCATCTTCAAGTTTTCTCTTCAAAAAATGATGAGATTGGCTCAGTCACTAGAATGTAAAATCATACGCTTAATAACGATAAGAACCACGATACTGTGAGTTAAAAGAAAAGCCGAACAATTGATGTTCGGCTCTGTTTTAGCTGTACTGTAATACGCTTTCCAACTCTCTACACTTTATTATCGTGTCACGTTCTAATACGGTTGCTATATGTGTTTTGTCATAAGAGCTTCTAGCTTCAAACCGAAGCAACGGGTGGTGTCCATCAAGTGCATTGTTTACGTATATGTCTCGTTCTTGTCTCTTTTTCTGTCTATGAGATGAGTCGTCCAGTTCGATAACTGCCAATACTTTTGTGTCTCTATCCGTTATCACGTAGTCCATTCTTTTAGCCCAAGTTCGAGAGTTATCTTTAAAATTGGTCGGTTGAACTAACGCCATCAATGAAACTTGACTATGAATCACGTATTCATCAGGTATAAGCTCCTGCAACACACTATAGAATCTGCGCTCTGTCTTGGTGGCCAAGTATGTACTTTTCTTGTGAGGTACAGAATTAGTCTTATTGCCAGGGGGCGGCAAAGGTACTTCGACTATCTTTGGGTTCTTTTCTACAACTTTGCGTTCAAAAGAATGCACGCTGTTTGGTCTTCTAACCGCTGCATCTTGTTCCCATTCGTTAAACCTACGTTTAGGTTTCTTATCCTTCTTTGTGAATAGATACACAATACATGCTAAGGATATAAGTATCAGTAATTCAGGCACTTTCTGTTCCCATTCATAAAAATGAGTGTATGGTAGCATATCGATGTTGTTTGAGGTGTTATTGGAATCACCTTTCAAGTACCCATCGTTGCATTGCGTGGGATTCCCGTCCAATGTAATTAATTTAACTACCAACTTTAGCTTTTATACTCAAATCTAATCTTCGTCTTTTCAGCGACTATATGTGAAACTAGTCTATATGAAGCTAGTGCCTCTCATGCTAGAATCGGGACGTTTTATCACATAAAAGAGTAAAGTACGGTGGCTGGTAAATTACAAGAGATACATATAACGGGTTTCAAAACAAGATTTTCTACAATGAGCCTTAAATTCACTAATGAAAACGTTACTGTTATATATGGTGATAATGGTTGTGGAAAGACCACTCTTCTAAGGGTATTACATGCAATTTTTACCAAAAATGATAATGAACTATTAAAAAATAAAATCGAATCTATTCGATTGAAATTCTCCACAACTAAAACAAATAAAGATAGTGGTCAGAAAAATGTAATTATAAAAAAGAAATCAAACTCAGATAAATATATTTGGCCTGAGTCTATAAATTTTTCATCTCTAGGTCTGGGTGTTGGTCGAACAATTAACAGCACTGAGACCAATATTCAAATTAATGATATATATCGTTTTTTTGTTCAGGACATAGATAAATACAAGTTTATAAAAGTGGATAAAGCTACACATCCAGGCGATTGGTTCGACTTTTGTAATGATCTATTAAATACTTCTAAAAAATATCGTGAATTTAGAAAAATGCACGAAGTAAATTTAAGTAGGTTTAATGAAAAAAACTTATATTTAAAAAATGTTAAAATAGAAGAAGTTGTAGAAATGCTCCTGGAAAACTATAGAGTCGCTAGGATTAAAACAAGCAAAAGAATACAAAATGCTCTTTTTGAGACTCTTTCTAGTTATTTGATCGCCACCCAGCCAAGATTCGATGATTATTATCATGACATGCGTCAACTTTACCGAGACGTATCTATTAATAAAGCTCGTATTATTAGCGCACTAGATGATAACGATGATAATAAGACCAAGACAGAGATCGTTAACAAACTTAAAGCAATATCATCATTTCAAACTTTTATAACTGAAATAAACACACCTATATTGATAGAATTATTTAGCAATATGGTTGATGAGCTAGTTAATGAGCAATCTATGCTGAACTCAATCAATGAAATTGTTTCTATATTTAATCAGCATATGCCAACCGAGAAATATTTGTATGTTTCTGAAACTGGTTTAGAAATCATTACAGGAGATGATTCGCACTCTGTTACAGAGCTTTCAAGTGGTGAATCCCAGCTTTTGATTACTCTCTGCATGTTAGTTCTTAAAGGTAGAGATAAGGACATCATACTAATAGACGAACCGGAGTTATCATTTAACATTAAGTGGCAGCGTAAATTTGTAGAGCTTGTTACATATTTAGTCCCAGACTCACAAGTAATCGTTGCTTCGCATAGTCCAGCTATAGCGGGTTCATCTAAATACAAAACAACAATGAACGTAGACATAGCTGGTGCTCTTTAATGTCAGAATATAGAATCAACGAAATTTTTCTTAATGCGGAGCAGCTAGGCGAAAAAGTTTTAATTGTAGAAGGTGAAGACGATGTTAATCTCTATGACGGGATGTTCCATAGTAATGGATATTTTATTTATGCTGTAGAAAACATCGAAAAGGTAGATAGTGAGAATGGTGAGCGGTATCAACCTGGATGTGGTGGTGTAAAAACTGCAATCACTGACCTTCTAAGAGTCGAAGATGGCAACACTGGCTTATTAAAAAATCACATTCTGGGAATAGTCGATAAAGATGTATCCGATTTCCGTGATGAGGTTTTCAATTCTGAAATAGTGTTCAATTTAGAAAGCTATGCTATTGAAAACCATTTTGTAAGCAAAGAAGTAATAAAAAATCTTCTGGTAGATTATACAAAAGCAACTAAAACCTTAATAACAGAAGATATAACTGACGATTTATATAATGAAATATTGAATCGATTAGAAATATTATATTTAATTAGTCTTGATTCTCTTCGTGGTGCTATTGACTCTAATTACAGTGCTATATATGGGTATGATAGTTCAGACCAGTGTTTTAGAAATGAACAAAAACTCCAGTTAGTGTTAAGAAAACAAGAAGAATTATTAGACTTTGCTGAGCAGCATCAACTTCAGTTTGATGAGAACTTTATTCAAAAAGTTGTAAAGGGCAAATGGGCCCTCAGTGCATTCTTGCATTTTTTTTCCGAAGAGGTAAAAGTATTAGTGCAAAAATGTAATACAAGTCATATCGAGCAATGTCAGTTTTGCAATAGTGGAAAATATGCTAAGTGTTTATATGGGATTAAAGAAGGCTTAAATAGTAAATCATTGAAGTCTTTGGTTTTTAACTATTGCGACTTAGACTCTTTATCCTATATCAAAGACGGAGTCGTGGAAAAGCTCGGCTAAGCATTAATCGAGCGCTTTAAGTTTAAAAAGGCTCCTATCCAATGGGAGCCTTCAAATCACATAATATCCTTCAGAGCTCTAGCATATTTCAAAATCACGCCTGCTGCTTCTAAATCGGTTAATGCCCCAATCTCTAACAAAGCAATTCCTGTTAATATTTGTTGTGCAGTAACCAATTGTCCTGTTGGAAGTTCTAATCTGTCATAATGCATTTTAAACTGTTCCCATTGTTCTGATGGGCTCAGCTCCCTTCCCTTTGTCATTCTCATAAGCCGCTTGCACTCCGGTGGGATAGGTTTCCCCTTATCCCATTCTTTGACGGTTCTCACAGTTTTTAAACAAAGTTCAGCAGCTTGTTCGACGGATAAACCACATTCAAATTCACGAAAAATATAGTTTTTAGTCATTTCGTGATACTTCATTGAATAGTCCCTCAAAAGAGAGACATTTTATAGGACTAGCATATGCAATCGCATTCAACATAAGCAGATATAATGCGAACTTAAGGGTTAGAAGATTAGCATTGGTGAAGTCAGTTTAGTTACACCGTATTTGGCTTTTGCTTCCTTGCAAGCTTCATCAGCTGTCTTGTATGGGCCATGAACTTCGATTCCACCACAGCGACCACTTGAACTGTATCTTTGGTTACGTCCGACACCATGCACGTTGGTTTTGCATCTTGCTCATTCAATATGAGTCAACATGGATACGCGTTTGCTTAACCCTAACGTGTAAGTACTAGATTATCTTTATAGGAACAAGGAATCTAACAGATGTAAACTCTCTACTTTTCAATCTATACCTAGATCTTTCTTCATATGTTCACTCAACTCGTTAGTGGTTCTTACATTAATCTTATGTTTGCAATGATGGATTCTCAACTCTTCACCAAATAATTTTACTAGTGATTTGGTATACAAAGTACTAATATTATTTATTATTCTATACAATGTATCTTTCTGATAAACAGATCTTTTCGAATTTTGTATTGCAGTCTTCATATTTTAATATCCTTACACGTTTAACTTTATAATTTAAAAAATCAATTTCAACTTTTATTATTACTTTTTTCGATATGTAATGAGTCATTATCAATGATGCACAATCAACAATTAAATCACCCGAATCCAACTTAGTAATTTCACGAGACAAATTCTTTATTTTTAAATCTTTATTTTCTATATTTAATCCGATTGAGTTAATTTCTTCAGGATATCGGTTTAACTTAATATCCAATATGATTTTATTAAGATAGTAGTCTGCCTTTATTTCATGGCGGCTTTTAAATATCATTGTCCCCCTCCGATGAAGCAAGTTATACTTTCCCACCAGTTAAAAGACAACGTGACTCAGAGTTGCAAAAAGGTAACAATCATGGAATTGATGAACAATGAGTTGATCTGCTTTGCAGCCATTTGTAAACACCTCTCTCTTACAGAGGCATCAAAAGAACTTGGAAAGTCGAAAGCTCAAGTCAGCAGGCAGCTAGCAGCATTAGAAAAACAACTTGGTGTAACACTCGTCCACAGGACAACAAGGAAACTCGTTTTAACTGATCATGGCGAAAGCATTAGAGAGCTTGCTATCAAGACGTTAGAGAGTTTGCACGAGTTAAATTACAGAGTTTGCACGAGTTAAATTACAGAGCTAGCTCGTTGAGTGAATGCATTGATGGAAAGTTTAAAATCACAATGCCCAACTCTATAGCCTCTTCTATTTTTGGTTCTGTTCTTAAAGACTTACAAGAACGATATCCAAAAGTTGATTTTGAAATATCGTCAAGTAACAATGTAGAAAATTTATTAGAAAGCAATGTAGATTTAGCGATTAGGCTTAATAATGTTATTGATGACACTCTTATTGCACATAAAATTGGTGATTATAGTGATGTTTTGATATCTAGGGTAAGTAATGCCAACAACAAAACACTATTAATCTACAAACATCATTCGAATAAGGAATCAATTAAAAATCAATATACTGATGTTATCGAAGTTGATAACACCTCTATTTTAATAAACTTTGTTTCTGAGGGAGTTGGGGTTGGTGTCATTCCAAACTATCTTATTAAAAGTAACTATATAGACAAAAACATCCGAATATCGCAAACTTTTGATATAGAACGTTCCATGTATATTGCCTACCCTTATCAAAACCCTTTGCCAAGAAAGCTAGCTGAGATATCTACTTTTATTAGGTCTGAGTTATCACAAGTATTGAAGAGTGAGTCATTTTAGGGCGGTTGTTCAGATTTAGAATTTTGCGTTGTCTACTCAACTAGGCCTAACGCTAATCTTTGTAACATATTGTTTCGGCGGTATTTATTAACACCCCCATCTTTATGCTTGCTATCACAATGTGAGGTGCTCTGCCGTCTTGTTATCAAGGTTTTGCGTGGAATAAATCACGTGGGGTAAACGATAGATTGACTTACATTAAAATTTTCATCAAAAGCAACTTTATATAAAATTGATTTCATACCAATCTATGTGTATCTTCTACCCATATCCCCACAATAACCAAGGAGAATGCCATGGATAAGCTACTCGCGTCTGCATTAGAAATTAAGCAGCGAACTATGGTGACTGGCTTTTTTGCTAGAAATGGATTCAAAATCGCTATGACCGATTTTGATGATGTCACTTTTGAGCGAGAAGGCGTGCAAGTTAACGTACATTTTGATCTGCAGTCAAACGCGGAGTCTGCATCTGTTTTATCTCATGAGGCATCAATCATTCCTGGCTAAAAACTTTTATTCTCACCGATATACCAAGCCGAACGTTTATGTTCGGCTTTTTAGTGACAAAAAAATGATGAGTGCGAACAAGAGTTGTCGATCACTCATCTAAATAGACGATTAATAAATCAGCTTCAACCTCGTTCACAACCTTTGGTATCGATGAAAAAAAGCGACTCAATAAGTTGTGATGATGGCCACAGACAACTAAATCTATCCCCTCTTTTTTGACGATTCCCGATAGTTTTATATGAAGATCGCCGATTACTACCATAGTCTCGTTTACTGGGTATAAGCATTTATCAGCGAGCTCTTGCAGCCTTCTTTCCAATTCTTGCTCTTCCTTCGCTTCCATGACTATCCGATCAACATCTACGTAAACAAATGAGAGTTTGCTGCTTGAGTTATCTGCTTGCATTATTGCTTTTTCGATAACGGCTTGGCTAGATTGAGATAAGTCGACAGCAACCAAAACGTGCTTATAACCCATCATTCCTCCCTAGGTTAGTTTTTGTTCTCATATTAAGTCTAGTCCACATAGAGCGAACACAACATCAAAACTACTGCTACATGATAGTTAAAGGAGTTTAGTTTAAAACAGGCAAATAGTTTTCATTGCAACCTTGTTGCTTCCTCTCATCCAAAGATAAACGATGTTTTTCCAATTTCTTCTCTAATTATCGGACTATTTAACAGGAAGGATGCCAGGAAACGTTACGTTGTAATGCGCGTTACTGCTCTTGATTTCTACTACTCTTGAGGATTCATATTACCCACTTCAACGTCGCCTAGTTTAGTAAAACTACTTTAGATTAAGCATATTCAATATGTAACGCTCCGCTCAAATCCAGGAGACGTATTTCGGCTAAAAAAGCAGCTCAATAAGATGAATTTCGATTCATCTATTACATATGTCTGCGAGTGCTTACTGTTCTTATATCGCTTATTTAATAACTCTAGTTTAATTATCGTTATAAGTTACGGTGTCTCTTTTTTCTTTTTTTAGCATAATCTTCTGTCTGAGAACGAAGCTCTCTTGGGCTTTGTAATTAAATTACAAGATCAATCGCGACCAATATGGTTGGCAGATTAAAAGACCGAGGTAAACAATTGATATAATAGAGTTTAATTTATAAGTTCTTTAAAAAATGCCTAATTACCTGCACTATGCAAACCAAGGTTAACATAATGAGGTAAAATTTTACCAACTCACTATTTAGTCTTAAAGGTAATTGAACAAGATTAAAATCATATAGGTATAGTAAATTGTAGTTACAGCGTAACCAGGGTGGTGTTTGGGAATGTAAAGGAATAGAAAATAGAAAGGCAAAAAAACAGGGCGTATGCCCTGTCCATGAATTGATTAGTTTTGTTGCTGTTGTTTTTCTGCGTACTCAGATCGAATCCGTTCTGCAACAATTTTGATAGCTTCTGCAGTACTTGTGCCCTTCGCCATCAATTCTTGAATTCTCTCTACAGCTTGTTGTTGCTCTTGGTGAGATAGAGGGGGTAAATCGTCAAACATAAAAAGCTCCTCATTTTGAGGAGCTGACTATAACGATTCAATTAATAGGTAGCAAGGAAATTAATGGATGCCCCCATAGCGTTCTCGTTTGTGTACTGAGCTGCGATATCCAATTCGAACAACTTAAGTGGAGACAACCCGATACCAGCAGTCATGGTTCCTTCGTCATTACTTCGAGCTAAGTTCTTCATATACCCTGCTCGTAATGCCATTTGACGCAAAATATCAAATTCAATACCAGCTCGAATCATTTGCGTATTATCATCAAAGGATGAAAAACGTTTTTCTTCGTTGAGATCGTAGTCAACACTCATCGTAAAGTAATCGGCAACAATCCCAGCCCCAACAGTGTATACAGGACGCATGCTATATTCGTATGATTTTATCGTATCACTGCCATACTGGAATGATTTTGTTTTAACGTCTCTTCCAATCAAATTTTTTGCTGAAATACCGAGACGATATGGGCCAAAGAACCAAAGTGCGCCTGCGTCTAAGTTAAACATCGTTTCCGCGGTCTCATTTTCACGTAAGTCTTTAGTATCAAAATTCTGAAAACTCGTGGCGTATGAGTACGTGTATATACGCTGAAGTTTAGGAGTAACACCAAAAGAAAGGTGTTGGTTCATGAAATTAGTGTATTTAGCAAGTGAAATACCAGCTTCAGCCACGCCAATAGAAACACCTTGTACATAGCTATCATCTAATGGATTAGTACCTAAGGTATCAACATTTGGTTGTACGAATGATTCAGTGTATAGCTTACCGTATGCAGTTGCAGATAAGAATTTGTTGGGGATACCAATGGCAACGACACCACCAAGATCAAAGTCTGTCTTTTTCCCATCGATAGCATCCATCGATTTTTTGATTTCATCGACGTCTGTTAATTTGCTGATGCGTTCGATCTCATCAACTAGATCATATTGATCATCGTAGCTGCCACCAAAACTTGGCACGATCATGCCTGCATCGTCATTTCGACGATAAATCGCAGTAAGAGCGGGGTTGAAAAAAGGCGCAGTTAGATAAGTTGCTGATACGGTACCAACGCCACCCATTGCATCACTACGAGCCTCTATCGCATAAGTAGCAGCAGAGGCAGCATTAGCGAAAAGAATAGTAGCAACAGAAGTGGCAAGAATTTTATATTTGTTTTTCATACTACACTTGTGATTTTAGTTCGTCCTGAACCTTTATCGGCACAAGTAGTATTTCTTTAACTATTCTTCCTGGGAAAGATCATAGGTTCGGCTAATAGTTTGAGCCTGCTCAACAATTATATCGCCCTGCCAACGGCGACTATTGATACTTACCGCCAATACGTATCTATCGTTTGGGACACCCGCTAGCTCCAATGAATTTGGATAGTTAGACTCATAAGTCTTTTTCCACATTTGCTCGTACTGGCCATCAATGTAGTCATACAAACCAACTTCAAGTTGCGGTAATGGACAATGGGGATTACGAAGTGCGCTCTTTTCTACTTTCCAATTCTCTTTAGATGTCCAACGAACATATTGAGAAGAGTTTGAATCTCCAAGTATTACCCAAGTTCGATACTCTTGTTTATCAGTAGAAACAACGGTTAAGTGATATAAACCAGCTTCAAGCTTGCCTGTTAAGTTATAGCGTTTCGAGTAACTACGCTCGTTGGCAAGTTCTGTCCCGTTCGGCTGTTGTTCATAGCTGAATGAACTGTCCGCGGATATAGAATCATCCACCCATCGATTAAATGAAATATTTTCGATGTCAGTTGTAGCTCTTAGCTTGATCACCAATCTAAATGTATCTCGCCCAGGGCTTTGAATAGTCTGACGAATAACGTTCACACCACTTATCCAATCAGGCAGCGTTACACCAGTGAGAGCCTTGCCACAGTTTTTAGATAGTGACTGACCAAGAAGATCATTAAGGTGAGGAGTCAAATCTTTACTTGGTTCCGTTTGCCAGAGTTCAACAAGAGAGTTGAACATACCCGCAAGATCATCTTCAAGTAAGTGTTGATGTGCCTGTGTTAAAGGCGTGTTAGTTTGAAACCAGTCCATCGCATGGACTGGTTTCACTAACGCTAATGAGACAACTACAGGGAGTAGTATTTTCATTACGACTTATGCTTTCATCTTGTAGCCAACACCACGAAGTGTTTCAATTTCCAGTCCTGGCAGTTTTTGACGAAGCTGTAGTACATGTGTATCAACCGTACGTGTTGTCGGGAAGTGATTGTAACCCCAAACGTGGTCAAGCAGCTCATCACGAGTAAACACGCGACCTAAGTTTGACGCCAAAAATAGCAGCAAATCAAACTCTGTTCGAGTAAGCGTAATTAGCTCGTCTTTATAAGTCACTTCACGAGTCGAGCGGTCAATCTCTAAGTCTTTTGTAATCACTTTATCAGCGTTGCTTTGTTCTGCTGAATCCGGTGCTCGTAGCTGTGCACGGATTCTCGCAAAAAGCTCCGCCTCAGCAAAAGGCTTTGTTAAGTAGTCGTTCGCGCCGGAATCAAGGCCTGCAACTTTATCTTTTACGGTAACAAGTGCCGTTAACAAGATAACTGGTACGTCTTTAATCTGTTTCCATTCTGGGAGACATTGTACAGAGTCACCATCTGGGAGTTGGCGATCGAGAATTACCAAGTCAGCTTTTTTCCATTGTGGCTCTACGTCTGCAATACGCTCCACATGTAAACACTCATATCCTGCTTGTTCCAGGCTTACTAACAGGCCGTCAGCCAAGTTTTTATCGTCCTCAACGAGAAGCAGTGTCTGTTTCACAAGGTATCTCCAATATAAAAGTTGTAGGTGGTCCCATTAAGGACATTTTTCCGCCCATGCGGCCTACCATAGATTCAACGATTGTTAATCCAAGTCCTAACCCGCTCTTACTTACGAACGGTTTCTTCAAATTTGCCCAATCTTTAGCCGTTAGGCCTCCTGCATCTCGGACTTGGAATACTATTTTTTCTTCACTAGTTGAGACATCCAATTCAACCGGTGCGACACCGTACTTAAGCGCATTACGAAGCAAGTTATCGATACAAGTTCCTAACCAGTACACATTAACTTTAGCAGCCACATCTTCATTGATGTTAAAAAGCACGGCACTATCAAATTCTTCTTCGATCTTAAATTCTAACCAATCTGCAACGGATGGTACCCAGTCTGTTGCAAGCATTTGGTTATCAGATTGCAAATAATCTTTACTCGCTTCTGCCAATTGACGCAGGCGGCGCGTATCTTCACACAATCTGCGGAATTCGTCATACACACTTTCAGGCAAATGCTCGAACTCTCGACGAAAGCCCTCAACCGTTAGTGACAGAGATGCAATCGGTGTTCTGAGCTCATGCGTTAAAATTTGCAACACGAGCATTCTACTACGTAGTTCTTCTCGCTTACTATTCCAACGGTACACCGCCCAACCAATCACCAAAAGAATATTGGCGATTACCAGTATGATCATACTGATCCGCAAAACTTGCGAGTGATCTTCTACATCCCAACAAATATTACCTCGTTTAACAAAGCAACTTTTGCTTTGAGACGCTAGAGCGTATGACAGACCCGCATTCGCTACGTTCTCTTGCCAGATATCTTTCTCGAAAACAAAGTAACGGTCACCACGTCTTAACCAAAGTTCGTTACCTTCAATAAACATGCTCGCGCCTGCAATCAAAGCATTAATGGCGTCGTCATCCATGTTTTTCAAGCTTTCTAGCAACTCATCCCCTTCCTCGTTATCACGCTCTTTTATATGCATGTACTGAGATAGTTTGGGTTTGAGTTCTGGATACTTATCCACATAACGTGCCGCATACGTCCCACCACCAGGGTGAATGAGACCACTACGCGAGAACCAACGAGGTGTCAGCTGCGTCCCTTTACAAATCGCCCTTGTAAATACTAAAGGCTCAGTAATTAAAGGACTTAATGGTAATTTGCCACGACAAGTATTCGCCAAGCTGTAAAGCTGTTGGATATCTTTTAACGGATAGTCAGACGTTTGCGGCAGAAGCGAATCTGGCGCAAGTAACTTGGTAGGATAATTTGATTGCAGAATACGAATATCGTACGACTTAAGAGCTACTTCATAGTTAAATAGCTCTGTAAACGTATCTATTCTTTCTGGTAGTGAATCGGAAAATGCAGGTGCCGAAAAAAGCGGCAATACAGTTGCAAAACCGAGCAAAAACTTTTTAATCAAACTGTTACCGTCACTTGTTACATTAGCCAAAACTATACATCAATCTACAAGCAATTGACATCTGCTAACAGAAGGATTTGCATTACTATAACATTGAAACGGAACAAAAAAGGGCCAGCGATTGCTGACCCTGTATAGTTTTAAATCAAGAATGGTTAAAGTGCTTTAAAAATAGACTCAACACTTTCTTTCGCATCACCAAATAGCATTGATGTATTTTCTTTGAAGAACAGTGGGTTCTGTACTCCTGCGTAACCAGTATTCATTGAGCGCTTGAATACCACTACGTTTTTCGCGTTCCATACCTCCAATACGGGCATACCAGCGATTGGGCTGTTCGGATCTTCCAGTGCGGCTGGGTTGACCGTATCGTTAGCACCGATAACCAATACGGTATCGGTTTCTGCAAAGTCATCATTGATTTCATCCATTTCAAGAACGATATCATACGGTACTTTTGCTTCAGCGAGTAACACATTCATATGCCCCGGTAGACGACCCGCTACTGGGTGAATCCCAAAGCGAACTTCAATACCTTGTGAACGAAGTACATCAGTAATTTCATGAACAGGGTATTGTGCCTGAGCTACTGCCATGCCATATCCTGGAGTGATGATTACTGATTTTGAGTTCTTCAACATCTCTGCAACTTCTTCAGCCGTTGTTTCACGATATTCGCCCTGCTCTTCGTCACCTGAAATCACTATCTCTTGACCAAAACCACCGGCAATAACACTGATAAACGAACGGTTCATTGCTTTACACATGATGTAAGAAAGAATCGCACCTGATGAACCTACCAAAGCACCTGTTACAATCAATAGATCATTTGCGAGCATGAAACCTGCTGCCGCTGCTGCCCAACCTGAGTATGAGTTCAACATAGAGACAACAACTGGCATATCAGCACCACCGATTGAAGCGACTAAATGGTAGCCGAATGCGAACGCGATCAAAGTCATCACAATAAGAGCGAACATGCTGCCATCTGCTTTTACGAAGTAGATCATAAGAAGCGTAGAAATAACAACCGCTGCGAGGTTCATTTTGTGCTTATGAGGCAGGTTAAGTGGCGACGAAGAAATCACACCACGCAGCTTACCAAATGCGACAATTGAACCGGTGAAAGTTACGGCACCGATGAACACACCCAAGAATACTTCTACAAGGTGGATAACATGCTCAGCATGTGTTGCTGCTTCTGGCGCATCTAGGTAACTGTTGTAGCCAACTAAAACCGCAGCTAAACCTACAAAGCTGTGTAGAATCGCAACCAGTTCTGGCATCTCGGTCATTTCTACTTTCTTCGCATAGAAAATACCGATCGCACCACCTATCGCCATCGCGATAATGATCCAACCAAAACCTTGCGCATCTGGGCTAAAGATCGTCGCTATTAGCGCGATCGTCATACCAGCGATACCGTAGTAGTTACCATTACGAGCAGACTCTTGCTTTGAAAGCCCCGCCAAACTCATGATGAAAAATAATGCAGCAACAATGTAAGCTGCTTGTACTAATCCTGCAGACATTGTGACTCCTATTTATCTTTGCGGAACATTTCAAGCATACGCTTGGTGACGGTGAAACCACCGAAGATATTGATACTCGCGATCAATACGGCAATAAAAGATAGGAATGAAACGACGCCATTACCTTGTCCAATTTGCAGTAATGCACCAACGACAATAATGCCAGAGATAGCATTCGTTACTGACATTAGTGGAGTATGAAGTGCATGGGTAACATTCCATACTACGTAGTATCCGACAACACACGCTAGAACAAATACAGTAAAGTGAGAAAGAAACGCTGCCGGAGCAACCGATGCAACCCATGCAAAGGCTCCAACAGCCGCTGCCACACCAATAATTTTCTTCGTTGGAGACGTAGGTTCTTCTACTTTAGGCTCTGGCTTCACAGGCTGTTCTTGTTTCACTTGCGGCTGAGCTGAAACCTGAATTGGTGGCGCTGGCCAAGTAACTTCACCTTCTTTCACCACGGTAACGCCACGGATAACAACATCTTCAAAATCAATATTGATGTTGCCATCTTTCTCTTTACACAGCAGTTTTAGAAGGTTAACAAGGTTTGTCGCGTAAAGCTGAGAAGATTGTGTTGGCAAACGACCAACCATGTCAGTGTAACCAACAATTTTTACGCCGTTATCCGTCATGATAACTTGGTCTTTCACTGTATATTCACAGTTACCGCCATTAGCAGCTGCCAAGTCGACAATTACACTGCCCGCTTTCATGCTGTCGACCATTTCTTTGGTGATCAACTTCGGCGCAGGTTTACCAGGGATGAGCGCGGTCGTAATAATGATATCAACATCTTTAGCTTGCTCTGCGTATAACTCTGCCGCTTTTTTGTTGAAGTCATCAGACATTTCTTTTGCGTAGCCATCCCCAGAGCCTGACTCTTCTTGAAAGTCAACGGTCAGGAACTCAGCGCCCATCGATTCAACTTGCTCTTTTACTTCTGGGCGAACGTCAAACGCACGGACAATAGCACCTAAGCTACCTGCAGCACCGATAGCCGCCAAGCCAGCGACGCCAGCACCCGCAACCAATACTTTCGCTGGAGGTACTTTACCGGCAGCCGTAATTTGACCTGTAAAGAAACGACCAAACTCATGAGCTGCCTCAACCACTGCACGATAACCAGCGATATTAGCCATCGAAGATAGCGCGTCTAAGGCTTGTGCACGTGAGATACGAGGAACGGAATCCATGGCAAGAACGTTAATGTTCTTACTTGAAAGTTGTTCCATCAACTCAGCATTTTGAGCCGGCCAAATAAAGCTAACCAGTGTTGTTCCATCTTGCAGTAACGCAATTTCGTCAATGCCTTGCTCATCATCCACAATTGGCGCATTAACTTTTAAAATAAGGCCAGATGCCCAAACTTCTTCACTAGAAACGATTTTCGCACCAGCTGCTTCATAAGCGGCATCATCGAAACTCGCTAGCACCCCCGCTTGGGATTCAATCGCGACATCGAATCCCAATTTTATTAACTGCTCAACCGACTTCGGCGATGCAGCCACTCGCGATTCACCCGCGAGTATCTCTTTAGGTACACCGATTTGCAAAACGCATACTCCTTGTATACATATCAATAAATTAGTCCCAAAACAGAGCGTCGCTCTACTCTAATTCTTTTTTATTTCTATCTGTTTACCACGCAAGACAATTGCAAACGAAAGATGATGTTTGGGGACACCCATTTGCACAATAACACCTTGACTAACAGCCCTGTTATTATTCTGTTTGTATCGAACGCGTCTCATTACTTCAAGTGTTTTGTAATTTAAATACTAAATTTCATTACATATAACGCTAAGTAATGAATGATTGTCGCTCTGTGCACGAAAAATAACAACGCAACACCGTACTAGACTGAGGTCTAACCAGGTGACGATTAAATACTGACTTAACAGAGATTTAAGCGTTAAAAAGAAAGAGCCACTAGCATATACACTAATGGCTCTTTTTAAGATGACTGGAATCAAATTGCAGTAAATTGCTAGTCGAAGATTTTATCGCCCATTTGATCAATAAACATTTGAGATTTCTTCAACATAAGGTCATTGGCATCTTGCTCTGAGCCAAGCAAATCGGAGCGAATAAACCGATGTGTTTTCACTTCATCATTGTCATGCTTTTCTATTCGACCAGCGATGCGATATTGTCCGCCCTCTGAAAGGCTCTCTGGGTAAATAAGGAAACCTTTATACTCAACTGGTTCGATATTTTTGGCTTCAACCGTTTTCTCACTACCACCAAACAAACGCGAAAAAAATCCCACGATTCCTCCTTGGGTCAGCTCACTAGTCAACTGAGCGACTCTTACTTAATATTAACGTTAAGGATCGGTTTTTCATACCAATCCAACTCTTTGTCATCATCATAACTAGTATGGGAAAAAATTACAGGCACATCATACTCTCGGTTCTTACGCCTGTCTTCTTTCACCATTTCTGCGGCGTTTTTCACCGCTATATCCGCGCTTTGCTTAAACTGGCTTAATTTTTGTTCAGGAAGTGAAGACAAAAAATCAATATCATGACGGATATAGACAGGCTTGAGCTGGATAAGCGCAAGGCAAGCAATATCGGCTAACTGTTCGTTGTCATACTGTTCTAAAAATTCAGGCAAACTGAGAACCTGGCCTACTAATGTTTCCATGTAGTTGTGCACATCTGAGCTTATCTGCATCTGTAAATCTCCTTTTTCCTATGAAATGAGTATAGCAACGACTTGTTTATAACAACTTATTGATTGCTCTTAATTTAATCAATCTCTCTCTTTTTGCGGTAATGTCTTCCAAAATACTTGGGAAAAGGAACAAATAGACGTATTCTTGCTAGTTCTCAAAGTTCGAAATTCAATAACGGATAAATATCCATATTGATAAAACGATTTACCTAACCAATTATATAGTCAACTATTTTCAGGCAGTTTGTAATAGATGTCCTCATCGTCAATGACTTCATCAGGCTTCAGATTCTTATTCCCTTTTTTGCTACTGGGCATAGTGAGTTCGGGCATGGACAGCATTATTCAGATGACTCAGGCAAACTGGGGCATTGCCGCAAACTTGCCGTACATACTATTATGTTGTGCGCTACTCCTTTGTTATTCATTTAAGCAAGGCAGAGAGTCCATGGTGTGCTTGGCAATGTTGCTAGCCTATTTCGTGATACAGCACCGCCTACAAGTCCCGCTTCAAAGTGGTACCGCTTTACTTGAGCTAACCATTTTAGCCACGTTACTTCCTGTCTCGTTTCTTACGGTATTTTTGTTTAGTAAAGAAGGTTTTGACTCCAGAGCCATGTTGACTTATATCTTGATGTTAGCAATGTTCGTTCTTTGGTCTTATCTAACGCTAGCATATTACGTTGAAGGAGGGTTTGAACAATGGACAAGCGGTATTTTATTTATTGTACCGACCGTCTCTAAACTGCCTTTAATTCTTGTTTTATATTGCGTGGGTATTGTCTGTTTTCTTGGAATCCTTGTTTTAAAGAAGAATGAAATTATCCATGCGATGACCTACTCTGCCATGGTATTGGCGTCTGCGACGTTCATTTTCTTTGATGTGCAGTACATATCAAGCACCATGTTTACGCTAACAGGGCTGCTTATCATTATTTATGCCGCTTCCGCTAGCCATCAACTGGCTTTCACCGATAGCCTAACGCTGATTCCGAGCAGACGTGCACTTGATCTCGATCTAAAACACATGGGTAAGAAGTTCACGATCGCAATGCTTGATGTTGACCATTTTAAAAAGTTTAACGACACCTACGGTCACGATACTGGTGATGACGTTCTAAAAATGGTCGCTTCGCGCCTCACTAAAACCCCAGGCGGCGCAAAAGTTTATCGATTTGGCGGAGAAGAATTTACCATCGTTTTTAAAGGCAAATACGCTGACGAATGTAAGAACTTTTTGGAAGAAGCTCGCAAATCGATTGCAGAATACGAGATGATATTACGCGATGAAGAATCTCGCCCTGAGAACCATAAACAAGGACAAAAACGTCGTGGTAGCAACAGTTCGAAAAGAAAGTCGGTTTTTGTTACCGCAAGTTTCGGAGTTGCTGATAGCCGGAATGGGCAAGCTCCTCTGGACGTTGTTAAATCAGCGGACGAAGCACTTTACAAAGCGAAAAAGGCGGGACGTAACTGCATAAAGCTTCGTTAGGCCCTAACCAATCGTGAAAGTTAACAAGCTTGTCTGGGTTTAAAACAAAACCGAACTTCCCCATCAGCATAATAACTGCACTCATCGTTGCCACTATCCCGATGTCATCTATCTAATCAAAGGTATAAGGTATACGCCCGATTGCGACATTCCGTTCGCACTGTTTGCCTATCTTACTTTGAGTTAGCTTTAAAATAACCACCAAAAAGTGACAACGCAACAAAAAGAGTAGCATTCATAAGATTTTGTTTTTAAAAAGAATTAACTACAGTATGTGTGTTTCTTCCCAAAGACTTCGAGGTATATAGTGCTTTATCAACGGTTGCATACAAGTCTGATTGCACTTCTTTCCCTGTCGGTTGAAAAACAAAAACACCCTGTGACACTGTCACTCTATTTGACACACTAGAATAATCATGTGGGTAATCGAGAAAATACATAGCCTCTTGTATACGCTCGGCTTCTCTTTCTGCTGTTTGAGTGTCGGTACACCCTAGCAACACAACAAACTCTTCTCCACCATATCGACCTACATATTCCCCAGAGCGACAAAAAGTAGCCTTGAGTTGATTCGCAATCGCTTGCAAGCAACGATCGCCTTCAATATGACCGTAATTATCATTAAACGGTTTAAAAAAATCGACGTCCAATAGAATCAAAGCCATTGGCATGTTGTGACGGCCATGCCATGCAACCATCGATTCCAACTTATGGTCGATATAACGGCGGTTATAGAGTTTGGTTAGGCCATCTTCATTCGCTTGCTGAGTCAAAAGTTGATTAACCTGCTCCAATTGAGCTGTCGCTTGCTTAAGCTCTCGTCTCATATGAGCAATACGCTGCATTGCGATAAGTTTAGAGTTCAGTACCAGTTTATCTACCGGCTTAATTAAATAGTCATCACCGCCCGCATCTATGGCTTTAGCAATCATTTCTGGCTCTTCGTGACTACTCAAGAAAATAATTGGGATCCAATCCGGAAACGTTTCTCTTATATGAAGAGAGACTTCAAAACCGTTCATATCTGGCATTGATATATCGAGTAACACCAGTTCCGGATCAAAACTCTCATAGGTATTTAACGCCTCTAGTCCACTACCTACGGCTTTTACAATATGTCCAAGTTGCTTTAGACGAATAGCCAGCTGCATCCTGTCTAGCTGAACATCGTCAACCAGAAGGATTCGCATCGATGTCCCTATCGGTTGCATAACGCGTTCCATTTTTAATTATGTCTTTATTAAACATATACCATACTCATAGAGTTGTTGCATTCGACTCATAATTAAGTGCTATATTTTTGTTTGAATATCACGGAATCCATTGCATAAAGCAATTAGACTGAACGTTACCCTATCTAATCATGGCCTGTGAGCAGAAGTTCAACAAACTCATTCACTTTGGTCATCTTGCGGACTAATGGGTATAGCTATTTGATGCATTTGGTATTAATATTCCCGCCTTTTTGTAATGAGAGACACACCATGTCAGAAGCAACTAACAGCGAAAGCAAAAAAATCGATCTAGCCAGCATTTCTCCAGAGCTACGTAAAGTTATCGAATTTGACGAAGTTCCAGAGCAAATGTTCGAAATGGTTACCTCTATCCATGAAGTGTCTGAAGAAGCGGTACGTGAATCATGGGACGAAATGCCAGCAAGTGCACAGAACATTCTAGACAACTTTGAACAGTTTCATGCTCTAGTTTCTGTAGGCCAAGCATTCGCTGGTATTAATGTGATGGAAGAGTTCCCTACTCTTAATCTGCCAGAAAACATGACAGATGAAGATAAAGAAGAATACCGTGCTCAACTACTTGATAATGTGCTTCACAACTGCGTGAAAGACATGGTTAAGCAACTGAAGAAAGCACGTCGTGACCCACTTCTTAAGCGTGAATTCAAAGAAGTATTCGCGAAGTAATTCCGACATTCTTCTAGTAACAAAGGCCGCACTTTGCGGCCTTTTTTGATCATGAAGCGTAAATCAGTCTAAACGGTTAATGAGGCGCTAGTGCCATATCTTTTTGTGTCACACTGACACCTTTAATTTGTGCAAAAACACGGCTACCAACTTTTAGGTTGAGATCATCAAGGGCCCACGGTGTGATCGTTGCCCACAAATAACATTTCTCGTCTAGCTTGAGTGATACATTAATACTCTGCTTGTCATCGGCTGCGTTAAACGCCTCGATGGAATCGACAATAGCAGGCAAAATATTTCGAATCGACGTCGCCTTGGGTTGCTCGAGCGTGATAGAAACGTCGTTGGCACGCACTTGCAAGCGTATTGGCGTGTCTGGTGTTCCGTCAATCTTTTGCACCCACAGGAATACATTAGGTGCAAGGCTGATACAAGTCAGTGCATAACGTTCATGATGTTCAGCAATCCGGCCTTCAAATAAGCTGCTTTGATCTGAGAAAGATTGCCATGGACGCATAGCATGAGAAGCCCACACTTCCTCAAGCTTACCTGAACTCGAAATTTTACCTTGGTCAATAATTGCAAGGTGCTGAGCAAGCCTTAAAATTTCCTGGAGACTGTGTGTGACATAGATAATAGGGATATTTACCTTCTCCGACAACTCCTCGAGAAAAGGCATTACCTCACGCTTTCTTGGCATATCGAGTGAGGCAAGTGGCTCATCCATCAAAAGCAAATTGGGCTTAGATAGCAATGCGCGCGCAATCGCAACACGTTGCTTTTCACCACCAGAAAGTGATACCGGAAAGCGCTTTAGTAACGGTTTGATAGACAAGAGTTCGGTGACTGCATCAAAATACTCGTCATCTTTTTCTTTAACGCCATAAAACAAATTGCCTTGAACCGAATAGTGAGGAAACAAACGTGAATCCTGAAACACATAACCAATACCACGCTTGTGCGTTGGTAGGTTGATTCCCTGTTCACTGTTAAACAAAACATGCTCACCAACCGCAACATACCCTTGCCTTGGAGTGACCAATCCGCTGATGATGTTAATCAACGTCGTTTTACCTGCACCAGATCGTCCAAACAAGGCACTAATTCCATTACAGGGTAACTTAAGTTTGATGTCGAAGTCAGTCTCACCAAGCATTTGTTTAAATTGGACTTTAATCGTCATTGCTTCGCACCCAATCTACTTGCCGCTTTACGATTTAGCCATTCCGAGATCATTAATGTAGACAAGGCTAACGCGATAGAAATGATACACAGACGAGCCGCCTGCATTTCTGCACCTGGCGTTTCAATAAAGTTGTACATTGCCAGCGGAATCGTTTGGGTCTCACCCGGAATGTTAGAGACGAAACTGATCGTCGCCCCGAATTCGCCAAGACTACGAGCAAATGACAGCATCGTGCCCGTAATAATTCCGGGAATGGTCAGTGGTAACGTGACGGTGAGAAACACTTTTAAAGGAGAAGCGCCTAACGTAGAGGCTGCGTGCTCCAATTTAGGGTCGACGCTATCTAAGCTTAAGCGTACTGAACGAACCATCAAAGGCAAAGCCACGACAATACAAGCGACTACTGCCCCTTTCCAATTAAAGCTAAATACTACCCCTAAGTTTTCATAGAGCCACTTTCCAAGGAACCCTTGTCGTCCTAAAGAAATCAACAATAAATAGCCGATTACCACTGGCGGCAATACCAGTGGTAAATGAATTAAGCTATCGAGAATCGATTTACCAAAGAACGTTTTTCGAGAAAGTAGCCAAGCAAGAAAAACGCCGAGAGGAATCAGCCAAAGTACTGCGTACGCGCCTACTTTGAGGCTTAACATTAAGGCTTGGTATTCCAGTTCTGTCACGCTTCGTTCCTATAATTGAAGGCCGGTTTATTGCTGAAAGCCATATTGAGCAAAAACGCGTGCGGCTTCGTCCGATTTTAGGTACTGGAAGAACTGCTCCGACTCAGTAGAATCATTCACAATTGCAGCCGGGTAAACAATAGCCGCATGCGTATCACTCGCAAATTCGCCGACAATTTTGACTTTATCAGTTAACTGAGCATCGGTTTTGTAGACCACACCTAAAGGCGCTTCTCCACGTTCAACCAACGCCAAAGCTAAGCGCACATTCTTTGCTGGTGCGACGTGAGTTTGAACCGCTTTCCATACACCCAGTGTAGTCAATGACTCTTTAGCGTACATACCAGCAGGTACTGACGTCGGATTGCCTAACGCAAGACGATTTCCATGCAATGCCTTCTCCCATGCCTTTGCATCAGAAAAGTTAAATGAGGTTAATTCTGAAGACTGAGGAGCAATTAACACTAAGCTATTGCGCACTAGATTTGTGACGTTGTCACGATAAATGACGTCTTTATCGACCAAATAATCCATCCATTTCGTGTTCGCAGAAATGAGTACATCCGCTGGTGCGCCATTGATAATTTGTCGAGCGATAGAAGAAGAACCACCATAAACGGGAGTGATAGAAACGTCATACTTTTCTTCAAAGTTTTGCGCGATCTCGTTAATCGCATTCGTCATAGAAGAGGCTGCATACACTTTTAGGTTCGTTGCTGCGTTTGCTGAAAATGAAATGCTTAATACTACCGTAAGGCAAGCATACTGTTTCCATGCTTTCATAGAGATACTCCAATACAAGGCAAGCGAAAGAACAGGTTATTTAAATATAAAGTTCAATCAGTTAATGGGCTATTTAAACAAAAAATCAAGGCGCACATGTTGTTCTATCGCATCTGCGATGCGATTAATGCCTTGCTCCTTTAACTCTTCAAAGTCTTGTTGTTTGATTTGGGTGCCGTTTACCCATTCTGATACCAGGCTTAAGACATCTGCCTCGTCAAAGAACCCGTGAAGGTAGGTTCCCATGATTTGGCCACACTCGCTGATCGCCCCCTCCGCTTCACCGGAACTGAATGTAAGAGGTTGCAGGCCCCGTACTTCACTTCGCCCTACGTGGATTTCATAACCCTTTACATTGGCTGTTTTGCCGTTAAGAGAAAGCTGTGCTTGTGTGTTTGTAAGCTGTTTGCTGTTAGTTAGTGTCGTAGTGATATCAAGCAAGCCAAGTCCTTCTCTTTGACCTGGTTGGCCTTCGACGCCGTTTGGATCATCAATCAAGTTTCCAAGCATCTGGTAGCCGCCACAGATACCAATCACTTTTCCACCAAGACGAATATGACGCAAGATATCTTTATCCCACCCCTGGCTTCTTAGATAATCCAGATCGTCTCTCACTGATTTGGTCCCAGGCAAAATAACCAGGTCGGCTTTATCTATTTTTTCGCCTTTACCTACATAACGTAGATTGATGTCTGGATTCAATCGCAGCACATCAAAATCAGTATGATTACTAATCCGGGTTAAAACAGGCACAACAACATTCAGTTTTACCTCAGAGTGCAACTCTTGCTGCGCAGTGATCGCGTCTTCTGCTTCTAAATTCAAACCATGGAGAAAAGGAAGTACACCAAGTACAGGTTTACCTGTTTTTTCTTCTAGCCAATCGAGGCCCGATTGCAATAAACGAATATCACCTCGAAAACGGTTGATAACAAATCCTTTTACTCGCGCTTGTTCAGATTCAGAAAGTAGCGCAAGTGTTCCGTACAAATGTGCAAACACTCCACCACGATCAATATCAGCAACAATGATCACTGGTACATCAGCGGCCTCAGCAAAACCCATGTTTGCAATATCGCCTTCTCGTAAATTGATTTCAGCAGGACTCCCCGCGCCCTCGATAATGATCGAATCAAATTCTTGAGTCAGACGAGAGAAGGAATCTAACACCGTATCCATCGCCACTTTCTTGTAATCATGAAAGCCAGCCGCATCCATATTGGAAATCGCCTTACCCTGCAAAATGATCTGAGCACCTGTATCACTGTTAGGTTTAATTAAAACCGGATTCATATGTACAGTTGGCTCAATATTACACGCCTGTGCCTGAACGGCCTGTGCTCGACCTATTTCACCGCCATCTTTGGTTACCGCACTATTTAGTGCCATGTTTTGTGGCTTAAATGGGGCAACATTTATCCCTTTTCTTGCTAATACACGGCATAAACCTGCCACAAGGACACTTTTTCCGGCATCCGAAGTGGTGCCTTGAACCATTAAAGATGGGATCGCTGATTTCATGAACATTTGTAAGGAATAGAGGAAGATGAACAATCATAACGTCATCGTCCCCACTTACTCAAGCAAATGAATAGAATATGAATGTCGAAATCATCATTGGTTCAAACAAGCCCTGTTTTAATGAACCCATCAAAACAAACCGATGAGGATGTAACATGAAAAAGAATACAATTATCGCAACAATCGCCGCCTTAGTTATTGCTCCTTCTATCGCGTTCGCGAAAGATAACGCTCAAAACCAATCAAACTTGCAGTTTAACGGTCCTATCACTGTGGAAAAATTGGATGCCTTGCTAAACGACTCCAATATGTTTACTGAAAAAGATGTGGTCGTTGAAGGTAACTTATTGCGTCAAGTTTGCGCGGATAAGTTTGTCTTTAGCGATGGTTCCGGTGAAGTGATGGTCGAACTCGATGACGATATTCAGCTAAATACTCCGATTGATCACACGACTAAAGTCCGTCTGTTTGGCGAATTTGAAGGCGGGAACAAACCAGAGATTGAAGTCGAACAACTCGTGGTCATGTAAAACAAACCCCGATTGCTGTACATATCAACATGATGTAGTGACGATTACAGCTAAATAGTGACGGCAAGCACTTAAAATGATAGCTTTATCAATCTTGGTCTGCTTTTTGCAGACCAATTTTTTGTTCATTTTATTCATCTTGCCCGGAGACACCATGCTAGGTAAAGCTCTAAAGGTTGCAGCCTTTGGTTTGTGTGCTATTTTGCCACTTTCCGCACATGCAAATAATTTCAACTACAACACGATGGAATTTCGCATGGGCACTAGCCCTGGTACATTTGGTGGCGAGTTCAATACCTACTTTACAGAGAATACCCATTTCATTGCTCGCGCAGACAGTGAATTCAGCGGAGACTGGGACATTGCTGGTGGTATAGGCTTTAATGGGCCAGCAGGCCAATTTGCAGATATTTATGGCCAAATGTTGGTACACAACATTAAAGAGAACGGCAGTGATAAAGTGGGTGACGAGTGGCGCACGGAAGTGAATATTGGCACTCGTATTTGGTTTATGCAAAATGTTGAGCTACATGGCCGTATCGGCCAAATCATAGATAATGACGATTCGAACACCATTTACAATCTGGGCGCACGATTCCACTCAACTCAACAACTATCGCTTGGTGCAGATTTCAAAAATAATGGTGTCTATGGCCAGCAAATTGTAATGTCTGCTCGTTTTGCATTTTAGTGGATATGACTACCAGGCATCACAAGCAAGCATATGATTCAATAAAAATAGCCTCCGATTTTGGAGGCCATTTTTTGCTAATCAAGAATTATTAGCTTGTAGCAGAAACTAGCTTTAATACATCAGTTTTTAGCGGTTTTTTTAGGTTTATCTTGCACATATTTTTTCGATACATCTACAACGGCGATATCTCTAAAAAAGCTTCGACCAAGCAAAATTGGAAACGTCATATGTCCGCGATCCGCTAACGTAAACTCTGTCTTTTCTTTGTGATCCCCAACGGTAATGTAGGCTTTTACCACCGCTCGTTTATCCACCTCTTCTGACGAAGACTGCTTAACTTTAGCCCAGCGCTCAACGGGTACTTTAAACTCTTTGGTGTCTTTGTCACCTAAATCTATCTTAAATTTAACCCAGTCTTTACCATCACGCTCAAACGGAACAATGTCAGTCGCACTAATTGATGATGTTGTCGCACCTGTATCGACTCTAGCCTTGAAAGTCTGGTCAATTTCAGGAACATAAACCCATTCTTCAGAACCAAGAATTAACATGCCATCGGGTGTTTTTGTGACCTTGACTGGCTTCTTAGGTTTTGGTTCCGGCTTTTTCTCAGGTTTCGCTTCTGGTTTGGGCTCCACCTCAGGCTTTGGATCTACCTCAGGTTTCACTTCTGGCTCGACTTTAACGGGCTCTTCGACCTTTGGCGACTCTGGCTCAACAGGTTCCTGCGTCGTTTGAGTTGACGTACAAGCAATTAAACTGCCGCTCATCATAAGCGGCAGAATCAGTTTCCAGTTTTTCATCCACACTCCAATTAAGCTTGAGATACTTTCTTAATTGCGTCCGCTACGTATGGAATATGAGTTTCGGTAAGTCCGGCAATGTTAATTCGACCATCGCCAACACCATAAATGCCATAATCTTCACGCAGTTGCGCCATTTGGTTTCCACTAAAGCCTAGCACAGTAAACATGCCTTTGTGACCCTCAATGAAATCAAATTGATCTGTATTATGGTTGTTTCTCAACTCGTTACACAAACTTTGACGAAGGCTAACCAAACGATGTTGCATTTCACTCAATTCTTGCTTCCAAACGGAAGTGAGCTTGTCATCTTGCAGAATGGTCTTAACTAAAGCTGCACCATGGTCGGGTGGCATCGTGTAAGTAGAGCGAGCTAGAGTGAGGAGTTTACCTTTTGCATTGGTTACATCATGCATGTTCTTACCAACCACAATCGCTGCACCAGTTCGTTCACGGTACAGACCAAAGTTCTTCGAACATGAAGTAGTAATCAACATCTCTTCAACGTTATCTGCCATAAAACGAAGACCTTTTGCGTCTTCTTCTAGGCCATCACCGAAGCCTTGGTAAGCAATGTCCACAAATGGGATGAAACCGTTCTTCTGCGACAATTCTGTAATGGCTTGCCAAGCAGAGAAGTCAATATCCGCACCAGTTGGATTGTGGCAACAACCATGAAGAAGTACCACATCTGAAGGCCCAGCTTTCGCAAGATCATCCATCATTTTTGCGGTGTCTACTTGTTTCGTTTCCGAAGAGAAATAGTGGTAGAACTTAACTTTAAGGCCTGCTGCTTCCATCACTGGCTTGTGGTTTACGTAGCTTGGGTTGGAAATCCAAACCGTCGTATCTGGCTGTGCGATCTTCATTAGATCACCGAGCATACGCAGCGCACCACTTGCACCTGGCGTTTGAATAGCTGCAACACGATCCATTGCAGACGTTCCCGTCAGCAGCAAATCGATCATGCTTTTATTAAATTCTTCGCAACCCGCAAGACCAACATAAGACTTGGTTTTTTGAGTTTCAACAACGACATCCTGCGCCATTTGAATGGCTTTCATAATCGGCGTTTCGCCTGCGCTGTTTTTGTATACGCCAATGCCAAGGTCAACCTTGTTTGGACGTTCATCGTTACGGTATGCAACGGATAGAGATAAAATAGGATCTAATACGGGAGTTGGGAGATTAGAAAACATGAAAGTCATAACCCTTTGAAATTCAAGTACCGAACCTCACGTTAACACCATCGCAAAAAATGACGAAATGATTTTTCACTTATTTCATCAATTAGAGAACAAAATTCTGGATTGCGGTGAGTTTTGTGCGCTCTATCGTTCAGAAAAAGAACGATTCACTCCTCGTCGTACCAATCCACTCTACCGTTTTTTCTAAACTCTCTTGGTGTCATGGTCGACCACGCTTTAAAACGTGTACTAAAGTTTGCGCTGGTCGGATATCCGACTATTTCTCCAATATGCTGAATTGGCCATTCTGTTGAACGAAGTAACCTAGCAGCATATTCCATGCGCATACGCGTTAAATGTGCCATTGGGCTTCGACCAAACTGCTTTTGAGTCAGTCGATGCAAATGAGGCTCCGAACATGGATATAGAGCCGCCACCTGCTCAACGCTCCAATCCTTATGGAGCTGACGTTGGACAAGGTCAAATACACGCCGAAGCCTCAATTGGCTGCGTGATATCGACTCTGAGGGCGGCATGTTTAACATCAGCTCTAACTGAGCCACACTATGCTCACCTACCGCACCACCATAATCGATTGGAAGGTTAATGCTGCGTAGTAACGTTTGGATACATGCATACATCACTTCAGGTGTAGATGAAAGCTGGTAGCGAACATCGCATTCTAATATCGGCCACTCTCTATCAGGAGCAAGAAAAAGCCACGCGATCTGCCAAGGTTCTTCTTCTATACCAAAACCGTTTTCAACACCTGCGGGTACTGTAATCAACGAGCCCGGTTCCAAATCGTATCGATAAGTCCCACTCTCTAGCCACCCTTTACCACGCACCGTATAGAGCAGCATGTGTTTCTTTTGGTTTTTACGATAAACAGTGAAGAAGTCACGACAAGTGGCAATGCCGCACTGCACAATGCCTCTCTCCTCAAGTGCTAATACTCGACTGTGATCAATAAACTCTTGATAAGTTTTTTCTGAAATCGCGTAGCGTTCTTGTTTATCTTCCATGATTTATTGGCTCACATGTGCGTTAGTAGAGAGTTTTACAAAGGTTTTGGATTCCTTTGAAAAATACAGCGCCAAATCATGAGGATAAACTACTCGCATTAATCTTTAAGGAGAAATGCGATGCTCTTAACACGCGAATACATCGATAAAGCATTTTGGCAAAAGCTGATTACGATTGGCCTACCTGTTTCACTTCAGTCCATGCTTTTTGCTTTGCTCGGCGTCGTGGATATTTTCATGGTAAGCCTACTCGGAGAATCTGCAACGGCAGCAGTTGGAGTTGGAAATCGTATCTTTTTCTTCAACCTAGCGGTTGTCTTTGGCCTGTGCGGTGCAGTTACCGTACTTGCTTCTCAATACTACGGCTCAGGAAACCTAGCCGGAATTCGCAGAACGTTGGCGCAATCTTGGTTTATTTCCATTTTGGTGACGCTGCCGTTTATCGTTCTTTATGCGATTTTTGATGAAGAGATCGTCTCTTTTATGTCAGACGATCCTGAATACGTCACTTATGCACGTGATTATCTTGTGGTTACGGGCTTTAGCCTCATTGCTACGGCGATAGTAGTACCGATTGAAGCGGTATTGCGCTCCGTGGGCCAAACCAAACTGGCAACCAACGTTAGTATCTCCGCCATTGTCGTTAACGTCGCGCTTAATTATGTTTTGATTTTTGGTTTATTTGGTTTCCCTCAATGGGGCGTATTTGGTGCAGCCGTAGGTAGTTTTGTTTCTCGATTTTTCCAAACCGCCGTCTTGATTTATTTTTTCTACAAACGATATGCTTACCTAATTCCGACTAAGTTCGATTGGGTACAAGGCCGCTTAAAACAGTATCGAAAAAAGTACTTTAAGGTTTCTTTACCCATGTTGGTCCACGATGCACTTTGGACTGGTGGATTGATCGTTTACAGCATCATCTATGGTCAATTGGGCGTTTCAGAACTGGCGATCATCTCATTCTTATCACCGATTGAAGGGGTACTGATTTCAACCTTTATGGGATTTGCGGTCGCTGCATCCGTTCTTCTTGGGAATGATATTGGTGCAAAACATTATGACCGAGTCGAGAAAACGGCGTGGTGGTATGTGTTAACCAGCGCAATCTTAGCCACCTTGCTGTTTTTCCTAGTGTGGTTGAGCTCGCCCATGATTCATCACCTATTGGTACTGAGCCCGTTAACCGATGCAGACATGGCACTTAACGTATGTTTAGTCATGGCGCTAGGTATGATTTTGAGGGTGTTTAACATGGTTGGGATTGGCGGCGTACTAAAGAGTGGCGCTGATATTCGCTATAGCATTTTCATCGACACGTTCGGTCAGTGGGCTATTGGCATCCCCCTTACTTATTACGCAGGCATGGTGTTAGGGCTGCCTTTGCATTTTGTCTTGATGTCTCTGCTCGCGGAAGAGTTAGTGAAAGGCGTACTGACGACTTACCGTATTCAATCTAAACGTTGGATAAATAATATGGTTGAATATGACCAATCGGTGACAGCGTAACCAAAAAGACATTAACGAACTCACACCAAAAGGGCTCACCCGTTATGCACGCGTGAGCCCTTTTTATGTGCGGAGAGTGCTTGATTAGATGTCCGTAAAGCGATGAATGATTTGGTTTGAACTGCCACGCCATTCGAGATTGAGGTCTTTCTTGTCTTGTTCAAACTTACCATCAATCAAAACATCGATGTATTGCACCACTTCCCTTTGCGCGTCATTCAGTTCCGTCAGCGTGTAGCCAGTCCAAACCCAAATGTCTTTACCTGGGCACTCCTCTCTCACCCTTTTCACTATCTTCAAAATATGAGGCACATTAGCAGGGTGAAGCGGATCTCCACCCGACAACGACAAGCCACGGCGTTTGATACGCGTGTCGTTTAAGTCAGCGATGATTTTGTCTTCCGCTTCTTGCGTGAAAAGTACACCAGAATCCAAACGTTGCGTCGACTGGTTATAACAGCCACGGCACTGATGCACACAACCCGACACAAACAGCGTGCAGCGCGTACCCGGTCCGTTAACAACGTCAATTGGATAGTATTGGTGGTAATTCATAATGCGTCTCTGTGTTATCGAGAAAGAGAAAATCAACCTGTTTAAAGTTGATTTTCAAAGTGTAAAACGAGTGGTAGTTAACCTTACAGGTGTTTAACTCGGCGCTTCACTTCTTCTTGCTTACCGAAGTTAAACGGGCGTGCATCTGGGCTGCCTAGATAGCCACAAACTCGACGTGTTACTGATACTTTAGTTGAGTCATGGTTACCACAGCTTGGGCAAGTGAAGCCTTTACTTGTACAGTCAAACTCGCCGTTGTAGCCACACTCGTAGCACTCATCAATTGGCGTGTTTGTACCGTAGTAAGGCACTCGGGTGTAACTGTAGTCCCATACGTTTTCTAGTGCTTCAACGTTACGTTGCATGTTCGGGAACTCGCCGTAGCAGATAAAGCCGCCGCTTGAGATTTCTGGGTAAGGCATCTCAAAGTCGATCTTGTCGTATGGGTTCACCTTCTTCTCAACATCTAGGTGGAAGCTGTTGGTGTAGTAACCTTTGTCTGTTACGCCTTCAATTACGCCGAACTCTTTCGCATCGATGCGGCAGAAACGGCTACATAGGTTTTCACTTGGCGTTGCATATAAGCTGAAGCCATAACCTGTTTCGTCAGCCCATTGATTCACAGCATCTTTTAGATGCTTGATGATAGCGACCGCTTTTTCACGCAAAACAGCGTCATCATAAACGTGCGCTTCTGTACCGAATAGCGCGTTAATTGTCTCGTGTACACCGATGTAACCAAGAGAAATAGACGCACGACCGTTCTTGAAGATATCTGCGATTGAGTTGTCTGCTTTCAAGCGAACACCACATGCGCCTTCCATGTATAGGATTGGGGCCACGCGTGCTTTCACGTTTTCAAGGCGAGAGATACGTGTCTCTAGTGCTTTACGAGCAAGACGTAGGCGGTGATTTAGAAGCTCGTAGAATTTCTCTTCGCTTCCGTTTGCACGGATAGCGATACGAGGAAGGTTCAAGCTCACGACGCCAAGGTTGTTACGACCTTCGTGAATCAGCTCACCGTTTTCTTCGTAAGTACCAAGGAAGCTACGGCAACCCATTGGCGTTTTGAATGAACCGGTTACTTCCACTACTTTGTCGTAGTTAAGAATGTCTGGGTACATACGCTTAGACGCACACTCAAGCGCAAGTTGCTTGATGTCGTAGTTTGGATCTTCTGATTTGTGGTTCAAACCATCTTTGATGCCGAATACAAGTTTAGGGAATACCGCTGTTTTACGGTTCTTGCCTAGACCTGCAATACGATTCTTCAGAATCGATTTCTGGATCAGGCGGGATGCCCAGCTTGTACCAAGACCAAAACCGAACGTAACGAATGGGGTTTGACCGTTCGCTGTATGCAGCGTGTTTACTTCGTATTCTAGAGATTGGAATGCGTCGTAACACTCTTTCTCAGTGCGCGCTTTTGCGAACTCTTCTGGCTCAGCAATGTTCCACTCTTTTGCGATCTCTAGGTGTTTCTCGTAGCTTGTGATTACGTACGGTTCTAGAACCTCATCAATACGGTTGATGGTTGTACCGCCGTAAATGTGGCTCGCGACTTGAGCAATGATTTGCGCTGTTACCGCTGTTGCAGTCGAAATTGATTTTGGCGTATCAATCTCAGCGTTACCCATTTTAAAACCATGCGTCAGCATGCCTTTAAGATCGATAAGCATACAGTTAAACATTGGGAAGAACGGTGCGTAATCTAAATCGTGGTAGTGAATGTCACCCACTTCGTGCGCTTGGACCACATCGCGAGGAAGAATGTGCGTCTTCGCATAGTGTTTCGCGACGATACCAGCCAACAAGTCACGTTGAGTCGGAATTACTTTACCGTCTTTGTTCGCGTTCTCGTTGATTAGATCCAGATTACTTTCTTCAATCAAACCTTCGATTTCGCGAGTTAGTGCACTTTGCTTCTCACGAGCGATGTCGCGATCGTGGCGGTATTCAATGTAAGAACGCGCTAGGGCTTTGTAAGGACCTTGCATGAGTTCATTTTCGACTAAGTCTTGAATCTCATGGATGTGAACTTCATCGTGTTCTCTTAACTGTAACTCGACAGCAAGAGCCACATTAAGAGCATAAATAGCGACATCTTTATCTTTGTTTTCCGCTGCTGCTTCAACTGCTGCTTGGATACGATCCCTGTTGAACGGAGCTCTTGATCCGTCGCGTTTGATTACGATTGGTTTCACCTTGTTCTCCTTACCCGAGCATACTCACAGAGTTATCCACAAACACACTATATGGGGTTATTTTTTATTTTAGCAACACAATATATTGTGGCGTATTTAACGAGAAGCACCACTCGAAAACATTGATTTTGATCAATAAAGATTGGCTAGCGAACAAGAAGAAATCGATCTTATTGGCGTTGATCTCAGTTGCGAAGAAAACCATGAAAATTGCAAAATTGGTACTAAATCTACTTGCTATTTTTGGAGGTCTTGTAGGATAAAGGATGGAAAGGAATATGCTAAAAGATAGGAGTGCAACAGGCCAAAATGCGATCACTTTTTGTTACGTTAATATTACTTTTTAGTTCTCTTTCATTTGCTCAAAACTCCATCAATCTAACCAGTTGGAACATAGAATGGTTATCTATAGATGGTGGAAAAGTGTCGAGAACACCACAAGATTTTGAAAAACTGACCCACTATGTGGATAAAACACAAGCCGACATTTTTGCTTTTCAAGAAGTCGAAAGTGCTGCTGCCATCCAAAAATCCGTTGGCAATAACTTCACTATTTATCTTTCCGATCGTTCAAACGCCTCCAACCGACACCTTCAGTTTAACGACACCAACCAATACACAGGCTTTGCCGTGCGCAATGGCGTAAGCGTATTAGACAAGCCAGACTTCTCTATCACACGAGGCAACAGCAAGCTGCGCTTCGCGAGCTACCTTGTTTTAAATCCAAACCAAGAAAACGAGACTCACTTACTCTCTGTACATCTGAAAGCGGGTTGCAGTGGCGCGTATCGTAATAACCGCGATTGTAAGATAGTGAAACAACAAGGACAGGCACTAGCTAAGTGGATAAAGGCGCGCGAGGACAACAAACAACATTATGTCGTGCTTGGCGACTTTAACCACAACTTGGGTTATCAAGGAGATTGGTTGTGGGACGTGATATCGGACAATACTAGTGCAAAGCTAGTGACTAAAGACACTAAAGCGGAATGTAAAGTGCGCTCTAATCGTAATCCGAATAAAACCCACCAATTCCGCTCGGTGATAGACCACATCATTGCGAGTGGTGATTTAAAGGCGTCGTCTGGTGTTCAAACCGTTTTCAAAACACAAGATGTACTCGACTATAAACTGAGTGACCATTGCCCGGTTTCTACGACACTCACTTTTTAGCGTTTAAGTACTATTTTTAACGTTGAAGTACTTTCTTTATTGACGAACCACTCTTTTAGCGGTGAATGACCCAGCCGCCATTGCCACTATAAAGAGCAGAACTTGTGTGTTGCCAGTGAAAAGGCTGGCAACCGCAGGACCAGGACACACACCCAGTAACCCCCAACCAATACCAAACAGTACAGCACCACCGACTAACTTTTTGTCTATCGCTTTAGAAGTTGGGCATACAATCTCATCACCAAACACAGATTCGCTTCTTGGCTTTATTAATAAAAGATAAGCTGGAACGAACACCGCAAGTGCTCCGCCCATTACAAAGGCTAAGCTTGGATCCCATGCTCCAGTAATATCGAGAAAGCCAATCACTTTTGCCGGTTCAGCCATACCAGAGACCACCATACCAATACCAAAGAGCACACCAGAAAATGCAACAACGGACATTTGCTTAATACTTTTCATTACATGAGTTTTCATAACGGCACTATTCCTCACGATACTAGCAAGACGGTTAACATGGCTGTGGCCATAAAAGTACACGTCGCGACCACAGAACGGATTGAGAAACGCCCTATCCCACAAATGCCATGACCACTAGTACAACCATTGCCGATACGCGTACCGACACCGACTAACAAGCCAGCAACGATAACTAAAACAACAGAACCGCTGTACTGTTCTGGTACATGCCCGCCAAGAACATAAACAGCAAACACGCCACCTAATACCATCGCAATTAAAAAAACAATGCGCCAAACGCGATCTGCGTTCTCAACGGCACCGTTTAAGATCCCACTGATCCCAGCAGTCTTGCCAGTAAATAGCATCAGTGTTATCGCTGATACGCCAACTATTATGCCGCCCAACAGCGACATCCAAGGAACTTCAAACATAGCAACCGCCAAACTAATTACTTACAGAAAACTTGCTTAAAGGCCTCAACCAGCGGACCAACTCTTTCATCAGAAATTGAATAAAATACCTGCTGAGAAACTTTTCTAGCTTTAATAATGTCGTGCTTTCTCAATACGGTGAGATGTTGTGAAAAAGCAGATTGGCTTAATGATGAACCTTCAAACAGTTCACCGACCCCTTTCTCGCCTTCAATCAGCTTACACATCACGATTAGGCGCTCTGGATGAGCCATAATTTTAAGCAGCTCACTCGCTTCGGTCGCACTTTGTAGCATACTGTCGCCCATTCTTATGCCTCTTCATTACTACATTACATTTTATTAGATATTACTAATTAACATTATTAAGTCAACGCTAATGTAGATTAAATAACATTAGACTTAGCTAATTTATTTAAGTAAGGTGTAGGCGTTTTCGATCATTCAGCAGGAGAAATCCATGAGCAAAATCGTGATTATTGGTGGGGTTGCTGGAGGTGCATCTGCAGCAGCTCGCGCTCGTCGTTTAAGTGAAGATGCAGAAATCATTATGTTTGAACGCGGTCCATTTGTGTCATTTGCAAACTGTGGCTTACCCTATCACATTGGTGGCGATATCCAAGAGCGCAGCAAACTGCTTCTTCAAACGCCTGAGAGCTTTTTAGCGCGTTTCAATGTTGATGTCCGTGTGATGAACGAAGTGGTTTCTATTAACCGTCAAGACAAAACGGTTACGGTTAAGAATTTGCTTGATGGCTCGGAATACCAAGAGAGCTACGACTTTCTTCTACTCAGCCCTGGCGCAGGTCCAGTTGTGCCGCCTATTCCGGGTATTGATAACCCGTTAACGCACTCGCTGCGCAATATTCCAGATATGGATCGCATCATTAAAACGATCGAAACCAACAAAGTTGAACACGCTACGGTCGTTGGTGGTGGTTTTATCGGTTTGGAAATGATGGAAGCCTTCCACCAGCTAGGCATAAAAACCACATTAGTTGAAATGGCGGATCAAGTGATGACGCCCGTTGACCGTGAAATGGCTGGCTTCGCACATGCTGAAATTCGTGAGAAAGGCATCGACCTTAAACTTGGCGTCGCACTTGAGTCGGTGAAATTCGTACCTAACGAGCACGTGGCAAGTTTCGACTCTGGTGAAAGCGAAAAACACCAACATCTAGAAGGTGAATTGGAATTAACACTAAACAATGGTGAAAGACTCACCACCGATATTCTGATTATGGCAATTGGTGTTCGCCCCGAGACCAAATTAGCAAAAGAAGCTGGCTTAGAAATCGGCGCTCTTGGTGGTATTTATACCAATGAATACATGCAAACCAGCGATCCTTCGATCTACGCTGTCGGCGACGCGGTAGAAGAGAAAGACTTCGTGACTGGCGAGCAAACTCTAGTGCCACTTGCGGGCCCGGCAAACCGTCAAGGCCGAATGGCAGCAGACAACATGCTTGGCCGCCAAGAAACTTACCAAGGTACGCAAGGCACGGCGATCTGTAAGATTTTTGATTTAGCCGTCGCTTCTACTGGTAAAAACGAGAAACAGCTGAAACGTGAAAACATCGCTTATGAAAAAGTGTATGTGCATACAGCAAGTCACGCGAGTTACTACCCAGGTGCAGAAACCGTGTCATTCAAAATGCTGTTTGATCCAGTAACAGGTAAAATATTAGGTGCGCAAGCAGTAGGTAAAGACGGTGTTGATAAACGTATCGACGTAATGGCAGTTGCTCAGCGTGCTGGTATGACTGTAGAGCAACTGCAACACCTCGAGCTAACTTACGCGCCACCTTATGGCTCTGCTAAAGATGTAATTAACCAAGCGGCGTTTGTGGCAAATAACATCATCAAAGGCGATGCGACCGCGATTCATTATGATGAAATGGATTCACTGACAGAAGACCAACTGTTACTTGATGTTCGTAATCCTGGTGAATTGGAGTCCGTTGGTTATCTTGAAGGTGCAATTAATATTCCTGTCGATCAACTACGTCGTCGCATGCACGAACTTCCTAAAGACAAAGAGATCGTGATTTATTGTCAGGTCGGTTTGCGCGGTAACGTCGCCTATCGTCAGCTGGTCAACTCAGGGTTTAAAGCACGTAACCTGCTTGGCGGCTATCGCACTTACAAGTTCGCCACTGCTTAAGGTAAACCAAACACTGCCCTTATCCTTTGGAGCACTCTGTGTGCTCCTTTTTTGTTTATGAAGCAAAGAAATAGGTAATGCTACTTTTTTCGCTGAACAAGCTTTACAACATTCTTTTTTAATTCAGCGTTGCTGAAGAGGAAACAGGTTTCTTTTTACTAACCTGCTTTGCTGCCAAATTAACAGCTTTTGCAAAGGATTCAGCTAACTCAGAAGTATAAGCTTTCCTAGCTCTGCGCTGTTTTACCTTACCATCCATAACCCCTCCACTTAGCACGCGACCTCAACTCGACAAGTTCGACGAAGTCGGCCAACATAATCAGCCTTAAGCATACTGGTATTTATTCTCCTACTCATTTAATTTGGTTCGAATCGTTAATTATTAACCTAATCAATCCAATACCCAAAATCACCACACGATACCTTTTAAAAAGTAATAAGTTGACTAACTATAAATTTATATTATGCGGGAGTTAGTCCACTCTAATATACCCCCACTGTAAGTGATTTATCATTTATTAACTTATCAATACATAACTTACTTCATATGACAAAAACAAATTTTTTCCCAAATAACTCAAACTATACTCAATATTAAATTTCATGTCAGTTGAATAAATCGCACACATTGGATTAAAATAAAACATAGGAACACTATTTTAATTTACGCCCATGAATAATGGGAACGCACTCCATGAGTGCGGGCATAAGAATAACCACAGTGGTTCCACTAAATTACAAAACACGGAAACAAGCCAGTACTATTTATTTCTCGTTCCTCGAAATTAATTAGCAGCTTGTCCTGCGGAGCTTCCTTGCTAGTGCTGCGGTGCTCGAACCTTGCGGTTCTGCGCTCGTCGCTCCGCTCCTAGTACCACTAATAAAAATAATAAAGGTAACAAGTATGAATATTTTCGATCTAAGTATCAGAAAAAGACTAGAAAAAATGAGCAAAGCTGAACTTATTGAACAACGTCAGCTTGTGTTCGAAGAACGAGGCTTGTATCGCCATCTACGTGATTCTGAAGAAAAGCTTCAAGCCTTAGAGCTTATTGAACAATACCTCAATAAACCTAGCCGTGGTAGACCACGAAAACCAGCAGAAGCCAAATGCAGTGAACAAGTTAAAATAAATATAACCCCGCAAGAAAGAGCTGACCTTGAGTACCGTAGAACAAAGCTAGGCTACAAACACCTATCCACTTACATGCGTGATATCACTCTGAACCTTACACCAGCTCTGCAAGTCAGCCAGATTGAGAGGCCCAGCGTTGATGAATGTGTTCTTGAATCTATCAATGAAGATATCCAGTTCTCAAGCGTTCAACTGATGCATGCCCTGCAAGAGAATGTTTTAGATAAAGAAACAGTAAACCTTATCATCGAATACCTATCACTGATTCAACAAAAACTTGCTGAGCGAGAGCAACAAGAGCTGGGTGAATACAACTCAGATTTCGCTTTGATGCTTGCTAATAGGCATTTGACCCAAGAGCAGCTTCAAAAACTCGCTGACTTCAAAGAACTGCGCGAAGAAGCAACTTACATGTAACCAAGGGGCGACTATGTCGCTCCCTTCCGACCCCGTCGGGTCGAACCTACCGATTCTACTCACCACATTACAATTATAAAAAGGTGTAACGATGGCTATTCACAAGATTTTCAAGACGAAAACGCCAAACAAAAAACAATCCATCGAAGAGCAGTCTGCTGCACCACTAGCTACGCGGCAGGCACAACCAAAGATCTACAGCAATGTATCCTTGTCGAATACGCTTCTGGCAAGTTCAAGCCTCATGAAGAAGAAAACATCATTAGTGAAAAAACCGAATTCCTAATGGCTTACAACATCTCATCACCACTCCCTATCTTAAAAACGCCCAACTTCAAGGTTCACGAGATGAATTGGTCTGACATCGGTCGTGAGATAGCAAATTATAAAAGCAAGACTGGCCTGCAGAAACCCACCAGCCACCGAATGATATCTCTTCAGAAAGGTGAGCAGCTTAGCCATAAACAATAGCGCAAGCTCGTGAAGAAGTATATGCGTAGAATGGGACTTCAACACACAAAATATGTTGTGTTTATTCACCATGACACTGACCATAGCCATATCCACATCAACTGCGGAGCCATAGATGTCAAAACAAAGAAAGTCGTTAACGAATGGCAGAACCACCCTAAAGCCACGATGGTCATGCGTGAAATTGAAAAGGAATTTGGACTCGGTAGCGTCGCCAATCCAGGCGATAAGATTAACGAAAGGGATGAGAACTATAAACTAAAGCCCATTCGCATCACACCAAACCAAAAAGTTAAAGGGGGCGATAAAGCCCAAACACGACGCAAGCTAGACTTTGTTCTTGAACAAAACAGGCTTCTTAATGCAAAGCCAACCCTCCCAGTTTTTCTAGAGCAGTTAGAAGCCGTTGGTGTGCAAGCTAGGCTTAGTTACAAATCTCAAACAGACAAGCTCCCCAACGGTATGTCCTATCGTTTAAGTAAGCCCAATAAATCACGAAACAAGACTAACAGGCCAGCCTTGTACTTTCCTTCTTCAAAGATGGGACACAGCAACGCATACTCCCTAAAAAACTGCTGAATAACGGTCGATTTACAATGACCGAAAGTGACAGTCAAAGCCTTAAACAGTTAAATATTCTTGAATCTAAGCGTGCTTATGCCATTGTTAAAGGCCCAACCCAGACCATAGAGAATGAGCACGGTCATCTTCTGAGTCATGATGACCGCCACTGCAATGTGGTGCTTCGCTTCAGAGCGAGAGATTTCACAAAAAACAATAAAGCTCTCAAGTACTCACGCCTCCGCACTTACCTTCAACTTTACAACGAGGGCGGTTCCAGGGAATACGACTCCAAGCTTCATGCCTTTGTTTTCAGGGTGAAAATCAATCAAAAATGGCATAAGGAACGCTACAGCAAATCTTGGTTCAATTCTCCCAAAATGACTCGTGATGAATTCTTTGCATTAGTCAATCAACATCTGGCAGAGCTATTGATTGAGTTCATTGAATCATTGCTGCATATGTTGGGCTTTTGTTCCCCTTACTATTGAGGCAGAAAGCCATCTGGGAGACTACAAAGAGCAACAAGACTTCCAGTTAAGGCGCGACGACGGACTACACACCGTCCACACCATCCCCCAGATTCTGAATGCTATACAAGATGCAAACGCAAGCGGACATATCGAACGCTACTTAGAGATGTGCGAGGAGCAAGGGCTAGCTCTAACCTTAAAGAGTAAACTCTAGCTTACTAATTTTAGTCAACTTATTATGGTTCTTAATCAGAATAATAAGTTGACTAAAAATATTTTTTAAATATAAGTAAATTAATTACCAAACAAACTAATGCAAATAAATCACTAACTTAGCAATCCAAGTATGAAAAAAACCACGAATTAATATTTAATAGTAAAAATATGTAAAATAACTTTATATTGCTTGGAAAAACAAGAGCTTACTATTTAAATGACCTTACTAATAAATATAATAAAAAGGACAACTTATGATCAGTGTAATTGAAGCAAATAAAATCATTTCCGACATGAGAGAAGAAAACGCAAATACTGCAAACATTAAGGTATGGTATCAATTGCGTCTACCACGTGATAACGGTAAGTCTATATCAGTAAGAGGAACTGTTATTGATAGAGACTCTGTCGTCTCATTTGACGTTATCTTCCAGATCCCATTGGATACCGCTACTAAGATACCAAACTCAAAGTACGACATAGAGCGTAGATACGCCACAGAGCACTTTCAACCACACATCATGTCTCTAAAAGACAGCTACTTCGAGAAAATTCAGGTGTATCTCAAACTTGCAGTCAAAGAAAACCTCGAACGCGTGGCAAACATTGAACGAGGGACTGTTACTCTCGAAAACGGCGATACCATTCATCAGTTCGCTGCCCCGATCCACCATTTGTGTGAAACTATTGGTCAAATTGAACGTGCCGACGGCAGTCGCACAACTGATTCAAGAGGATTAGAGCTAAAAGAGTATGAAGCCGAGGACATTCAGCAGGCCTTGGCCCTTCTAGAGTCGATACTGTCTAACATGGGCTACGGCTATAGAAGCTTTAATGTAGAGAAGTACCAAAATGATGAGCTCGCCAAATTCATGGACAAAAAGTATGACATGGGTCGAACGATTGGAGGTCTGGGCAAGAAGGAGAAGCAATCTAAGTTCGAGCAAGACTGCATGGCCCGTTTCACTATCTGCGACGAAAGTTTATTGACGCCGCTTTCAGAAAACGCCACTTCCAACACCACATCTCGCGTTAGAGCAACCTTTGAAGCGTTAAGAGGAAGAGCCGTAAAGTAGGGACAAAGTCTAAGTCATGACAATGCTTGGGGCTCTTTCGAGCCCCTATTTCACACCGCGCGTAGCTTATTTTGGACAGAACCTTATTGGCTTAATTTGAATATTACGCCCTGTCAAGGTGTGAGAAACGCAACACCGATGCCGCCTTAACCACTAAAACCAGCGCATAGTAAAAAATGCCGCGCGTGCTGAAATCCCTCTTGAACAATTTGCTAGCCCGATACCCGACTAATACATATACCCTAACCAGTTTATATGACCAACAGCCCAAGTTTTACCGCTAATCGGTTTAACATACAAATCATCGACTTGATCAACTGCAACGCCATCATTCTTATGATCATGTATTCGCAACCAAGAGCTTAAAGAACTAAGACGAAGATAACCATTACCATAACAAAAGTATCTAAATCGGAGATTAAATTAATAAAGTCGATCTGTTTGCTTGAGGCATACTCGCTGAGTTGAGACAACATGGCAGTTCCAATACCATTTCTTTGAGGTGATTGTTCAACATAAAAGTCACTAACGCCCAATATTTGTAAATTTCATCGCCGACGCTAACAACTCTATAGTCCAGCCCCATGTCACCAACCAGTTGATCATCTCTGTACTTTAAAGCCCTCATATACGGGAGTTGCTTATAGTAAGAACGAGTTACTTGATGTTCAGGAAACGACTTGTTTCTGAGGACTTCAATTGAGTTATGCTACTCTTTAGATAACTCTATTTCTGGGGAAGTATCCATATTTTACTTTTGAGGGCTAACGCCGCGTTAAGTAATGAGCAACACTGCCACTGAGCCTAAACCACTATGGACGTAAACGCTAAATTTAAAAGAAACCTAAATGCCATGCATTGCGAATCTGCCTTAAATACTTTTTTAGTGCTTTGAACGGCGACCAAATGCCCACCTAAAACAATCAATCAATAGCAAAGGTATCGCTGTAATCAAGTTTGAATACGTGTATTCTTCTGATACATATAAAAAATTTGATCTATATTTCTCTACAGCCTCTTTTGGAGTAGCGGCAAAAATGACATCTCCTGAGACCTCAAACCCCTGCTTAAATAATATTTCTTTTTCATCGAGAAAACTGTTTGTGCCCATATCTAGAAATGTAAACGCTTTATCATTGGTATCGGGCTTACTATAAAACTGAAATTTTGACATTAAAAATCCTTATTCTTGATTTTTAGCGAGAGCACTAACGCCGCTTAAGTGGTGAGCAACGCAATACCGAAGCTCACGTAACCACTTTAAACACTAAAATCGAGGCACAGTAAAAATACCACACGCTGGGAATCACTCTTAAATGCTTTGTTATACCTATGTTCAAGGGTGCTTCATAACCCTGTGGTCAACATTATCTTCTTGCAAGTTTTCAGCTAAACCCATTTCACCAACTACGAATAATACATTCCCTATAGCCGAGAAGGTTTCATTACCCGTTCTTTCTGGAAAGTCCCCTGCTTTACTAACACTTTTTTCTGCAATAATATTTTTACAAACAACACTGGAACAGCCTACTTCTTTTTCGTCAACAGGCGTGGTAATCCGAATATCGTTAGCTAAGCTACCTATAGAAAAACTGCTAATTAAACCGATAACTATAAACTCAGATTTCATGACAACAACCAATACATTCACAAGACCAATCAAATTAAAGCACTTATTAGCACGAATTGTTCAACGTGAAAAGGCAAAACTTCCTGTTAAGGTGTGAGCAATGTAATACAAAAGCCGCGGCACACCGCCTTAAACACTAAAACTGATTTAAACCAAAAATGTCGAGCGTTGCGAATCTATTTAAATTGTTTGTTATACAAATTTAGCTGACATCTTTTATGTAACTAATTTTACCATTTTGAAACTCAAAGTATGTTCGACCTTTTAACTCCAAAACCTGCCCCGCTTTGAGACCGTTAGGTAGGTCTATTGCCAAAGTCCCCATATACTCAATGTTGACCGTCGCTGCCATTTCCAACATCTCCGTAGCTAGCACAACTTGCTGATGAGCACTAAAAATCTTTGCCGACTCAGAAGCCAAGCTTTCAAACTCAACTTTGCCGTTTGAACGAGCGGTAATTTCTCCATTTGACTCATTCTCGAACACTACACCATCGTCAAGAAGATCGAGTAATCCAACCACATCAAAAGCATTGTAGCTACTGACATAAGATTCTATTAATTCGATTTTTTCACTATCTAACATGTTAATTCCCCTCATTTTCACAACGCCCTGTTAAGGTGTGAGCAACGCAATACCGATGCCCCCACATACAACCTAAACACCAAACGTAACGCATAGTAAAAATGCCACGCGTTGCGAATCCCTCTTGAACAGTTTGTTATGTTGCTAGTTGAAGAGCTCATTGAAGACATCTATTGATAATGCCCAACCCAGCTCTTTTTGAGGCATTCTATTAATTTTTGCGGTGATCTGCGCTACATCACAATGCTCAAAACCGCCATCTGAATATATGAAATCTTGGTACAACGACATTTTATCGTTAACGTGACCAAGTAACTTTCGACTGTCAGTTTTGGTAAAGCTAATATTCGGCTCTGCATTTCCAAACGAAGAAAGAATCTCATTTGGAGCATTTTCAAGCTCTAGTAAGGTCAACAACCCACTTTTGAAAGCTTCATTAAAATGCTTGAATTCTGACTTTTTGAAACCGATAAGCACAAAAGACATCAGAGTTTTCTCTTCCATGAAAAAGAGACATTTTCGACGCTCTTGAGTAAATGTATGCATATACCAATTACCGAGAATATGATGTTCGCTTTCAATATCTGACATGTCTTGGGGTCTAAGACCCAGCAAGTCTTGTGATTTCTTAGTGCAGCGCAATTGATACATGATTCGATTTCTCTCGGGATAATAACGATTTATGTAACATTAGATCATATCGAAAGCTCATTGCAGCATAACGCCGCGTTAAGGGGTGAACAACGCAAACCACCCTACCTAAAGCATTGTGCCGTAAACACTACTGCCGACTCAAACTGAAAATGCCAAGCGTTGAGAATCCCTCTTAAATGCTTTGTTATGCTCGTTCCAATGCATTTTATTGCTTTGATTTTTAGAGATTAATTTATTTTTGATTACGCAGGCTTACCAATTTATGATCTACGCACGCAATTCAGGGTGACTTAAAATGAAATATAAAAACGTAATCAAAATCTCAGCTACTGGTACACGTGGTAAAGTTAAAGGCTTAGAGTTTGTCGCAAAGCAGAACCTTGATGGTCATTATGTGCTAAATAAAAAGATTCATACGCCAACTGACTCAAACAGGACAAACAAGGCAAAAAATAAGGTTTGTGTTCCAACACTCACTGAGGCCGCCAACCTACTTTCAACAGGTGAATACTTAATCAACTTAACCTGTACTAATCCTATCGGTGGGCGAGCTCTACGCGAATACAACAAAGTAAAGATTATTGAAGCCTAGAGCTAATATCGGATAAGGATGTCATTATCCCCTCCAAAGAGCATAACGCCCTGTTAAGGTGTGAGCAACGCAATACCGAAGCTTCCGCATACCACCTTAACCACTAAACGCAACGCATAGTAAAAATGCCACGCGTTGCGAATCACTCTTAAACAGTTTGTTAGGCTATTCTTCTTGATTTTGGTGTTGTATACCCAGCACTATAGTGTTTTTACCATTACACGCTGGGCATATCCAATGGCGACCAACGGTTAACTCATGATCTAGAACAGTTATGCTTTTCTGGCATTTAGGATTGCTACATTGAAGTTCATGCTGATTTAAAGTCCAACATACATTCCCACTACCGCCATCGGTGAGCGTATACTTCGCCTTACAATTAAAGCAATCTGCTAAAATTGGCTCTTTAAATGAATGGGGAATACGTTTCCTAATCGTTTTGCCGCACTCTTGGCAAACTAGGGAAGAAAAATTACCTAATGTCATATTGAAGACGGGAGATCGCAAAGCTTCATCTAAAAACTGATATATTTCCTCGCATCGTCGCCTCAATTTGTTCATATTTTGAAGGTTGCCTGTACGACTTTGCTTCATCGAGATAACATGAAGATAGCTACCCAAAGCATCATAATGCTTTTTTAACATTCTCAACGTAAATGTCTTTTCAGTACCTAATAACTGCATCGTGTCAGGTAGAGTGTGACTATCAGGCTGTACACCTATTGAAATGGTGCTACTAGTATCAGCATCACTATCAATTTCCAAAAGTACCATCAAAACTTTCTTGGGTTGCCAAGTCTCATATTCGCTTGGTGGAAATTCATCCTTATAAGCTAGCGCCCTGTCGTATGTAATAGCTTCCATTGCCATACGAAGCTCAAGAGCAGCATATTTTAAACGAGGGTCACTAGAGGAACTCAGTTCATTGTGTGCGAATTTCAGGTGATCTTTTGCTAACTGTCGATAATTCATAAGCCAAACTCCCCAAATAGCCTAACGCTTTCTATGCGGCTTTTAGCCCATTTCATATTCCTATTATGTAACCTTTTTAATACCATACCAACAATCTAATCAATAGGTTAATGAAAGTTAAAAGAAATTAGATTGTATGATGCCTCATAGTTTCAGAATAATAGTGTTACCCTAACTCCTTCGGATAACTTTTGATAGGGGAAATTACTAGGCTCAAAGTCACGCTTTGATGTTTCCTACTTCAGCTTCACCACCCCGAAATGCCCTTAACCTCTTTCCTCGGGATCATTCGATAGTCTCCAAGCTTCCAATCGTCGACAAATACGTCGAATTCGTCTTTTCCTAGGTACTCAATAGGACGAGCGGTCAGATACTCACTCTGTCTAGCTTCTGCCGACACCAGTTCATAATGAGCTTTTAAGTCACCGAAACTCAAAGCTTTCTCGACCAACTAGTAAGACGTAACCGCCTTGCACATCAGCACGCTTTTCTCAGAAAAGCTCCCGTGAAGGACATCAACTTCATCTCGGCCTGCTCTTAAGTCATCAAGACGTCTCTTTAGTTAACCATATATTTCCATCTCTTCATCAAACTGAAACACTGGGTAAAGATGCCAATCGTTTATATCTATATACAGCCCTTTTCGACTCCCCTCTTCGACCACCTCATCAGTGCAAAACTCGATCTCAATAAGCAGGTTCTTAACCGCGGTAAGTCGCCTTTGATCTAATTCCATCACTACGTTTGTCCTCATATATTCTTGATTATCAGAAACATAGGAACAAACCTTCAAATCACATAATTAAATTTGCTGAGATATTAGGCCGACAGTTTACACCCACTTGCCAAAATGACTTTTCACACCAAATAATACTGTTCACTTACACAGTATTATTTATGAGAGTTATTCCAATTAGCGCACATGCTGGCATCACTGGATTTAGTCTCCAGCTACTGAATACATTCAACTCTCTAGATCTAGACGAACTGCTAGTAGAGCATCCCAATGCAACCTTCATCGGGCGAGCATGTGGTGATTCCATGCAAGGGCTAGGTATATTTGATCAGGATTTGCTGATCGTTTTCGACATATAGATGTTAAACAGAACGACGTTATTGTCACAAACCTCAATGGTGAATTCATATTCATCGCAAGCGGCTATTATCGGCACACAGTAAGTATCAACCAACCCTGATTACCGAATGTGACTCATTTTCGTTAGAAGGTGTAGTCATCAGATCCATACGTTGTCATCGACCAAGTAACCTGCTGAGAGCAAAAATAATGTATGCCTTAGTCGATTCGAACTCATTTTATTGTAGTGCTGAGCAAGTTTTCCGTCCCGACTGGCGAGGTAAGCCCGTCGTTGTTCTTTCCAATAGCGACGGGGGGCGTGGTGGCTGCAAATCGACAAGCCAAAGAAGCAGGCATTGAGAAGTTCAAATCATTCTTTCAAGTTAAAGCACTTTGTGAGCAGAAAGGAATCATTACCTTATCATCCAATTACGAATTGTACGCAGACCTGTCGTCCCAAATGATGCAAGTTATTAGTCGACTCGCTCCAGAACAACACATGTAAAGTATCGATGAATCTTTCCTATCATTAGAACGTTGTTACCCTGCCATTCCATCCTTGAAAACGCATGGAATGAACCTGAGGCGATCGATGTGGAGAGAATGTCGCTTACCCGTTTGTGTTGGCTTTTGCCCAACTCTTGCCTTGCTAACTGTGTCCATCCCTGGCACATCGGTGGCGACATCAAAGATAGCAGTAAATGATTGCTACAAACACCAGAAAGCTTTTTAGCTCGTTTCAGCGTTGATGTTCGTGTAATGAATGAAGTGGTATCGATAAATTGTCAAGACAAATACCTAGGACCAATGATTTATCATTCCCAAGGCGGTGGTACGCCAGACAGAGAACATATTTTCGACCTTGAGCAAATCCATCGAACTCGTACTGGTTTAGTGAGCTACGACGATTACAACTCTCTCACGCAAAAAATTCCGCAAGAAACAAACGCTGATGAAGGCCCAAACTTTGATTTGCGGTGCTACGACTATCTTAGTCGCTACACAACACCATAATTAGGGCAGCAACGTGTAACGGAGTGGATGTCTGAACACACGGCGGACAGCCATCAAATTGAAGCTGCGAGCGATGAGCCAACAACGGAGGAACGGGCATGTTTAAGTACCTAGACCATCGAGATGGTCAGAACAAAACGAAGACGTTGACGAAGGAAGATATGATATTACGGTTCGTGAGTCGTATCCCTCGGCACCATTTTAAAATGGTGCGTTACTACAGTTTTCTGTCCAATAGAAAAACTTCCTCTGGTGTATTTAGCCTTAGGAAAGAAGAGTACGAATCAAGCAGATCCTGCTCACGTATACCTTTTTGTCGCATGCAAACCCGTTAATTGAATTGCACATCCAAGTTATCAAAAAGCACCAAAGACACATCAAAATAGAACATGCTTTCTTTATGTCGGCAAGAACCGTGAGATTGCTTATACGAACAGACATTTTGCCAAGTGAATAACCCTAACCATCACGATATAATTGCTTTGTTTTTCAAGCAGGTCCGATACGCCCATTGATATTTCTAAGCTAACCGAATGGTTAAAGGCGTACTCTCCTCCCCTGAACAAGACGATATCGTTTGACCGCCACCTGTGCGGTTTGAAGTAAACTCAGTGGGAACGTTTTTCCTCATGAGTGAGCACAACTTATAGCAAACAAATACAGATGGAAGTGAATATGTGGACTGCTAACGAATTGGCATCATCTTTAAATGAAACTAAGTTCATCCCTACAGTGATCGGTGAATCTTCTCTTTCTGTTGTTTTAAAAGAGCATCAAGACTTAGCAATTGCTGTTGTCATAAACGGAGAATACATGACCGCTGAGGCAGTGCTGGCCTCGGTCGATCAGGTTAAGGATCCAGCAAAACTGAATTATTGCTTATTGAAAGCAGCAAAGCTGTTGCCTTTATCTAGTTTCGCCTTGGAAGAGATCGATGGCGAAGAATGCTATGTGATTTTAGGTGAGACATTGTCTAACACGCCTATCGAAGGCGTAGAGAAAGAGCTTAATAAACTGGCTATCAACGCGTTTGAAGTCGCGCAGCTGATTACTGAGCATAATCAGCAAAACTAATTTCAGGAGAAATACACCGTGAGTTTGTTTAAAAAATTATTTGGACTTGGCGAAGCCGTAGCCAAGAAAGCAGAAGAGGCTATCGATGACCGCTATGGCGTAGAAATTCATGAGTCGAATATTGCTCGTGCTCGTAAACGTCTAACTGGCGCAAAACAGAAAGTCGATGAGTGCGAGGCAAAAAACCGTGTCCAAAAACGAGACCTTGAAGCTTACGAGTCTCAAGTAGAAGGTTATGAAGCGAGTTTGGCAGACATCAAACAACGCCATGACAACGCTAAAGCAGCTGGTGATGAGCAAAAAGCAACAGAATTCCGAGCTTTAGGCCTAGAAATTCATAACGAGATCAAGTCACTAAAAGCGAAGTATACGCCACAGATTGAAGCATATGAGTTCACGCTAGATACAATTAAAGAAAATCGCACTTTGATTGTAGAGATGGAAAATGAAATCCAAGCAGAAGAGCAACTGATTGCAAACTATCGTGCGAATGCTGAGCTAATTAAAGTTCACAAAGCACAAACAGAGCTTGCAGCAGAGATTAAAGGCGTATCTGTAGCTGGCGGCGGTGCCGTGTCAAAACTCGCCCGACGTCAAGAAGAAGAAAGAGAACTCATTCGACTGCAACGTGAACGTAAGAACGCTTCATCAAATAGCCTACAAGATAAAATCGACGCAGCGACAACCGATGATGACGGTTTAGGTTGGTGATTCAATGTTTTTACATCGTCCATTGCTAGTGAGTTTCTTGCAAAGGATGGTGGGAAATACAACGTGGCGAGTACTCCTCGCCACCTATTTCATTCACTACCTTTTTACATGGGCAATGCTCGCCGCATTCAGTGAACCGCTGACCCAAAACTTTATTGATTATACCTATTGGTACAGTGTCTCAATGAGCACAGTTGGCTTCGGGGATATCTCACCAGTAACGCCTGGAGGCCGGTTGTTCTATGCATTGATTATCGCCCCTACTGGTATTTTGCTATTTGGCTCAGCGCTGGCGAAGTTAGGCGAATTGTACTTAACACTGAAAAAAAGATTTGTAGCAGGAACAATTGACGTGAGCGATCTCAGTAGACATATCATTGTCTTTGGTTGGATACCACAACGCACGGCTAAGCTGACAAAGCTTCTCCAAGCAAATAAGAAAAAATCGTCATCGTTTCTGATGAAAAAGGTTTAGAGCATCCTCTGATGAACACCGATATTCTCTATGTAAATGTTGAGAACTATGTTTCTGTTAAAGAGCTAAAACGACTGGGTTTGGAAAAGTGCGATAGCATTATCGTAAACACGGGTATAGATGCAGTTAACTATTTAACTGCAGTTGCCGTCGATCACTACCTAGAGCGTATTGGATCCAACGCCCATATCGTAGTCTATTCAGAGTGTGAGGACATTCAAGCTCTGTTAGAAGGCGCGAGTGGCCGCACTGAGATTATCAATATTCATGACGAACACCTACTTTCACGCTCAGCAATGTTCCCTGGTAGCAGCTCTTGCACAGAGGCGCTGCTTAACCCTGCTTTTTTAGCAACACATTTCACACTTAAACTCCCCATTCAAATGCGAGAAATGGCTTTCTCTGAATTGTCGGCAATCCTTAAGCGAGAGCTAAAAGTCATCTCGATAGGCTTTTCCAAAAAGAGTGACAAGCTAGGGCGAAATTTGCAGCTCAACCCCGATGATGATGCCATGGTCAGCGGTGGTGATTTTATTCATTACATCGCAAACCAAGAGATCCAGAAAATTGAAACTCATTTGAAGAATTATTTATGTTAAGAAAACTCAAAACACTTTTTGAATTAAAAACTAATCCTGATCTCGTTGAAAACACGAAATGTGAAACAGCGACTTTAGGTATAGACCTCCAAAAACTTATCACTGTTGATTATCCGATGCTTCGTTTCACGCCTGAACTAAAGTTTCAGATTGGTTCTGAGACGAAAAAAGTGACCGGTAAATCTAGCCACAATGAAAGAGGTGAGCATACGCATCGTTTCTATACCGAAGACGATTACTTCTTTCAGTTTAACTTTTTTGGCGAAAACAAAATTGACAACCTTATCGACATTATGCTGTTCAAATATCAATTAGATGCCGGAGACGAGTTTTGTTCGAAGAGTGATAAAGCAACAGAAAACTACTGGCGAAACATAATTGAAGAAAGTGAAATATTTTCTTTTGAAGGCGCTGAATATCACCGATTAACGGGTGTGCTTGGTGGCCTAGAAGTCGTGGAAGTCATCGGCGATGACTTAAACACTATTGACAATAACTTCGCTGTATTCTTTCGAGATATAACCGCGCAAATGCAAGAGATCGTCATTGTCAATGTCGAGCAAGAAGTCGTGGTTAACGACAACCACGATATTGTTCACCGAGGAAATTACATCTGCTCCATCGCACTTGGCGTTTCCATACCTCTCACACAGTTAACTATTAATCACCAACAAGGATAACTCTAGATGTTCAACTCCTATGAATTTAATGTAATGCAATCCCTTTCTGGGCTAATTCCTTTCATTGCATATTTTGGCCTTTCGTTACTGATGGTTATTGTTTTCGCTTTTGTATATACCAAATTTACACCTCACGACGAGTTTGCATTGATAAAACAAAACAATGAAGCAGCAGCGATTTCGTTTGGCGGTGCCCTTTTAGGTTTCATTTTAGCGTTGACTGCTGCCTCAAAAGTATCAGTAAACTTGATAGACTTTGCGATCTGGGGTGTGGTTGCAATGGTTGTTCAAATTTCCGTATTTGCTTTGGTTCGTCTCACTCTTCCCACTATTGTTGAGCGTATCAACGCAGGTGAAAAAGCTAAAGCTATTTTGCTTGCTAGCATTTCAATTAGTGCTGGTCTCATCAACGCAGCTTCAATGAGCAACTAACCAGCATAGGTGCAAACAATGAAAAAGTCTCAGATTGCGTTGGTGGGTGGCGCTGGTTTCATTACCGGCATGACTGTAATGGCCACAGTACATAGCTCCTCTCACCAATACGACAACACCATAACGCCCTCGCCTGATCAAATTCAAAATGCTGTTGATGACGTTCTTTTAACACTGAATAACGAAGATATCGAACTCAAAGAGTTTCTGGCTGAAATTCAAAAGATTCATCCCGAAGTTGTAGGTGCACGATACGGTTACCTCAATAACGTGAAGTATCTGTACGTCGCGGTACTGAACGTCAAAGGTGACACGAAGAGTGGCGTGACTGAATATATTATTCAACTGGATAAGACCCATTCCGGAAAAGCCAACTCACAACTCGCTCGAGAGTTGAGCAGTCAGTCAAATTGCGAACCCGGCTATCTTTTTGATGACGACGACAACGAGTGTTATCGCCACGTCTCGAATTATTCGAGTTGGAATAGCTACTCGCGTACGTCTTACTCAACGATGGATAGCTACAGCACGACAACGTCCAAAGAGAAACGGATCTACAGTGCGCAAACTGTTAAAAAAACATCTGCCGAGCGTGCCGCTGCAATCAAAGCAAAAGCATCATCCGACAAGACACTATCTCAACAACGTCAAGCGTTCTCAACAAAACGTTCTTCCAGCCGCAGTAGCTCGATGGGTTTCAGTTCATCTCGCTCGTGGGGTGGATAGTTTCATCTCAGGAAATAAGGGGGGGGCTCCCCCTTCATGCACACAAATATGCGTAAAATACTATTACCCGTGACACCAGATTACTTCGCTCTGGAAGCAGAGTGCCCCCGCACATCTGCGATCGCATTGATTCATGGTGGCAATACTTCTTTAACGCCATTGGAAGACGAGTTTGTTTTTCCTGAGAATAAGGATGCCCAAACCCCTTTCTATCGCTTTACACGAGAGGAGGTTAAAGCCATCAACATTGCTTCCGAGCAGGTTTACAATCTACTCGTCAATTCTCTAGACTTTCTTTTTTCTGAAGCCTACAAATCCCTAATTCCAACCTTTTATGGAAGGGAATTCATCGAACAGTTTCCCGAGTTTGTTGAGTATGCCATCCATACCTATGAGCAAAATCATGAGGCAATCTACGGCAGATTTGATATCGCCTATGATTTTGAGAATGGTAAGGTTTTAAAGTTCTACGAAGGTAACTTAGACACTCCAACGATGTATTATGATTCTGTGATTATGCAGGATCATTTGGTTACTAAGCTCGATCAGGCAAACGACCAATACAATCTACATTATGAAAACTTGACTAAGACTTTAGACCGAGTGATAGGTAAATCGCCCAAGCGTGTGGCTTTCTTATGTGATACAAAGTTGACTGAAGACTGTATCACTACAGAACTGCTTTTCCATGCATTTAACGAGCAAACCGAACATTTGGTCCAGTTCTCCGACATCAATAGGCTGGTTTATGATTTCTCCCTAAATCGAAGTACGTGGTTACTTGACGATTTAGAGTTAGATTACATTTTCGCACTCTACCCTTGGGAAGACATGGTTCGGGACCTATATGCTGAAACGTCTAATCCCCTTTTAGAGTGGCACAAGTGGTCTAATAAAACACGTTTCATGGAGCCCGCTTGGCGATGGTTCGTCTCAAATAAGGGAGTCTGGGCATGGTTAACGTATTTAAAAGACGTGCTTGCTAAGGAAGATCGTGTAATAGAGGCTTTTGTTACTGCAAACGCTGAAGCATGGCAATACGTTATTCCATCATTCATGGAAAAGCCCCCCCACCTCTCACATTACGTAAAAAAGCCGCTCCAAGGCCGAATGAGCAACAACATTGAGTTCTATCATGATGACAAGCTCGTTCACGAAACCTCTGGATTTTACGCTGAAGATGATTTCATTTATCAAGAACTTTGCCCAACTACATCTGCAGATCAGGGCGAAACAAAAGCCATCGTTTGCTCTTGGCTCGCTCCGTGGGTAGATGGCGAAGCACTAGATATGGAATCTTCCGGTATCGCTGTGAGAGAGTTCACAGGTGAAGTACTCCAGCTTCATAAAGAACGTTTCATGCCACATATCGTTGAATAAGAAAAAGCGGCATTGTAGCTAATGCCGCTCACTGTGTACCGAGTCAACTGAAGGTGCGGGCTTGGTTCCTGAAAACGGTCATTAATTCGAGATGGCATTGTTGATCAAATCAGATAGAAGATCGACGACGCCAAGACAAGGCAGACTTACCTTTTTAATAAAAATAAATCACTAAATAGTGAGCGTAGTATGATAACTGAATCAGAACTAAATATTGCTAAAAAAATTGTTGAAGACAACGACTCTTTTTATGAAATAAAAGATGAATTGCGTGAGCACTTTGAAGATGGCGACCAATATAAGAATATACTGTGGGAACTGCACAAAAAGCAGATCCTCAATCTCGCGACTGAGATAAACTCATGGTATACACTCAGTGGGGCTTCTAATGGCTATACCATTGCTGATTGTATTGATTTATTTACTCAAGCCAGTAAAGAACCTGAAAACATCAATCGTTGGAATCAATATGGTAAAATGACCGACTACTCGGTGTCTTTGATAAAGAAGGCTCAAGGTGATGTTCAACCATTAATTGATGCGCTGCCTTCATTCTTAGAATCCATTTCTTTATCTCTCTACTTTGAATTTTTAAAAAATAAACAGATCAATGTCGATCAAACCCCTGCTTGCTTACTAACAAAAATTGCCGAGGACGTTGTTGATGATAGAGAGCAAAGCACACTAGAGGAGATGTTTGCATGCTGGCCACACCAAGACGTGTGTGACGCCATCAACATCGCTGCAACGCAAGCAAGATATATATATTCTCTGGATTTCTTAGCATTCACGTGTCACAGCATCACTCCAGAACAACTGTGCATAATTGCTGAGAATCATCGTGTCGATTATGATGACATTGCACCTTACTTCGACCAACACAGTGACGCAATTTGTCAAATAGCCTTAGCTTACCCTGTGCCACAAAATTATGATGGCCATTCACGAGCAATGGCGTTATTTCCTTGGCTTGCATTACATTTAAAAAAGCAAAATCAACAGATTGACGACGCTCGTGCGGATTACCTTGTTGAGCATTTAAGTGCTTACGACCTAAGAACAAACAGTGCTGTGTTGTCGGCATTATCAGACCAACACATGGAAAAATTCATACTTAAGCATCTGCATAAAGTAGAGCTTCTTAACCTTTTCTGTAATGAGAATGTGGCCACTCGCATGGTTCAACGTATTGTCGATTGGGGACGCTCAGAGCTTCGCATTGATAAGAAAGAGGAAAAAGGGCTGGCTGTTATTGGTACAGGTTTTCCACATGTGTTGATTTCTGCACTCCAAACCAAAAAAATCCCGCAGCGCTTTTTCCTTGTCAACGCCTTGAGTGTCTCGACGGATCCTGCTGCGATCCCTACCTTAATTGACTATCTTGATGATACCATTGAGAGCGTACGACAAGCGGCAACAAAAGGATTGCTTAAACAAGGTTCCACAGCAAGTGATGCATTATTGAATGCCTTATCTTCTCGTAAAAAAAATGTGCGCTTTCACGCGTGTGAAGCATTGCTTTCATTGGTGTCAGATCCAAGCCTGACCGACATCATCGTGAGCACAACGACGCCATTGTTCAAAAAAGAAAAAGTCGCTGAGATAAAATCATTGCTTGCCACTCTATCCGGACAAGAAAATGAGGTGAGTGTTGATACAAATCCAGCGAATACGGTGAAACAATTATTACAAGCCGTGTCTAATGATGATCATAAAACCGTTAAGCAAGCCATTAAATCCATCAAAGCCAATGCAAACTGTCGTGATCCTGAGTGTGGCTGTGACACCTCTGAAAATTGGGTGAAAAACTTCGATTCTTATGTCGAACAAATCGCCAATAACTTGCTGAGCCAACATGGTGAGCGTGCTTTAGTGGTGACACTGAGTGCCATAATTCATCACGTTTGTCCACACTATTATCAGCTAGCATTATTTAAAAAACTCATGGAACACCATGATAATAATGAGCAAAATGCACTGCTTTGCCTGACTTTTTGGGTTCAAGATATCGAGGCTGATGGCGGTTATACAGAAACCAATAAACACGCATTTCAGTTTTTCCTAGAGTATTACCAAGAGAATGCCATTAAGGCCGCGGAGATTATCTTATCCACAATGGATTCTCTGGCGATGGATCTGCTATGGTCACTCTATTTACCACTGCAATCCGCCAATACGTTAACCGTATTTAAAGCGTTCAGTCCCAATGCCTCAGCACGATCAATGGCATTAGCGCTTCAATGGTCGCCAAATGAGACGTACCCTATCATTATTGACCTATTGGCGCATAAAAAACTCGCGACTCGAAAGCAAGTGGCTGAAGCCTTATCTCAAGCCCCTATTCCAGAGGCGCTTCCGGCATTAAATAAAGCCCGAGTAAAAGAGAAAAACCATACATTAAGCCTATTGATGAACAACATCGCCATTACGATCACGCTAGCTCAGAGCGAGCTTGAAACGCAATTAGATGCCGATGCACCACTTTCAACGGATACCCTTACCCAGCTTGAAGCACTATTAAGTGAATTTGCTGGCGCACTACCAAAAGGCATCGAGCTTGAGAATTTACCATCACTTCATTGGACAACAGGTAACCCGTTACCACCAAAAGTCATGCAATGGGTGATCTCTAAATTATCAGAAGAGAGCGCGAAACAGCACTCAAGTTTATTGGTTAAGGTGATCGCACACTGTGATAACGCAGGCTTCAAACCGTTATGGGACGCCCTCTATCAACAAGCGGATGATAAATCGCGTCGCTTAGGATGGGTATTGTTCTCTGCGGCTTTACTGGGTGATGACACCTTGATGCAAGCCTACGGCAAAGATCTCGATGATGAATCACGCAACGGGGCGTCTGCCAGTGCCTTCTATAAAGTTGAAGTCTTAGCTTACCAAAGCTCTACCGTGGCACTCACTTGGCTGGATCACTGGTCACGCAAAGCCCGTAGCCAAGGATTGAAAGAGCGCTGCATTAAAGCCCTGAATCAACTGGCAAAAGAAAGAGGCATTTCTCGCGATGAGATTTCAGATCTTGTGTCTGCGGATCTCGGCTTTGACCAACAAGGAAACGCGGCTTTCCCATTTGGGGAGCGTACGCTAACGTTAACACTCTGCGATGAAGGTTCACTGATCACCAGCTTAGATGGCAAAGTGCTAAAATCGGCACCAGCGACACGTAAAGACGATGATGCTGAGCTGTTAAAAGTACGCCGCGCAGAGCTGACTCAATTCCGTAAACACATCAAACAAGTGTACCGTAATGCGGTTGATCGTTTAGAGCAAGCGATGATCACCGGTCGTCTTTTCTCACCAAGCTTATTTAATCAAACATGGGGTCACAACCCACTACTCAGTTACATTGCACGTCGTGTGGTTTGGTCAATTCAGCACCAAGATAAGATCACGCTTGCTCGTCTAGACGAAAGCAACCAGTTTGTGGATATTGATGATGAAAACATTACGATAGACAACGAGAGCCTGTTCTCTGTCGTCCACCCATTAACGCTGGAAGAAGCAACGTGCATCGAGTGGAATAATCTATTGGATGATTATGAGATTGTGCCGCCTTTTGCTCAATTGTCACGCCCAACCTTTACGTTAGCCGAAGACGATCACGCGTATAAAACGATCACTCGCTATAAAAAAGAAAAATTCGGCACATCACGTATGCGCAGCTCGTTGGAAAAACGTGGATGGCGAACCGGTGAGCCTTTGGATGGCGGCTCGGTGCAATGGTTCGAAAAATACTTTGTTCAAGCCAACATCAGCGCCCTGATTTATATGGAAGAAGGCTTTTGTATGGGATCGTACGATTATGACGAGAATCAAACCATCCCACACGTTAAGTTTTTCACGGGTGATTATCATTATTATTCGGATCGCAACAATCACTTACTGGAGCTGGGTAACGTCTCCCCAATGGTCTACAGTGAAGTAATTAATGATATTGAATCAATAAAATAACCCTACATTAAACACGTTAATACATGCCATCAACTCCCTATTGGTGGCATGACTCACATGAAATGGATTAACCATGTTTGCAGTACAACGATTACCCGCAGAGCAACTGTACAAAGAACAATTAACAGCACTACAAGATGCGGATACATCATCAAAGCCCGCTCATTGGCAACTCAGTCCTAAAGCGGTACGCACCTTCATTCTTGGTAGCGACACGCCAATTTCAGGGCAAATCATCACACGTAAAATTTACGGTAACGATGCGGTGGTAGAGCGCGCCATCGTCACGCTGCTTGGTCAACAAGGCTTAATGCTTGTTGGTGAGCCTGGCACCGCAAAATCGTTACTGTCTGAACTGCTGAGCGCCGCTATCTGTGGTAACAGTACCTATACCGTTCAAGGCAGTGCTGGGTTATTTGAAGAAAACATTCGCTACAGTTGGAACTACGCTACCCTGCTAAAATCAGGCCCAACCATGGATGCCATGGTACCCGGCCCACTCTTTAATGCCATGAAACAAGGGGCCATCATGCGTTTTGAAGAGTTAACGCGCTGCCCAACAGAAGTGCAAGATAACCTGATCCCTATCTTATCGGATCGCATTTTGCACATTCCAGAGATTCAATCTGAGACCAACTACCTATTATCTCAGCCTGGATTCACCATCATTGCATCTACAAATTTAAACGACCGAGGCGTTAATCAAATGTCTTCTGCTCTCAAGCGTCGTTTTAATTTTGAAGTATTGAAACCCTTAGCTCAACGCCAGCAACGCATTGAATTAGTCATGACGCAAGTGAATGATCGACTCAAACATGAAAAAGTCGATTTACGTTTAGAGAATGACACCATTGATGTATTAGTCACGGCATTTGATGAATTGAAATCAGGCCAAGTGGCAGGAGTGAGCATCCCAACGCCTTCGACGTTACTCTCCATACCTGAAAGCATCAACTTAGCCTTTCATGCCGCCATGCAGTGCCACTACTTTGGGGATAATCACGTTACTCCTGTGCATTTGGCTCAATTTTTAATGGGCACCGTCATTAAAGACAATCAAAAAGATCATGAATCATTAAGCGATTACATCCGGGTGATCACTCGTCAGCGTGCGAATGACCCACAATGGGCCCTATTCTTAGATGGATGCAAACATGCAGGGATCTGATCTTCTTTCTCTTGCGGCTCAATTCCATCACGATAATAACCTCATTTGGGCTCCCATTCGTCATCACAGTCCAACATGCAGTTGGTACTTGTTGCAATTGATCAAACAAGCCAAACCTGATGTGATTCTCATTGAAACACCACATGATGCACAATCCTTGCTGCCCTACATGCAAGCCGATGAATGCCAAGCGCCAGTGGCGATTTATCTACACAAACAAGCACGCTTAACGAATGAGACCCAGAGTGACCCTTATGCTCAACGCGGGTTTATCCCATTTGCAGAGATGTCACCTGAATGGAACGCTCTAAAAGTCGCAAAGAAAAAGAACATTCCTTGCCAATTTATTGATTTGCCTTACGGTTATTGGAATGAGAGTAACGAGGAAGAGGAAAACGAAGAAGGAAATAACCCGTTAATTTACGCTTCCAGTGAAAAAAAGCATTTTCAACACCGTTACCTTGACGCGTTACTTCAACGCTCTGGGTGCGAACATTTTGATCAGTGGTGGGATCGCCATTTTGAAGCCAATGTGACCTTGTCACCTTCTGAGTTTTTTACACGCATGCACCTATTTGGACTGCAAATGCGGGAGGGGCGTGTCGAGACGGATCGTCACACTCAATACCGTGAACAGTACATGGCAAGCCACATTGCGCCTCATATCCAAGAGGGAAAACGCGTATTGGTGGTCTGTGGTGCGTTTCACTGCATGGGGATCTCGCACTATTTACAACAAGGCACCTCCGATTTTTTACCTCAAATAAAAGTGGAAACGTCTTATCAATACCTGATCCCTTATCCTTTATCACGATTAAGTCATCCCCAGTACGGCGCGCATTTATCGCAAAGTGGCTATTATGCGCATTGGTGGAAAAAACTAAAATCAAGCACGAAGAAAGAACGAGCAACACTAGCCACCCGCCTGCACACGGAACTGGCGACAGAGCTCATGTCATTCTTACAGCAAAAAGAGCACCCTGTTGCCATGCCGCAATTGGTCGATTTGGTGGTGGCCGCCGAGCATTTAGCTCAACTGCGCCAAGTGCCAGTCGGACGCAGTGAGTTTTGTGAGGCCGCGTGCTTAATCTTAGAAAAAGATCCGAGCTTAAGCGATCACATATCGCGTTTTTCATTATGGCTTGATGCTTTTTTTGTTGATTCACAATACGGAAAGGTGCCGAATACGCTGCCTTCTTCGCCGATCATCATTGACTTTCACCGTCAATGTGATGCTTTTGCATTACCAAAAACACTCAGTGATCTCACTATTACTAAAGAGCTGGCTATTTATCGAAGTCCCAAACACCTTGCGCTTTCTCAGTGTTTACATCGTTTGGCTTTTTTATCGATTCCTTACGCCACTCAGATCGCAGGCCCGAATTTTGTCACTCAAACGGATCTTTATCGCGTACGAGAAAAGTGGCTGATTCAATACGAACTTACTACAGAAACCACATTAATTGAGCTTGGCTACCAAGGCAGCACCATTGTAGAAGCGATCAACTATAAAATACAACAACACCTCGCTGATGAATACCTAAACAGCGAAAATCTTGTGGCGTTGCTATTGCGTTCTTTGCAGATGGGGCTGGAAAAATGGCTTACCCCATTCTTACATCGCCTCTCTGAGCAGGTGGATAAAGAAAGTGATCTGCATATTCTTAATCAAACACTGACGCTGTTATTTCGCTCTCAATGGAACAGTTCGCTGTTTGTGCAAGACACGAAAAACGAGATAGAACGCTTGATTTACCGTTGTTATGTTCGTCTTTGCACTCGGCTGCCTCGTGCCATTAATGGGCATTCCAGCACCGCTGAGGCAACCTTGCTTTCTGATCTTGGAAAGCTGATTAATCGAATGCCACAATTATGTCCGGCCTATTTTTTATTGGATGCGATTCATTCGCTGTCTGACATTGCCGTCCCTTTTGAGATACAAGGGGTATTTGCAGGATTGGCCTTATCGATTGCTCCCTCTTCAAACGAAGAAGATGAACAACAAAACGTGATATTAATGATGAGAAGTGCCGCCAGCCAATGCCATCTCACTCCGGATTCTCTGGGGGATTTCTGTTATGGGTTGGGCTTAGTCGACACGCAAATATACCAATATTATGATGCGATCCAACCGGCGTTAGATCAGATCATTTCTGAGTTTGATGAACACGATTTTCTGCACACGCTTCCCGCTTTGCGTCGCGCCTTTATGCTCATGACCCCTAATCAAATCGAAGAGTTTGGGCACTTATGTCACCAAGAGAGCGATACTTTATGGCTCAATTTAACGATACCAAGTCATGATACTTTACTTCAAGCGAATCAACTTCAACACCTAGCTGAAGAGTGGCTATCATTATGGGGGATCTCTCATGACTAATGAGCAAAATCGACGTTGGCGGTTAATCTTAGGCCAACGCTATTCACACACCCTTAATCAAGAAGACGCATTAAAAGATCAGTGTCTGGATCAACTGTATTCACAGGAATATAAAGACCGATTTACCGTGTCGTCTAAAGGTGGCATCAACAGCGGTTTACCTAGCCCAATAACATGGCTCTCAAGCGTAAAAAAAGCCTTTCCTAAATCCACCGTAGAGATTTTACAACAACACGGTTTAGCGCGCTATGGCTTAACATCGCTGCTACTCGATGAAGATACCCTCAAGCAACAAACGGCCGATTTGGATTTATTGCAACTGCTGTTATCGTTTCGCGAACAAATCCCAGCCTCTCTTCATTCTGAGCTAGAACGCATTATTCAAACCGTATGCAAAGAGTTAGAAGAGGTACTCGTACAACAAATTCGCAGTGTTTTTTCTCATCACAGAATACCGATGAGCCACGCACAACCGATGCCGTTATCCTATACGCATTGGCATCACACCATTAAACGAAATTTAAAGCACTACCAAATTGACACAGAGACGTTTATTTTAGAACGCCCTTTCTTTTATCAAACCCAACAAAATAAAGTGCCGTGGGACATTCATTTGGTGGTTGACCAAAGTGGTTCGATGTTAAATTCCTTGATCCATGCCGCTGTGGTAGCCACCATTTTTTGTCGATTGCCTATGCTCAATGTCAAACTTTATTTATTTGATACACGGGTTGTCGATGTCACCGATCATGCAGGGGATCCTCTGGCCATCTTGTTGAATTCTCAATTAGGTGGTGGGACAAACATCGGTTTAGCCATGCAATACACGCATGAACGCATCACGGATCCGGCTCGTAGCATGGTGGTATTGATCAGTGATTTCTATGAAGGTGGCTCACCCGCTTCGCTGTATCACTATACTGAAAAAATGCACCGCGATGGCGTAACCCTGCTTGGATTAACGGCATTAGATACGGCGGGCATTCCACAGTACGACAATCAAATCACCAACCAACTGTTACATAAGGGGATGGAGATAGCATCAATGACGCCCGAACATTTAAGTCAATGGGTTGCTGAGGTAATCAAATAATGACATTGCTACACTGGTCGCAACAATTAAGCGATGATTTCTTAGTTAACTGGACAAATCGCGGTTTATTACGTCGCGCCACCAAACAAAGCCAAGATATGGATATCAGTGAGTGGGACATCACCCCCTCTCACCTAAATGGCGTCATTGATCAACACCAATTAACGCTCAGTGAAAAGAGCATTGATGCCTTAACTTGCTCGTGTGGTGCCATCAATACCTGCTTTCATAAAGTGGCGTTTTTTATTGCATTACGTCAATGTGAAAGTCAAACTACTCCTGAAACCACCACAGAGGTCGCCTCCTCTTTGGCGCCTTTTTCCCTTAACGATTGGTTTATACAGCACTGTGATGACCTCGCCCCTATTATGGGAAAGAGCACCGTCACCAAGGCCATTCAGCACTGGCGAAAAGGGATTACCCTTGATGTAGAAATCCATGATGAACACGCCATCGTTCAATGTCATTTCGCAAGCAGCAAATCCTTTCGTCTCTATTTCCCACGAGCGTCGCAATGGGAACTTGCCACCTGCTCATGCAAACAACACCCTTGCGTACACCAAGCGGCGGCACTGATTGCACTTTCCATACAAGGCAATACCTTAGCCATGGATGAGGCGATCTTCATTGAACAAATCAGCGATAAGCAACGCGCTCAATTACAGCAATTAGAACAATGGTTAGAAGAGACGCTCTCAGTGGGCGTGCAAAACATCGTTCCTGCACAACTGGCACAAGCGCATACTTTGGTACTTGAGTTAAACCAAGTGGATTTACCCTCTCTGTCAGCCCAACTCAATAGTGTATTGAATACGATTGAGTATTTAGTCGCTAACTATATTGATGTTGACTACGCCACCGTCATACCGCAGATCACGGCATTAAGCTTGCAACTTCATGCTTTACAACAAACGCCACTGCCTTGTCCACTGTATCTCTTAGCGGGTGAACACAAGCGCCGTTATCATCCAGTGAGTTATCACAACCTAATGGGGATAAGTGTGGAGTTTTGGCGTACCGATAAAGGCGCTCAAGGGTATCGTTTTTATCTTTATGATCATGTTCAGCACCAATGGACTACCATCACCGATGGTCGAAAAGCACAGCGAAATCAAGGCTGGAATAGTCAATTGGCGTTTGCGCATACTCAGTGCGATCTCAAAGCTCTGCCTTCATTGGCACTGATGTCGTTTTCGGCGCAATCAAAAATAACGCATCACAATGAGTTATCCATAAAAGATACTAAAATCACATCGTCTCCTACCGATATTGAATGGGAAACCTTGTTTGATCACCCAGAACTTCAGGTTCGTGCCCAATGGCAGCGTATGCAAACCCGTCGTTTATCAAACCGTTTTGCATCCAATACGGATCAATTAGGTTGGCTATGCTGCGAACAAGCATACCAGACGCAACACATGCCATATTGTCACTATCAAGAAGCGGAGATCGTTACCACATGCGATACAAGGGTGAATGTTCGTATCCCAAAAAATATAGACTTATCTATGAGTAATGAGCATCAGCAACTGCTCTTTGGTCGCTGGAACTGCAATGCAAAACAGAGTTATTTTGAGGTATTGGCGATGTTTACCAAAACCCCACTCTCTGATGAAAAATTCGGCTTAGTGCAAATAAAAACAAAGGACAAAAACTAAATGGAACGAAATCAACTCTCTGATTTTTTACTGAAATGGCAACAGTTATCTCACGCGATTCTACAGCAAGGGGCTCATAACTTACGCCCAAAAACCAAACAGCAACTTGAAGCGTGGCGACAGCAAGCGGCATTACTTGGTTTTCATCCACTTAATGATTATTGCTATGAATTATTACATCCTACACAGGCTGAGAGAGCACCAGCAAACGCCTTCCGCCACCTTCTGCATTACATGGAAGGGATAAATCGTACGGCGATTAGTTTATACATGCCTAATAATTGAGCATGAGCACAATTATCTTATCTTTATATATCTATGTCGCAGTTTTGGGTTGGCGACTCATGCTTTCAGTTCCAATATGCCATCGTGATCGCTAATAAAACAAGATCCTCCGTATTCTTGGTGACATAGACCAACCGACAACTTGCCGAGCGTAAAAATCCATTACAACCACCAAGAACAAAAATCCTTCGTGCGTGTGGATATAAATGATATCGCTCACCCACCACTGATTTGGCGCTAACACTTAAAACTCTCTATTGAGGCCATTATTAAAGACCGGAGTAATCCACTTTTGGACGCTTCTAACCTCGTAAAACTTTGAGGTTAGCGTTCTGCTTTAATCTCAGAACTCGATTTCTCCCACAGGCTATTTTCTCATCCTTTAAATCCAAGTGAAGATTGCGGTATCCATGTAAACCACCACCCTCAAGCCAAAGCTGTTTGATTTTGAGCAACAGCTTTTTTCTTCAATATACTGCTTACTTTGTGGCTCTTTCAGCCATGTGTAATAACCACTAGGGTGTAGCCCTAAGCAGCGACACATCGCTCGGATGGGGTAGTGATGACTGCGAGATTTTATGAACGCGTATCGTTCTTTGACTCGTTGGCAAACAACCTTGCGGCTTCCTTTAAAATATACCTTTCTTGCTCGGCTCGCTTGAGTTGCTTCTTCAAGCGCGCAATTTCAGTGAGAAGATCGCCATCTTGTTTACACTGAGTCGGTGGCTTAGAGAACTTTGATACCCAGTTATAAAGCGTCTTACTGGATATCACCAAGCGAGCAGCAACGTCGTTAACGGCATAGCCATGCTGAATCACTTGGTTGACCGCTTCAATTTTAAATTCTTCTGGATATCTTTTGCTGCTCATAAGCACCTCTCTTTTAGTCATTTTGCCTAACTAAAAGGTGTCTATCAAGTCGGTGGCTATTCACATACCACCTAGAAGGCCGATAGTTTTCATATAACTCTCCAATCGTTATACACCACCGTGCCAGGGGTGTTTTTAAAAAAAAATCAGCCACTTAAATAAGCAGCATTCAAGCGTCTTCACTATTGAGTATTGGGTAACACGAAAATAAAATCATTCCCACAAGGACCGCTACGCGATTCTCATATATCCTCGCAATATCGTTACTGCATTTCCAGAAAGCTTAACGTGCTCAGTGCTTAACAACTCTGTATGGACGACCCCACTTCTCTTGGAGGCTTGGAAGCCTTTCAGTTGCTTTTTGTTGAGCTCTTTAGCCCAGTAAACACATAAAGCGCAATGTGCAGAGCCTGTAACTGGGTCCTCATTAACACCTACCCAAGGCGCGAAGTATCGAGAGACAAAATCGGCGTCAGTGCTTGATTGAGCAGTGATGACGACGCCACGGCCTTTTTGTTTAAGCAGCGCACCAAAATCAGGGTCGAGCTGTTCAAGCACAAATTCATCATTAATGACGACCAACTGCTTATTATCAAACTGACCGTAGGCGACTACATTGGCGGCATCTAGCCCCAAACCATGAAGTAAGTCTTTGTTAATACTAGCTCGCATATCTAAAGTTGGAGCAGGAAACACCAAATGAATTTCTTCATGATCGAGTTGTGCAGTTAAAACCCCAGATAGCGTAACGAACTCAATCGTATCTCCAGTATTATATAACCCCTGCTCTTTCAGAACGTGCGCCGTTGCAAGTGTGCCGTGTCCACACAAAGCAACTTCCGTCCTCGGTGTAAACCAACGAAGTTGCATTGTACTGAGTGACAGAAATGCCGTTTCAGATAACGACATCTCGGCCGCGATGGCCAACATCGTTTCCTCATCAAGGCTTGACTCTGTGATACAAACACCCGCGGGATTACCTTTGAAAACCTCTGATGTAAACGAGTCAACCTGAAAAATTTTAACTTCCACGAAATATCCTTAAGTTCTATCAAACACGTAATTCTGTATCACGTGATTTTTAATATCTGTTGTTTGAGCGAAAAAAAACCTATGAAATTTTCTACCAACCTTATAGGTCTTGTTGGAAGCGCTAACAAACAGGAGAATGTAGTTAATTATGCAAAACGTAAAAAGCCATCATCAATGTGACTCAATTGGATATTTTATCGGAGTTTTCGGCGTTTCTTTAGTTCTAATATGGATTGGTATTTATAAATTCACACCTACAGAGGCCAAGCTTATACAACCGCTCGTTGAAAATCATTTTCTGATGAGTTGGTTGTATGATGTGATGTCAGTTCAAGCCGTATCAAACATCATTGGCGCAACAGAAATCATTGTCGCTATTGGATTAATCGTTGGCCTTAAAAATACACGAGTCGCTTATTTTTCTGGCATAGCCGCCGCAATTATTTTTCTTGCGACACTCAGCTTTCTAATTACGACACCGAATACATGGAAAGTATCTGATGGGGTTTTGGTGACAAACTTCTTTTTAGTAAAAGATATTCTATTTTTAGCCATTGCGATTAGCGTCATCGAACGAAACAAGCCAAACAGAGAATAACTCTAAATAGTTCGAAATCTTGTTTTTCCAGAACGTAGCCTGAAAGGTGCAAACGACTTACAAGTCGAATGGTTCTGTCAATAACTCTAAACAAAGACTCTTAAATTTAGAATGTTTAAGCGTCTTTGCCTTCTAATGATGCGAAACAACATCCTAGCGTAAAGTGAAAAGAAAAGCCTTTTACTCTACTGCTAAGGTTTATTGATACTTTGCCGAAGTAATGAACTCACCGAATGTCTCGCACCATACAACAACCGTATTGTATTCAGAAATTGAAGTGCTTTGAGGAACCTCAACAACGAAGTTATCGAACGTTTTTACATCACCAATTAAGCTCATTTCAGATTTAAGGTCATTAAACTCTTGTTCCGTTTCGACAAACTTAGGAGATAGATAGAGTTTATAGTCTGGTCCGGGAGCGAGTTTTCCTACCAACGTAATGACTTCAGAACTCAAGTGAATTTCTCCCTCTCCCCAATGAAAAGCGTCGCTACCTTTGAGTTCCCTCTTAAACACTGCGCTGTATTCTGCGCCTTGCTTGCTCTTAGCAACTTGTTCATCGGTCGGCGCAGGTGGTGCAATAAGGATCGGTAAAGTATAGATACCTATCGCAATGCCAATAGAAACTGCCACTAAGTGACTGATTGTTAATTTAATTATATTTTTCAAGGTCATAAGCATCTTCTTATTAGTTTTACTACTTGAAATTAGATTCAAATCGGCCTTATCTGTCTATTATCGAGCAGCATAATGTCATCAACATTATACACAAGCTATGCGCACTAAATGCAGACTGAACGCAATTAAAAACGGCTGATAATTAATATCAGCCGTTTGCTTATCGGAAATGTCGTTGTGCCGGTTTAGTCACTATTCCGCTTCCACCAAAGCGATTTTATCGGATATCGATTTTTCCAATTTTATCGCAATAAACTTAGAGGTTGGCGTAAACGTTCTATCCCCATAACTGTCCAAAGGAACTAATGGGTTTGTTTCTGGATAGTAAGCCGCCGCCTGACCTGCTGGTACATCATAGGCAACAAGCGTAAATCCGCTCACACGGCGCTCAACGCCATCTTCCCACAATGACACCATGTCCACTTTGTCTCCCGGTTCAAAACCGAGTTTACGAATATCCGCTTCATTGATAAACAGCACTTCGCGCATACCAAATACTCCACGATAACGGTCATTCAAGCCGTAAAGTGTCGTATTGTATTGGTCGTGTGAGCGCATGGTTTGCAAGATCAAATCTGGCTTTTGGCCTTTTTCGAGTATCGCTTCGCTGATCAACTGCTTCGGCAACTCGCTAGAGCTGAACTGTGCTTTGCCGCTTGGTGTATTCCATCGACGCTCGGCAGCTGGGTTTACCAAGTGGAATCCACCCGGTTGTTTAAGCTTATGGTTAAAGTCGGTAAAACCCGAAATCGTGTCGGCAATCAAATCGCGAATACGGTCGTAATCTTCAATCGCCCACAACCAATCAATTGGTTTTGCCCCGAGTGTAGCATTGGCAATACCGGCAATAATCGCTGGTTCTGAACGCAAATGCTCCGAACGCGGTTTTAGCTGACCAAATGAGATATGTACCATGCTGAAGGTATCTTCAACCGTCACGCCTTGTGGGCCAGTCGCTTGCTGATCAATCTCAGTACGGCCTAAGCACGGAAGAATAAGCGCATCTTTACCTGTGACAAGGTGAGAACGATTTAACTTCGTCGAAATGTGTACGGTTAAATTACAGTTTCGCATCGCGTTGTGCGTACGTTCTGTGTCTGGCGTTGCTTGTGCAAAGTTGCCGCCCAAACCGATAAATACTTTCGCTTGCCCTTCTTCCATCGCTTTAATGGCTTGCACAGTGTTGTGGCCTTCACCGCGCGGGACGGCAAAGTTAAATCGACTTTCAATGCGATCCAACAACAGCTCTGAAGGTTTTTCATCAATGCCCATCGTACGGTCGCCCTGAACGTTACTGTGACCACGCACTGGTGAAAGACCCGCGCCCGGCTTACCAACGTTACCTCGTAACATTTGCACGTTTGCGACTTCTTTAATGGTTGGTACAGAGTGACGATGCTGAGTCAACCCCATCGCCCAACACATGATCACACGTTCTGCACGTCGATACATGCTCGCCACCATCTCGATTTCACTTAAATCAAGACCCGATTGTTCCGCGATGTGTTCCCAAGAGGTTGCGTCCACTTCAGCCAAATACTCATCAATACCTATCGTGTGTTGCTTGATGAACTCACGGTCAAATACCGCTTTGCCACCGTTTTGCAATGCCTCGCGTTCCCATTGCAACAAGAATTTCGCGATGCCACGAAACACTGCCATGTCTCCACCTAAAGCAGGACGCAGGTACGCCGTGTTGGTAGGCTCTGAGCCGTTACTCAACATCTCAATCGGCATTTGTGGGTTTTGGAAACGCTCTAATCCGCGCTCTTTCAGCGGGTTTAGACAGATAACCTGTGCACCACGTTTTACCGCTTCGCGCAGAGGTTCAAGCATTCGTGGGTGATTCGTGCCCGGGTTTTGACCAATCACAAAAATCGCGTCGGCTTCTTCAAAATCATCAAAGATCACTGTGCCTTTACCAACGCCAATGGTGTCTTTCATCCCTATTGCACTGGCTTCGTGACACATGTTGGAACAATCTGGGAAGTTGTTGGTACCGAATGCGCGCACAAATAGCTGATACAAAAACGCCGCTTCGTTGCTTGCACGACCAGAGGTATAAAACTCAGCTTGGTGTGGCGAATCCAATTGATTGAGATGTTTCGCGACAAGTGCAAAAGCCTCATCCCAAGAGACTGGCACGTAGTGATCGGATTCAGCATCGTATCGCATTGGGTGCGTGATACGGCCTTGGTATTCCAACCAGTAATCGGTTTGAGTTGAGAGAGAAGAAGCGCTGTGATTGGCAAAAAACTCAGGATCAACCAGACGATTGGTCGCCTCCCAGTTTACCGCTTTCGCGCCATTCTCACAGAAATTGACTTTACCACTATCTGGCGACTCACCCCATGCACATCCCGGGCAGTCGAAACCGCCATTTTGGTTGGTTTTGAGCATAGTGCGAATGTTTTTAACTGCATTTTCACTGCCCCACCAACTTCTGGTTACGGCTTTCAGTGCACCCCAACCACCAGCTGGACCTTTGTATGCTTTTATTTGTTCTTTTTGGCTCACGACTTTACTCCTCGCAGATATACCAGCAAGCAGGGTGCCCGTGAAAACAAGCGCGTTATTTATTGAGATAATGCGGAAGTATTGAAGGGCTTAGTTTCTAATCCATGTATTTTTTAATCCAAATAAGTAACCACTCAACATGCTCTCGCTTGTCCGAGCGTTTACTTATCTAGATTCTTGATATCGGATACCCGCCTACTGTTTCTATGACTGGTAGATTCAATTCGCATTGTTGCGTCTTGATCTAAATCAAAGATTAAGTCGATATTCAATATGCGTCCAATTGATAATCCTGACCGAGTGATAAACAAAATCTATGACGAATTTTTCCACTGACGGTTATCACATTTTTAATCAATACAATTTATGAGGTTAATCGTTTTCCCATTCGATTCCACCTAGTTCGATTAACGAACTCAATAAAATCGGCACTCTTGATAATAGATAATATCTATCACACTATAGATACTTTAAATTTGACCCTAATTAATATCAGGAATAGCCTTGATTCAGATCAATTTTGAGTGTGGTTTTATTCTTGACTTGGTTTTGGTTTTCCATTCCCTAGTTAAAACGCTCCAGCGCTTAAAAAGTACGGTAGTGCTGTGCCCTTTTTAGGGAGTTCCCCCGTACATGTGACTCACAACGCAAGGTTAACAAGCCATTATGGATATCAAACAACTTAAATATCTCATCGCACTTGAACAGACCAAACACTTTGGTCAAGCCGCCGCATTGTGCCACATTACGCAGCCTACCTTGTCCATGAGGATCCGAAGCTTAGAGGAAGAACTCGATCTCGAATTAATCCAAAGAAGTCAACGATTTGAAGGATTTACAGAAGCCGGAGAACGCATTTTGGCTTGGGCAAAAACCGTCTTAGCAGCTCATGATGGATTGCAAGCCGAAGCCGCCAACTGCCGTGGTCAATTGGTCGGCTCTCTTCGGCTTGGAATGGTGCCACTCGCCAGCCAAAACCCTATGCAATTGCTCAAACCATTAGCTCAACAGTTCCCTGAGTTACGCTTTCAAATACTCTCCATGACGACCGAACAGATCATAGACCAACTCAATCGCAATCAACTAGATTTGGGGATGTGTTATGTCGATCAAGTTAACACCGCTTACTTCGATGTTATCGAGCTCGACTCGACCAAACTTGGCGTTTTATTCGATGAGCGTCATTTTGATTTTGCCGAATCTGAAGTGTTGTGGGAGTCACTCAATAACATTCCGCTAGGGCTGCTTTCGAAGGGTATGCACTATCGCCACTCAATTGATCTTAGCTTTGTGAGTAAAGGGCTAGTTCCGCAAACCGTCATTGAAAGTAACTCCACCTTTCACTTGATCCAAGCAGTAACCAGTGGCCTTTGTTGCGCCATTATGCCGCTGAACTGTGGATTAGAAGAGTTGAACGATACGCTTCGCATTATCCCTATCGAAGAAGCCGCCGTTCACGCCCCGCTAGGTTTGTTAAAGCGAAAACAAGAACCCTTCTCCGCGCTAACCGATCAGTGCTTCGCAGAAGCAAAAAACATATTCAATCGATAACAACAACCCACACGTCAATGTTTGGCATACATAACGGCTTATGAGGTGATTTCATGAGATGTACTACTCAATCTTATTTTGAACTGTCCGATTTCAATCAAGCACCACCTCAACCAAGTGCGTTCAATTACCGAGAATTGATTGATGGCCGCCCAGTGCAACAAATGTCGCTGGCGAGTGAGTCAGCTTTAGCTATCAGCTATAACGGCATTAGCCAAGCGGTCATGATGGTGACGCCAGGCCATCTGGAAGACTTTGTGAAAGGGTTTAGCCTAAGCATAGGCATCGTCCACGACTTCAAAGAGATCAAAGACATTGAAGTTGGTGGCGATCACGAATCTCACTATGCGGAAGTGGAAATCAGCAACCGCGCTTTCTGGGCGTTAAAAACACAACGCCGGAATCTTGCCGGCACAACTGGATGCGGCATTTGTGGTGTCGAGGCTCTGGAACAAGCTTTGCCTGATTTAGCACCGCTAACACCGTCTCTTCCTCCGCGCTCCGATGTATTCGAAGGGCTGCGAGACAAAGTCGCACTGCATCAAGAAGCCGCACGTGAATCTGGCGCGCTACACGCCGCTTTATTTTCAGATTTACAAGGCAACATCAAGTTGTGCCGAGAGGACATCGGCCGTCACAACGCGCTAGATAAGTTGATTGGCGCATTGGCCAACAATCACATCGAACCTAAAAGTGGCTTCGCAATCATGACAAGCCGTTGCAGCTTAGAGTTGATCCACAAAGCCGTTCGCGCGCGTATCCCCACTCTGGTTTGCTTATCTGCGCCGACAGCGTTAACTGTCGAATGGGCAAGAAGAAACCATTTGAACCTAATTCACTTACCAAAACACGGCTCGCCGCGTCTATACAGCCCTGCCCCTTAACACGTCAACCTAGCCGAATTCCTAATATTTCTAACAGAGACCTCTGGGTCTCTGTTGTTTGCTTCTCGTTCGCGATTGATAGCTAGCAACGAGACACTACTCTTCCAACCAAACGTACTCACCCCTTGTCAGCACTACGCTTAAGCATATTAATCCGCTTGCATTTGAACACTTTCTAATCCGATAAGAAACCAGTAAAAAACCCATAAATTAGTAAGGATTTTGTGTGACTCTTTTCACGCTTTTCTACCTTCCTAGGCATTTCTAGGAATTTTTCCTAGCCGATCTAGGCAACCATCTCATGTGCCTCACAAAACCACTCTCTAGAATTCCGCTCAGTCAAAGGTAACAAGAGCGCATAACGGTCTCCGTTGTGTTTCTAAAACAATTACAAGAGAGTTCATCATGTTAAAATTCCTCGAACAGGTGCGGAAGCCGACCCTCGATCTTCCTGTCGAAGTTAGAAGAAAGATGTGGTTTAAACCGTTCATCCAATCTTACTTGGTCGTATTTATCGGCTACCTAACCATGTACTTGATTCGTAAGAACTTCAATGTCGCGCAAAACGACATGATCTCAACTTACGGTTTGAGCATGACAGACCTAGGTCTTATTGGCCTTGGCTTCTCCATCACATACGGCATCGGTAAAACCGTTGTGTCTTACTACGCTGACGGTAAGAACACCAAGCAATTCCTCCCTTTTATGCTGATCCTTTCTGGTCTTGCAATGCTCGGTTTCAGCTTCAGCATGGGCGGCGGTAGTGCAAGCCTGTTCTTGATGGTGGCTTTCTACGCTCTAAGTGGTTTCTTCCAAAGTACTGGTGGCCCTTCTAGTTACTCAACCATTACAAAATGGACACCTCGTAACAAGCGCGGCTCTTACCTAGGCTTGTGGAACATGTCACACAACGTTGGTGGTGCGGGCGCAGCGGGTGTTGCTCTTTTCGGTGCTAACTACCTATTCGACGGCCACGTAATCGGCATGTTCGTGTTCCCTTCTATCATCGCGATCATCGTTGGCTTTATCGGTATGCGCTTTGGTAGCGACTCTCCAGAAGCTTACGGTCTAGGTAAAGTAGAAGAACTTTTCGATGAAGCAGTGAGTGAAGAAGACACCGCCGCAGAAGAAAACCAGATGACCAAAAAAGAAATCTTTGTTGAATACGTTCTTAAAAACAAAGTTATCTGGCTACTTTGCTTTGCCAACATCTTCCTTTACATCGTTCGTATCGGCATCGACCAATGGTCAACGGTATACGCGTACCAAGAGCTTGGTCTGTCAAAAGAAACGGCAATCTCTGGCTTTACTCTGTTCGAAGTCGGTGCGCTTGTGGGTACTTTGATGTGGGGTTACCTGTCTGACCTAGCAAACGGTCGCCGCGCATTGGTTGCTTGTGTGTCTCTTGGCTTGATCATCGTATCGCTTGAGTTCTACCAGCACGCCACTAGCGAGTTCATGTACTTGGCCTCACTATTTGTATTGGGCTTCTTGGTGTTTGGTCCGCAACTTCTTATCGGTGTTGCCGCGGTTGGTTTCGTCCCTAAAAAAGCAATCAGTGTGGCTGACGGCGTAAAAGGTACATTCGCTTACCTAATCGGTGACAGCTTCGCGAAACTTGGTCTCGGTATGATTGCAGACGGTACACCTATCTTCGGCTTAACAGGTTGGAAAGGTACCTTCGCAGCCCTAGATACCTCCGCCATGATTTGTATTGTTTTGCTTGCTTTCGTCGCTATCGCGGAAGAGAAGAAGATTCGACACGCGAAGAAGCTTCAACTTGCACAAAACCAAGCCTAGCTTCTCTGCGCGCTTTACTTCGGTAAAGCGCGCAAGATCATTAAAAAGCATGGCTCAATTCAGTATCATTAAAGATTTTTCTATTAGCTCCTGTTGGAGCTTATTGTTGTTAGTCGTCTGCTCTATTTGGTTGTAATAATGATTCATGTTGCTCTAGTTGATGATCACGTCATCGTGCGTTCAGGTTTCGCACAATTATTAAATTTAGAAAGTGATATTACCGTTGTTGGTGAATTCGGCTCTGTCGCCGAAGCGCGAAAAGGGTTGCCTGCGGTACACCCACACGTCGTCATCCTAGATATTTCCATGCCAGATGAAAGCGGCTTAAACTTTCTCAGCGAAATACCAACTGGCATTGCCTGCGTGATGCTTAGCGTGCATGACTCCCCTGCGATGGTGGAAAAATCACTAAAGCTAGGTGCAAAAGGCTATCTTAGTAAACGCTGTAGCCCAGATGAACTTATTCAAGCCGTGAGAACCAGTGCTTCTGGCGGCTGTTACCTCACATCAGATATTGCACTTAAACTTGCAACGCCTAGCGACAACACCACCTCTCTATGCCAACTGACAAAACGTGAAAACGAGGTATGTCAGCTACTTGCCACTGGGTTGGATGTAAAGTCTGTCGCGGCAAAGCTTGGCTTGAGCCACAAGACTGTGCATGTTCATCGTGCGAATGCCATCGACAAACTCGGCGTGAAAAACAACGTTGAGCTCGCCAAACTATTTTCTCAAGAGTCCTTTTAATGCGAGCTTATGCTGTTACCACCATTTGCGGACTTTTTGTTATGGCTTGCGCCTGGTTCTGCTTATGGGTGATTGCCTATTACTTTGTCAATGATCCCGAGCTGGCGATCTTATTGTTTCCTTTCGCTTTACGATTAGGTGTCGCCCTACACACTCGCACCGCTTATTGGCCAACGATTTATCTTTCAGAGTGGTGGCTTTCCATCGCACTTGCGATCTTACTGGGTCAACCGCAGTGGCTTACCGTGCTGATTGCGAGCATTGCCAGTATCCCGGTCACTCTGATTGCGAAAAAATACTACTACGGTGACCAAAACCGCCACTTAGCCGTCATGGGCATTGTGATCATCATTACCGCCTTCATCAACGTAATGGCGGTCGGATTTCACGTGCCTTCTGTTTACATGGTATGGCTGGCTAGCATTTCTGGAGGCTTGCTCGTGGTGCCTATGTGCTACCTGTTGTGGAGCTATTTGTTCCAAAGTCGTTGGTCTCCGCTTAGCTCTCTCCTACTTAGTAATGCCGTTGTATTTCAGGTACGTCATATCGTGCTTTATGCGCTGCTTTTGATCGGCAGTATTTTGGTGCAAACCAGCTTGCCTGAAGAGCTAAAACGATTTGCGCCATTTTGTATGGCTATCCCAATCATCGTGTTGGCACTTCGTTACGGCTGGCAAGGAGCCCTGCTCGCCACCATGCTCAACAGCATTGCGCTGATTGCGGCTCGCAGCGGCGTATCAAATCTAGAAATCACCGATTTGTTATTATCTCTCTCGGCGCAAACCATCACCGGCATTATGCTCGGCTTAGGGGTTCAGAAACAAAAAGACCTCAATCACAAACTGCGCGGCGAACTTGCACGCAATCAGAATTTGTCTCGCCAGCTTATCAAAGCGGAAGAATCGGTAAGACGCGATATTGCGCGCGAGCTACATGACGAAATCGGCCAGAACATCACGGCAATCCGCACACAAGCCAACATCATTAAGCGGGTAAATAACACAGAAACACGCGTAGGTTGCGCCGACATGATCGAAGGGCTTTCCCTCAACGTGTACGACACCACTAAGCGACTGTTGAGCAAGCTAAGACCCAAAATGCTGGATGATTTGGACTTGAAAGAATCCGTCGAGCAACTGACGCGAGAGATGGAATTCGCCAATCATGGAACAACTGTTCAACTGAACTGGCAAGGCAATTACACCAGCGTGAGTGACACACTCAAAGTCACCCTATTCCGTTTATGCCAAGAGTCATTGAATAACGCCGCCAAGTACGCAGGAGCGCAGTTGATCAATATTGAGCTGACAATTGGAGAAACGGCGGTGTCACTAATGATTCACGATGATGGTGTCGGCTTCAAAGTTCAGGACAGCATGAAAGGCATGGGCGTTCGCGGCATGCAAGAGCGTGTGCACGCGTTAGGTGGAAAAATGGTTATCTACTCCACCAGCGATCAAGTGACTGGCACACAAATCAGCATTACTTTACCTAAGGTGTAACTCAAGATGTTTGGATTTTTACGTTCACCTAAATTTACTCAACCGAGTCTGAGCAACGAGCAAATCGACCAGCGTTACCGCCATTGGCGTTTGCACATTATGTTGGGGATGTACATCGGCTACGCAGGTTTCTACTTTACTCGTAAGACCTTTAACTACGCCGCACCAGCGATGATTACCGATCTTGGCTTAGATAAAGGCGATTTGGGCCTTATCGGTACGCTTTTCTACATTACTTACGGCTGCTCGAAGTTTATTTCCGGTACGATTTCAGATCGCTCTAACCCTCGTTATTTCATGGGATTAGGATTGATTGCGACAGGTCTGGTCAATATCGCGTTCGGTTTTTCTAGCTCACTCGCGGCTTTCATTACTCTGTGGATCTTAAACGCCTGGTTCCAAGGCTGGGGCTGGCCTTCATGCTCCAAGCTGTTAACGACTTGGTATTCACGTTCCGAGCGTGGCTTCTTATGGGCGATTTGGAACACCGCACACAACGTTGGTGGCGCGCTGATCCCTATTTTGGTGGGCTATTTAACGTTGCACTACAGCTGGCGTGAAGGTTTTATTCTACCCGGCATCATCGGGGTATTACTCGGTCTATTCGTTTGTTGGCGATTGCGCGACAAACCCACAACAATGGGTTTACCAAGTGTCGGCCGATGGCGCAACGACGCACTAGAACTTGCGCAGGAAAATTACGGACGTGGCCTCACCTACCGAGAAATTCTAAAATCGTACGTATTTAACAACAAATACATCTGGCTGCTCGCGTTCAGTTATGTGTTGGTTTACATCGTCCGAACCGCAATCAATGACTGGGGAAACCTGTACTTGACCGAGCAGCATCACTATAGCCTGATTAACGCCAACGCTGCTCTGTCGATGTTTGAAATCGGAGGTTTTGTTGGTTCATTGGTTGCGGGTTGGGGCTCAGACAAACTCTTTGGCGGTAACCGTGGGCCAATGAACTTGCTGTTCGCGATTGGGATTTTTTTATCTGTCTCTGCGCTTTGGCTGATGCCCCTGACCAACTTTGCGTTCCAAGCCGCGGGATTGTTCTCCATCGGCTTCTTTGTCTTTGGGCCACAAATGCTGATCGGTATGGCGGCGGCGGAGTGCTCTCACAAAGATTCTGCCGGCGCGGCAACAGGATTCGTTGGCTTGTTCGCCTACATGGGCGCTGCATTGTCTGGCTATCCACTGGCATTAATTCTTGAAGAATATCATTGGACAGGTTTCTTCATCACCATTTCAGTTTGTGCAGCCGTCATTGGCCTTTTGTTGCTGCCATTTTTGCAAGCGCAACCTTCACGAAAACCACTCGAACCAAAACCTCGGTTGTAAATCGACTTATCGCCCTCGGGCAAATTGGCGAGTGACCTAACCGCGCTCGCCCTCCTTATTTAACGTATCTCTGCTCAATTTTTCTTCCGATTCAGTTCGGAGGGTTAACTATGGGAAAAATTCATGAATTTGAACACTATTTCATCGCATAGCTTCTTTCAAATGAACAACAAAATCCAAAACTACGCTTGGGGAAGCACCTCTTCTATTCACGATTTGTTTGGCTTTTCTAACGAAACGAATGAGCCTCAAGCAGAAGTATGGATGGGTACTCACCCAAACGGCTGCTCTGAAGTTCAGGTTGAGCAAAACACGCTGCCTTTGTCTGAACTGATCAAACAAAACCAACCCGCTTATTTATCATCAGAAACCGCAGCAAAATTTGGCGACCTGCCCTTTCTGTTTAAAATCTTAGCGGCCGAACATGCACTGTCGATTCAAGTTCACCCAAGCAAACAAGATGCCGAAATAGGCTTCGAAAAAGAACAAAGTGCCGGGATCCCACTAAACGCAAGCCATCGTAACTACAAGGATCCAAACCATAAACCTGAGTTGGTGTACGCGCTGACAAGTTACCAAGCCATGAACGGTTTTCGTTCGTATGACGAGATTATTGAGGCATTTGGCCTTTGCGATATCGATGAGCTACGCACACCGCTAGATGCATTCAAACGCGAAATCAACTCACAAGGTTTACGCGATTTCTTTGTGCACATTCTGACCATGGAAGGAGAAACAAAAGAGCGTGCACTGAAACAGCTTCTTGCCCACGCTTCACGTCAATCGGAGCAAGGCACTGACAGCGACGTTTTCCAACTCATCTTGGATCTATCCACTCAATACCCCGGCGACGTCGGCTTGTTTGCACCATTGCTGTTGAATGTCATCACGCTGCAACCTGGCGAAGCGATGTTCCTGAGCGCAAGAACGCCACACGCTTACATTAAAGGTACTGGATTAGAGATCATGGCGAACTCAGATAACGTTTTGCGTGCAGGACTCACGCCGAAACACATGGATGTTGAAGAACTGGTTAAATGCACAGATTTTGCGCCTAAGCCGTTTAACAGCCTTGTTCTAGATCCTAATGCCAATGGTTGCCAAAGCCTTTATCCGGTCCCAGTGGCAGACTTTAGCTTCAGCATTCTAAACCAACCGAACAATGAAGTGGTTGATGCCAATAGCGCAGAGATTTTGATGGCGATTGATGCCGACCTGACACTCATCAGTGATAACGGTGAGACGTTAACCGCCGCGAAAGGACAATCTGTATTTGTTCCTGCTTACGTTGGCCATTACCGTATTCAAAGTGCGGGACGTGTGGCTCGCGCATTTAACTAACTTCTGAATAACAGATTCAAGCTAGCGTCTGACCCAAGGGATTGGGTTAGACAATTTATTCCTTTCATAGATTGAACCATTCCGCTTTTAAGGCAATCATGCTTATCCCTTGTCGACTCCAGACACTCACAGTCCAATTTCTCTAAGAGCCATAACCTCCCGGCTCTGCCATTTACTGCAACATTCATTGTCAAAACCCATTTATTTCTGGTAACTCCTCCGCTCCAATATCAAATTACTTGGATAACAAAGGCACTCACACAGTGGTATTTGTTGCAAAACGTATAATCAACGTTGTAATCAAAGCCCTAATCACTACAATCTCTGGTTCGATTTTTCAGTTAACGTTTGTATGCCGAAGTTAAACCAAGATAACCCTGTTCAAAGCTCCGCCCTTTCCGATATCGAAACCAGCAGTAAGATTCAATCGGCATTAGAACCGAAGTTTCACAAGCCAGAGAAACGTCTCTGCTTAAGCCCTGGCCTATCGGATAAGCATTTGGCGCGCCGTTGGCAAGTATTGGAACACATGACCAATAAAGATCATCTCCTTGATCCTTTCACGCAGTCACATTGCGATGCTTACTCCAACAACATCGAGCACTTCATTGGTACTGTTAATGTGCCGGTCGGCATTGCAGGCCCTTTGCGCGTCAACGGCTTGTATGCGAACGATGACTTTTTGGTTCCGCTTGCAACGACAGAAGCCGCGTTAGTCGCTTCCTACAACCGTGGCGCAAATCTTATCACCGCCGCTGGTGGCGCGAGCGCATTGTTACTAAGTGAAGGGGTGAGCCGAACACCAGTGTTCGCCTTTAATAACCTTGCCGACGCTGGCCAGTTCGTCAGTTGGGTTGTGACCCAGTTTGACGTATTTCGTCAAATTTCGGAATCCACCACCTCACATGGCAAACTCAAAGACATCAATGTAAATATCGAAGGAAACCATGTTTATTTGGTCTTTGAATACGTGACTGGTGACGCTTCCGGACAAAACATGGTGACCATCGCAACAAACGAAGTGTTCCATCATATTTTGGCGACCAGCCCAATCAAACCAACTCAAGCATTCTTGGATGGCAACTTATCAGGCGACAAAAAACCAAACGCGCACACACTGCGCTCAGTACGCGGTAAGAAAGTATCCGCCGAAGTGACCATTCCTGCTGAGTTAGTGGAAAAATATCTGCATACGACGCCGGAGTCTATGGTTCAATTTGGCAAAATGACCACAGTGGGCGGTTTACTCAGCGGGACAATTGGCGTCAACGCGCATTACGCAAACGCCCTTGCCGCGCTGTACATTGCTTGTGGTCAAGATGCCGCTTGCGTTGCAGAGTCTGCCATTGGAATCACTCGTATGGATGTGGACGCTCAAGGCAACTTGTACGCGTGCGTGACCTTGCCAAACATCATGGTGGGAACGGTTGGCGGTGGTACTGGCCTTCCAACGCAAAAAGCATGTTTGGATATTTTGGGTTTGCTCGGCAACGGCAATGCGAAAGCGTTAGCCGAAGTCGCAGCTTCGCTTTGTCTGGCTGGCGAACTCTCGATTGTGGGCGCATTTTGTGCCGATCACTTTTCTCGTGCTCACCATAAGCTTGCCCGAAAATAACCTTTGTTGCTTTGTACAAGAGAACATCCGTGTGGTTTTCTCTTGTGCAAACCAATGGACTTTATTTATTGGCTCAATAATTTCTTGAAACTAACTTAAGCCTTAACAAACATACCAATCTCTTGTTAACAGTACTTTAGCTGTCCCCCTTATACATCCATTGCGATATCTCTGCTTGTTACTCTTCATTGGCCATATTTAATATCAGTATCTTAGAAAAAGTAGCATCAAAAACTTCTAGCACTATAGTACCAAATTCATCGTTTGAGTTTTTTGTTCACCACTTATAGCTACTATACTCGCCTATGCAGCTGCTTGATTTTCATAAATTTACTAAACAGCTCAAAAGAGCTTAATAACTCCCGTTAAATGGACTTAAATCGTTACTTCGGGTAAGCGAGTTAACTATGAGACGTCAGAAGCTAAATAAAATCTCTGCTTGGGTACTAGGATTGGCTATCTTATTGCTGAGCCATGTGTCTAATGTATCAGCACAAATACAGCAATCCCCATCCGATCAAACCGTTGCGCGTTTTCTCTATCAAACCTCTTTTGGACCAACACCTGCGTTAATTAATGAGGTTAGGGAAAACGGGTTAGAGGATTGGATACAGAAACAAATCAACCTGCCAGCAACCTACCATCAACCACTTTATCAAACGCCTTTTTCTAAAGGCCTACAGTCAAACCGAGAAAATGCTTGGTATCAAATTGTTGTTACTGCTGAAGATCAGCTCAGACAGCGAACGGCTTATGCATTGAGTCAGATCGTAGTCGTTTCTCGTTATGGCGGCGTTCTTTCCAGCAAACCTACAGGGTTAGTGAATTACTACGATCTGTTGGTTGAGCATGCGTTTGGCAACTACCGAGACCTGTTGTATGACGTTTCCATCCATCCAGTCATGGGGAGCTATTTGTCTATGCTCGGTAGTGCAAAAGAAAATAGTGCGACAGGAACGCTTCCCGATGAGAACTTTGCTCGAGAGTTAATGCAGTTATTCACTATCGGTTTGTATGAACTCAATTTAGATGGCAGTAAAAAGCTAAACCACGCAACAGGCAAACCTATCCCCACGTACAATCAAACTGATATTCAAGAGCTCGCGCGAGCATTAACTGGATGGAAAAATTCCGACATCGCATTCGTGAAACCGATGCGAGTTATCAGTCAAAGACACGACACCGGCGAGAAGCGATTTCTAGGGAACGTGATCCCATCGGGTCTAACCGCACAAGAAGAGCTTTCAAAAGTGATTGATATGTTGATGTCTCACCCAAATGTTGCTCCATTTGTTTCAAAGTTACTTATCCAACGTTTGGTCAGTTCAAATCCAAGCCCAGAGTACGTCGCGCGTGTTGCTACGATATTTAACAACAATGGGGAAGGAGAAAAAGGCGATCTAACCGCCGTTGTTCGAGCCATATTGCTCGACCCTGAAGCATTAGGGATGACGGATACCCCGCCTATAAAAGTGAAAGAACCGATACTGGTCCTGACTAATTTTCATCGAGCATCAGGTTTTACGGTTAAAGGATCACGTTACGAAGACGCAACAACGATGATGAACATCGCTAATCAAGGGCCGCTTCGTTCTCCTTCCGTGTTTAATTTTTACTCTCCAGACTATCAGCCGTCTAACGAGTTTACGGAGTCTGGTATTAACTCTCCAGAGTATGAACTTCTCAATTGGTCTGTTTATACCGATTTGGTCAACTATATGTTAACCAGCACTCGTAGAGGAGGTGGTGATTCCTACCACTTCGATCTTAACGAGCTTTATCTTCTTCTAGACGATCACCATGCCTTAGTCGAATTGGTTAACGAGCGTTTCTTTGCTGGAACGGCTTCTGCTGAATTGAAAGAGCTCATGCTCACCGCGCTGAATGATTATCGTGAGGACTATGTGCCAACAACAAAACTCGCTCTAGTGATATTTACCGCCATTTCTGGCGACGAATTTTATATTCAGGATTAGGAGTGAATTATGGATATTTCACGACGACATTTTATACAAAGCACGCTATCGATGGGCGCACTAGCCTCTCTTAGTCTGCCAGGTTACTCTCTCGCAGCGCCATCTAATGACTTTCGAGCATTAATATGTGTGTATTTAGCTGGCGGAAACGATGCGTTCAACACCGTACTGCCATTATCGGAGGCGCACTATCGTCAATATTCCAAAGTCAGAGGGCCACTCTCTGTCGCCAAAGAAGACATACTCCCTATCAATTTGAGTGCTGTCGATAGCTCAAATCACCCAGTGAAGCTCGGCTTACACCCAAAGTTAAATGCGTTAACTTCCGTTTTCGAACAAGGCGATGCCAGCATCGTGCTCAATAGTGGCATTCTCAACCATCCCGTCACCAAACAAGCTATTGAGCAAGGTGAAGCATCACTTCCCGAGCAACTGTTTTCTCATAATTCTCAAACAGACGCTTGGTTACTTGGTGGAATGAGCGAGTCTAAAAATCTTGGTTGGGCTGGCAGAATGTTGGATGTATTAAACTCTGAATCAGAAATAACACCGCTATACAGTGTGCATGGCAACTCGCTTTGGTTACGGGCAATGGAACACCGCCAAACTGTCCTGAAAAAAGATCGCGCGGTTCAGCTTACCGCGATTGAGAACCCGCTATACAAGGGGATCTATGATCGCCTTCTCTCTCATCAAACTGACAATCCATTTAATGGTCATTTTAATTTGATGGTTGATGAGTCGATGGTAATGAGCAGTGTACTGAGCGAGCAACTCAACCACATTGCTGACGAGCCGCTGTTTACGTCATCGACGCTCGGCAAGCAGATGCAAACCGTGTACAAATTGATAGCAAGCCAAGATGTCCTGAAGCAGCAACGACAAGTCTTTTTCGTTAAACACTCTGGGTATGACCTACACGATTCGCAACTGGCACGTCATCCAGTGTTACTTGAGGATCTCGCGACAAACCTTTTGGCAATGTATCGTGCGGTCGAACGGTTAGGGCTAAACAAGCAAGTCACCTCTTTCACTATGTCTGACTTCGGTCGACGGATGATGAGCAACGGAAATGGTACTGATCATGGCTGGGGTGGCCATCAACTATTAATTGGAGGCGCGGTAAATGGGAAACAACCTATCGGTACATGGCCGGAACTAATACTGGGCGGAAACGATGATTACTCTCAAGGCCGACTCATACCCAAAATTGCCGCTGATCAAGTTGGTTCAACACTAGCACAGTGGATGGGCGTGAGTGATAACGCTGCACTGGAATACGTCTTCCCGAACATCCGTAATTTTACTCATTCAAACCTGGGTTTTATGGCTTAAGATATTTTTCAGGTTAGCTGTAGAACGCATCATCAAATAAGGGAGCCTCGCGCTCCCTTACCCATCTTATGTTTGCAGAGTGTCCGTTACACCTCGTCGCGACGGCGTTCGTTACACAGCTTAATGGCACGCTCAAGTAATTCTAACGCGGATTGCTCACATTCAGGCAGAACCGCATCACTTTCAGAAACTGGCGTTACGCGGTCACCCCATTTCAATACTGCCGCACCCCATGTCAAACCTGCACCAAACGCAGCAAGAAGCATATTATCACCTGGGTTAACTCGACCTTGCTCTACCGCTTCACACAATGCAATTGGCACCGTCGCAGCTGAAGTATTGCCATAGTTTTGAATGTTAACAAACGCTTTGTCGTGCGGAATTCCAGACAGGTCACACAAGGTTTGAATAATACGAATATTCGCTTGATGCGGAATCACAACATCGATTTGGTCCGTCGTTAACTGTGATGCTTTCAGTACGGTTTTCGCAGCTAGCCCCATGCCTTTTACTGCACGTTTGAAAATTTCTTGTCCTACAAAGTTGAAATCCCAGTAACCGTTGTCTTCCGCAAAGCGATCCATACAAGTACCAAACTTTGGTACGGACAGAATATCGCGGCCTTTTGCGTCACAACCGATTTGAGACTGTAGTAAACCCGTTTCTTTTTCCGTTCTTGATAACACAACGGCGCCCGCACCATCACCAAATAGAACAGCGGTATCTCGCATTGCCCAATCGATGTAGAAAGACAATCTTTCCGCACCAATAATGATCGCGTTACGATAGTTACCTGATTGAATCAAACGTGTGCCCGTTTCTAGGCCATAGACAAATCCCGTACATGCGGCATTTAAGTCAAAGGCAGCGGCTGCACGAATACCTAGGTTCTGCTGTACCTTAGACGCGATATTTGGAATCAATGAATCTGGTGAACAAGTCGCCACAATGATTAAATCCACGTCTGTTGCATCGACGCCTGCTCGAGCTAATGCATGTTTAGCAGCAACGGTCGCCATGTCTGACGTGTTTACATGACTAATACGGCGGTTTTCGATACCAGTGCGGGTACGAATCCACTCATCGGAAGTATCGAGGAAAGTGCTAAGATCATCGTTAGAGAGCACGGCTGGCGGAACACATTTCCCCCAACCTGTAATTTCAGCGTAGTAATTTGTCATCGCAGACCTATTTATTGTTGTATTTTAATAAAATTTCTTAGAACCTTAGGCTCAAATACAAACCTGCGCTGCGTTATTTCGGCAGGTTAAAAAATAAGTATACAAATAATGAGGCTGACTGGTAAGTCATGTTTTCATCAATACGTAATAAAGGAAGAAGTCATGTCATCGTTTAAAACTCGCTGCCCTTCGTGCGGCGGTCTAAATCGTGTCCCTAATGAGCGCGTTGCCGAATCTGCAACTTGCGGTAAATGTAAAAGTGCACTTTTAGACGGCTCGCCTATCGAAGGTACACAAGATAACTTTTCTGCTCTATTACAAAGTGATATGCCTGTTGTAGTAGATTTTTGGGCCCCATGGTGCAACCCGTGCGTTGGTTTTGCTCCTGTTTTCTCTGATGTTGCTCATGAGCAAGCCGGAACGGCTCGTTTTGTTAAGATTGATACCGAAGCTCAACAACAACTTGCGGCGCAATTTGGTATTCGCAGCATTCCTACCATTATGGTTTTCAAAAATGGTCAACGCGTTGATATGATCAATGGTGCGTTACCTAAAACTCAATTTGATCAATGGTTAAATCAAGCACTTACTAAATAATCTTCCACGCCAACCTTGTTTGTAGGTTGGCGTTTTTATGCAACTTATCAACCTATCTAGTTAATAAATATTATTTGTCGAAACGACTTAAATTTATCATTTTACTTGCCTAACTATTAGCCTCATATTCGCGCCGAATAACCCTTAGATTTCATTTAACTTATAGGCGCAAAACAGTGGAAAACACAGTCGTTCCTGCAGCATCACCACGAGTTACAGTTCCAGTCGTCGCACTGTCTCTTTATGCGGTGGCTTCGGGCTATTTAATGAGCTTGATCCCTCTCATGCTCGGTGAATACAACATCTCAGCAGGTTACGCGAGTTGGTTGGCGAGTGTGTTTTATGGCGGCTTATTAACCGGTGCTATTTTTATTGAACGTATCGTACGTCAAGTTGGTCACCGTAACGCGTTTATTGGTTGCTTGGCCGTATTTTCGCTAACTATCGTCACACTACCCGTGTTTGCTAACGGATTGATGTGGCTTGCCGCTCGCTTTATTGCGGGTATCGCGGTTGCTGGTGTTTTTGTCATTGTTGAGTCTTGGCTAATGTCTGGAGACGAAGCATCGCGTGCGAAACGTTTGAGCTTGTACATGCTATCGCTTTATGGTGGTTCAGCATTAGGCCAGTTTGGTATTGGCGTGCTTGGCGTAAGTGGCGGCGTTCCGTTTATTGCGATCACGACGTTGATACTAATGGCGATGCTGGTGCTAATGTTCATTGAGTGTGAGCAGCCAAACAGCCATGAATCAACCGCTTTATCATTTAAGCAAATTGCCAAACTAAACCATGCAGCAATTATTGGTTGTGTTGTTTCAGGTTTGACCTTAGGTGCAATCTACGGATTAATGCCAGTTGAGTTAACTAACCGTAAAATTAGCCATCAAGACATTGGTACATTGATGGCGCTAGTTATTCTAGGTGGCATGCTAGTTCAACCAATGGTGACCGCGTTAAACAAATACATGAGCCGCACAGTGCTAATGGCGTTTTTCTGTATTTTGGGTATTTTTTCGATCGGTATGACCTTTATTTCCTCGTCAGCCGTGGTATTGGCTGCTGCATTATTCTTTTTAGGTGCAGCTACTTTTGCCTTGTACCCGATAGCAATCAACTTAGGTTGCGAAGGACTTGATGAACGCTTTATTGTCTCTGCGACACAAGTCATGCTGTTTAGCTACAGCATCGGCTCTGTTGCTGGCCCAGTTGTCGCTGATAAATTTATGGGCCAAGAACACGGCTTACTAGGCTACTTGTTTGCCGCTTTGGTTGCGACTGGCGTATACATGCTACTTGCTGCGAGCAAAACCAAGCAGCGTATGGCCGCTGGCCTCTAATCACGCCGCTTCTACTCAACGAAAACGAGGGCATGTCGCCCTCGTTTTTTTTATTCTTCGCATTTTTGTTTAGATAAACGCTTGTGACGGTTTGACGCGTTCGCTGCAGGCTTTTCCGGTACCATGCGCTTTTCATGAAGCAAATGACGAACCGCCAAGATGGGATGTTTCAGTAACATTCTGGGGCCAGAGTAACGCATGACCAAACGCATTTGTTCTTTCGGCTCTGGTTTGTAGCAGTGAATCGGACATTTATTACACGTCGGTTTATTCTCTCCATAAGGACAGCGGTCGAGGCGCACTTCTGCGTATTCAAGCAGCTCACGACATTCTGAGCATAAGTCACGTTTTGTTCCATGATGGTCATGACAGTAAACCTCTACCATGGCTTTTACTGTCTTAAATTCAGTGGCGAGTTTGCCAAGTAAAATATCGCTCATGCACTATCCAAAAATCACAACATCATTGTGTAAAGTTCTAACGTGCGGCCATTATCATATTGCTGCTCAACTCGTTCAAACTCAAAGCCCAGTTTTTTGAGCAAACTTATACTACGAATATTGTCATTGTTGGTGATGGCAACCAAATTATCGAGTTTCATTTCCTCTCTAGCGTATTCCAGCACTGCGGTTGCAGACTCCGTTCCGTAGCCGAAGCCATAAGCGGAAGGTAAAAATCCATATCCGAGATCATAGTGTTGTAATGTGTCACGTTTAACCAACCCACAAATCCCGATGGGTTGCCCATCTTCTTTCTTCTCTACAACGAGTAAACTCACGCCTCTAATTTTTTGCATGCGTAGCATGTTTTCTTTTATGTAACTCGCCGCTTCATATTCGGTACGAATTTGTTTATCTCCGACAAAACGGTAGAAGTCTGGGTGGTTATAAGGTTCTAGTATAAATGGTGCATCATCTACACTCACAAGACGCAGTATCAAACGTTCGGTGTACAGTGTTTTCATTTGGGCTCCATTAAAACGCGATAGATGATTGGACATAGGAACGTACTTGAATTTTGCGACCGATACCGGCGCTTATTTAGTTGTAACTTGATAAAAAAGTAACTATCCTGCCTCGCTAAATTAAAGGACCACCACCATGAACCGCAAGAAGAAAATCAATCAGATCTTGAAAGCGAAGCAGAAGAAGCATAACGCTAAGCTACATAAGAGCAATAAGCCGCGTTATATCTCCAAAGCTGAACGCGCGAAAATGGAAGCTGAAGAACAAAACCAAGCTTCAGAACACACGGAAAACGTTGTAGACACAGCGCAGACAGATCAAGCCTAAAAGAAAAGCCGCTTCAAGCGGCTTTTTTGATATTCGGAGATAGTTAGCTTTAGTATTCGACACTGTAGTTCAGTGTGAATGTGCGACCTCTTCCTTTGTAGTCGTACGCTGCTGCATCGTAGTGTGCTGCATAAAGAATCTGCGCACGTTGTCCCCAAGCGGTTGTGTAGTCTTCGTCAAATAGGTTTTGAATACCAAAACCTAACTGCCCGATAGGTAGTGTTACGTTACCAAGAAGATCAAACGTAGTGTATCCATCTAGTTTATTGTTTGCGTCATCTTCGTAATCAAACATCGTCTGGCTTTGTAAACGTACTGAATAGCCATCCTGATAGTAAGCCGCCCACGCGTTCGCTTTTGATGTACTTGCTTTACCCGCGCTTAGATCTTCCCACTTACCGTTGGTTTTCAGCTCAGAAACCACATAGTGACCTGATGCACCTAACAAAATATCACGGTTTACCCAGTAGTTAATGTTTGCTTCGGCACCGTATACACGTTGCTCGTCATCAACATTGGTGATTAGGAGCGTCTTCTTGTCATACTTGATTGAGTTATCCGACACCGAGTAGTAACCCGCCGCTTGCAGTGCGACAGTATCGGTATCTAATCGGTAACCAATTTCATAGCTGTCCGTTTTGATGCCCGACATTTTTGAGTCAGATACGTTAATGCTATTGTTCAACGCGTAGTGACCATTTGCATCCGCGGCATCGTAGCTACCTTGGCCGTAGTACTTTGCAGGATCAGCGAGTTCGAAACCTTGAGAGAAGTTCGCCCAAAGCTGAGATTCATCGTTAAGCTGATAAATGGTGCCCAAATTAAATAAGCTCACTGAGTAGTCAGTGCTGCCACCTGGTACCGCATCCGCTGATACACCATTACCCGATGCGATCTTCTTTTGTATACTATAGGCAACAAAATCATCAATCTTATTGTCCATGTATTGGTAGCGGTAGCCTGCTTGTACTGACCAATCTTGATTGATTTGGTAATCCCCTTGGACAAACATTGCGTAAGACGCCACATCAACATCTGGGTAACGCCCCACTTCGGCATAGGTTCGATTAATTAAGTTCCCAGAGCTGTTCGCAATGGTTGGATCGAACAGAGCCTGGTTACTTTCAAAACGGTCTAAGTACGCATCGACACCATAAACAAGTTTGAATGACTCCCAGCTTTTAGCTAACGCTAAGCGCCCAGCAAAAACTTCTGTTTTTTGTTGAGAGGCACTTTGGTAATAAGGAGTAAAGGTTTGGTCTTCACTACGGTAAGATAACTCGCCTATCAGTTGATGACCGAATACGCTGTCGTGAGCGTAGTTCGCACTTAAGAGAACTCGCTCTGTACCATGTTCACGGTCGGAATCGAACCCCTCTCGTACATCAACAAATTTATTGTTAACAATGTACAAACCGTATGGCGAATCTTGCTGGCTGTCATAGTATTGTGCGACAAGGTTTAACTTGCTGGCATCGGAGATTTGAATCTCGGTCGATCCCATAACATCGAGCGTTGAATTATACTGCAAGGAGCCCTGTGAAATGTCTGGGGTGACAATGTCGCCATTTGCGTCAAATGCACCTTGTGTCTCGGTGTACACAACCGAACCTCTAGCGGTAATTCGCTCATTACCACCCGAGATAGACTGAGCGAGTTTGTAATCAAAGTCATCGCTGCTATTAAAGCCTGTAGTGCCACTCACGTAGGATTCAAACGACAAGTCATCCGAGTACGCTTTCTTGGTGATAATGTTAATAACACCACCAGTAGCGCCTGCACCATAAATGGAGGTTGCACCAGATAGTACTTCAATTCGCTCGATGTTGAATGGGTCTATTGCGTCTAACTGACGACTAATCGGGCGAGAAGACTGTAAAGAGACACCATCAATCATTACCAACATTGCTCTACCGCGAAGGTTCTGACCATAATTAGTTCGACCACCGGTGCCGACGTCTAAAGAAGGGATGGTTGCAGAAAGAATATCACCCAGTGTCTTGCCCGCACGATATTGCTGAGCAATCTCTTCTTGGCCAACAAACCAAACCGTTCCTGGAATATCGGAGATCGATTTCGGCATCACACTGCCTACAACAACCAATTGCTCATCGCTCGGAGTCGATGTTTGTTGAAGATCTTCTGCTGCTATTGAGCTAACTGCGTATCCACTGCTCATCGCAAGTACGATGAGATTGAAAGAAAACGTCCTTTTCATCATTGTATTTATCTTTTTGTTGTCAACAAGAGCATGCAATGATACTTATTCTCACTCTCAAATCGAGCACTGTTACACAAGTTAAATAAATGTTAATTAAGAACCTTCTTGCTCATAAGCTGTCGATTTTCCTCTAAACGAGGACAATCTGCACAAAGCTTTCTGCCTTCACACTTATAGACTAAACAACAACTTTTTCTTACTAACTTTAGCGGCTGATCAGATTCCGTCTCATGAAGTGAGCGGCTATTATCAACATCCAAACCCATTGCGCTTAGCCACAAGACCGCATGCTCCTGAAGTGTCGAGTTAGTCATTTGCGGAAAGCGCTGTTGGAGACGAATTAAACAAGCCATGATTCCGTCCGACATCAATTGATGGGTGAAGCCAGGACGAATGCGTGTCCATTGACTCATCTCTTGTTGATAGAAGTCGAACAGTTCTCGGATTTGACGCCCCGCCTCTTTTATCAACGCTTCTGGCTCGCCATGTATATGCGCTTCGTCGGCGAATCGGTACCCAGAAACAAAACAAGGTTTGAGGTGCTGCGCTATCTCGCGAATGTTTGGCAACGTGTGGTAACCGTAAATAGAGATGAATGCGACATAAACTGGCTGCCAACAAAGTAAATCCCACGTTCTTGTCAACCAATATGCTTTTCCCGCTTCCGGATGAGCCTCCGAGATTTGCTGGTAAAGGCCTTGGATGATCGGGTTGATATCATTCTCGATATGGATAGCTTCTTGCCCTATCTCGCCGATATCACCGTGTAGGTAAGGTGTAATCTCACTCGAAGTTTGAAACAGTTGCGGGAAAAATTGCTCAGACATGATGGCTTATTGTTGGTGTAGTCATTCTGACACCTTTATACCCAAGCACCAATCGCAATGCAAACTATTATCCTTTGCGTTTTCATAACAAAGAAGCACTCTTAGGGTTAGTTATGAATGTATTTCCGAGTTCTGTGAAGCTGTAAGGTCTGGTTACGTATGCGATGAATAGCAACAAACTCTTAAACCTCTTCGCATTTAACGCTCAGATGATCGCAAAAATACACAGCATAAAAACACCCTGATAAAACTGTGTTAACAGTTTCCCTGTGTAGCGTGAGTTATTGCCAATAATTGAATATTGCTGTTTCTTATCCAGCGGATTGTGAACAACATGAAGTATTTTCTTTCTGAATATCGAGACAATACAAAGAGGTAATTTGGCTATGTAGCCCTCTGTTTTGAATAAGGAAATCCACATGTTGTATCTTGAGTTTCTATTTTTGCTCGTGATGCTGTATATCGGCTCACGTTATGGTGGTATAGGCCTTGGGGTCGTATCCGGAATTGGCTTGGTGATTGAAGTCTTCATCTTTAAGATGCCGCCAACCTCTCCTCCTGTCACCGTTATGTTGATCATTTTAGCGGTGGTAACATGTGCTTCCATTCTTGAAGCCGCTGGCGGTTTGAAATACATGCTGCAAGTTGCCGAGCGTGTGCTTCGTAAGAACCCAAAACGCGTCACCCTTATTGCTCCGTTCGTGACTTACTTTATGACCTTCCTACTTGGTACAGGTCACGCGGTTTACTCTATCATGCCAATCATTGGCGACGTTGCACTTAAAAATGGCATTCGTCCAGAGCGTCCTATGGCTGCCGCTTCTGTCGCGTCTCAAATCGCAATCACAGCCTCGCCAATTTCAGCAGCAGTGGTTTACTACTTGGCGCAACTCTCCGACATTCAACACGAGATCACTCTGCTCTCAATTCTGCTCGTTACTGTACCTGCAACGCTATTCGGTACGTTGTTGATGTCACTTTACAGCCTAAAGCGTGGTAAAGAGCTAGACGACGATGAAGAATACCAAGAGCGTTTGAAAGATCCAGTGTGGAGAGAAAAAATCCTCAACACAACTGCAACGTCTCTTGATGAAGTACTACCAACAAGTGCTCGTAACTCTGTATTGCTGTTCATTGCATCGATCTTGGTTATCGTCATTATCGCGATGTGGCCAGACATTCGTACCATCGTAGATGGCTCGAAGCCAATCAGCATGGCAGTTGTGATTCAAATGATGATGCTCTGCTTCGGCGGTATCATTTTGCTTGCGACCAAAACTGACCCGCGTGACGTACCAAATGGGGTGGTATTTAAATCTGGTATGGTGGCGGCGATTGCTATCTTCGGTATTGCATGGATGTCAGATACCTACTTTCAGTACGCTATGCCTCAATTTAAATCTGGCATCGTAGAGATGGTAACCAACTATCCTTGGACATTCGCGCTTGCGTTATTCATTGTGTCGGTTGTGGTGAACTCTCAAGCTGCAACGGCTCGCATGATGCTGCCTGTTGGTCTCGGCTTAGGTTTGGAACCTGCGCTGCTTATCGGCTTGATGCCAGCGGTATACGGCTACTTCTTTATTCCAAACTACCCTTCAGATATCGCGACTGTGAACTTCGATACCTCGGGCACAACTAAGATTGGTAAGTGGTACTTCAACCACTCATTCATGTCTGTGGGCTTAATCGGCGTGATTGGTGCGTGTTGCTTGGGTTACTTGCTAGGGCAAATGATCATTCCTTCGTAACTAGCCAAATCAACGATAAATTAGAGGCGAGTCATTGTACGTTTTCGTATAGCCTGAGTGACTCGCCTTTCTTTATTGCACTATTAACTACAGCAAGAAATCGTCATCAATCGCGACAAAATTGTCGGCACAATCAATCAGAGTTTGAGATGTAAGTTTAGGTACACCATAAACGGTCACCGTTTTATTGAAGCGCTGCTGAATTCTCTCTACTAGCAGACTGAAGTCTCCATCTCCCGAAACTAGAATCACTTCCTCAACTTCGGGAGCAATTTCAATTGCATCGAGAGTAATACCCACATCCCAATCGCCTTTCGAGCTGCCATCACGACGCTGGATGTAGGGTTTAAGCATCACCTCAAATCCAACACCGCGTAAAATGTGATGAAACTGACGTTGTTTTGGATCGTTACTCGCGATGGCATAAGCACGAGCACTTACCACCTCTTTCCCTTGTGTGGCGACATACCAAAACTGGTTGTAATCAAAATTGCTTCGATACGCTTCGCGACAGGTGTAATACACATTCTGTACATCAACCAAAATGGCGATTTTTTGTTTGCTTTCCGAACTCATCTATTTCTACGCTCAATTTATTTGCTGCCTACCCTATGCCAGTTTTGGAAAAAGCACAATGAGCCAATTCCACTAAACTTAACGTATAAAAAGTTATTTGGGTTTCTAGGGGAACTGTCATGGGCGGAAAGTTACTAGTGATACTGCTTTCTTGTATCTTGTCATCGACAGCATTTGGTTATCCAGCGCACTCCAAATACTGGCCACATAGAAGCGTGCTCTACTTTGCGCCAGAAAATGATGAATACGTCAAACAATTCTTGCTAGAAACACTTATGAATGAGTGTGAGTTGGAAGACAGAGATGTCGTCACGCTGGTCATTACAGAACAAGGTTATACTTTTCCTGCTTGGCTTAAAGAAGAGTTCGACCTAAAAATGCTAGCTCGTCTTTATGCGGTCGAAAAAGGTTCTCATACCGCTATTTTGCTTGGTAAAGATGGTCTAGAAAAGCACCGCTGGGGCGCAGAAACAGACTGGCCGTTTATCAACAACCTCATTGATCAAATGCCTATGCGTAAGCAAGAAATGCAGAGGCAACAAAGCCCCTGTAAAATATAGTCACTTCTGAGCAGTATTACTTTGCGAACCAATCCAACTTGTTGTGAAGTTGAGTCACGCTGCCAACCACAATCAATGCTGGGCTCACGGCTTGCTCTGCCATGATCGATAGCTCGTTCAACTTTCCTTGGAACACGCGCTGCTCTGGGCGCGTACCGTTTTCAATAATGGCGCATGACATCTCAGGATCTAACCCATGAGTGATCAGCTTACCCATAATATGGCCGCTTTGCTTCAAACCCATATAGAACACAAGTGTGTTGTTGGATTGCGCTAGTGAATGCCATTCAATCTCACGACCATCTTTTTGTACATGACCAGTGATAAATTGAACGCTTTGTGCATGGTCGCGGTGTGTTAATGGAATACCTGCGTAAGCCGTTGCACCCGCAGCAGCTGTGATACCCGGAACCACTTCGTATTTGATGCCGAATTCTGCTAGCTCTTCTAGCTCTTCACCGCCACGACCAAAGATAAATGAATCGCCGCCTTTTAGACGTACAACGCGTTTACCTTCTTGCGCTTTTTGCACCAAGATTTGGTTGATTTGATCTTGAGGCACGCAGTGAAAATCGAGCTTTTTCCCAACATAAATCATCTCTGCTGATGCATGCGCCAACTCAAGAATCTCTTTTGATACCAATCGGTCGTACACAACAACTTCAGCCGCTTGAATGGCTTTTAAGCCTTTTACTGTGAGTAAATCAGGGTCACCAGGACCTGCACCAACAAGAGAAACAAAGCCGCTGTTTAAAGATGAGTTAACAGTTGTCATATCAACGCCTATCGAAAATTTGGACATAAAAAGTAACACTCAAGTCATTAACTCAAGGTTAAAATCACCCCAAGGAGTTATTACTTTTTATAGCTAAATCAATACAATACTTATCGAAAGTTAAATGAGTTGAACAGCCCTACCTACCATAGGTAGGGCCAGATAAAAGCGGTTTATTTTGCGATTGCAGGCTCTGTTTTTACTTCTTCTTCAACTACGTTGATAGAAGGCGCTGTTTTTGCGTGAGTTAGGTACAGTGGAATACAAGTCATTACGAGACCACCGACAATATTACCTAGAATGGTTGGAATAAGGTTGAAGTTCAACCAAGTCGCGATACCAAAATCCGCACCTAGAATCATACCTAGTGGGAATAGGAACATGTTTACTACGGTGTGTTCAAATACTAGCGCAAAGAAGATGAAGATTGGGAACCACATCATTGCTACGCGACCAGACACCGAACGTGCCGTCATGTTGCCGATAACGCCTAGACACACCATTAGGTTACAGAAGATGCCGCGTACGAAACACGTGATCCATCCGTCCATACCCATGTTTTCAAAACCAAGGCTACGCGCGGTAGAAACAGCGACAAATTTCTTCGCTACTGCGTTCAGTTCTAGAGAAAAGTTACCTGTTAGAGAGATAGCCACTAGGTAAGCAACGATCAGAGAACCGATAAGGTTACCCAAGCCTACAAGACCCCAACAACGGAAGATACGACCCCAAGTGATGCCCGGACGGTTCGCAAACTTAGCCAGAGGCGCTAGACCAAAAACACCGGTTACTAGGTCATACCCCATCACACTTAGAATTACGAAACCAACGGGGAAAACAAGTGCTCCTACAAGGCCGATACCCGTTTGTACAATCGCGGTAATAGCAACCACCACCGCAAGCGAAAGAATAACGCCAGCCATCGTACCGCGAAGCAGAAGATCTCGCGTGCTTGTATTGGTTTTCGCTTCACCAACATTGATCATGGTTTGCACGAATTCTGCAGGCTTAAAATCAGTAGACATGAATGTGTCCTTATCCAAAATTGAAAGTTAAAAAGTTAAAGATTGAATAGAGAAAGGCTTCCCGTTGACACCTGAACGCTGTCTACAACACCTCGCTTCCCTGTTCCCCTGAGTTGATGCTTGGAAAGCCTTTGTCTATTAAATCTAGGTTTCAGTTCATTCCCTCCCCCTAAGAGGAGGGAATGAAAACCAAGCTTACGCAGAGATTTCTACTTCGCCGTTGGTTACGCGGGTTTTGTACGCTTTCACGCTAAAACGCTCGTCTTCCATGCACGCACCTGTTGTCAGGTTAAAGCGTTGCTTCTTAAGTGGGCTAGCCACCCAAAGCTCGCCTTGGTGCTCACAGATCAAACCGCGAGAAAGCACGTTTGATTGGAAGAACGGGTCTGTGTTGCTGATCGCCAGCACTTCTTCTGCTTGTGTTGGGCGGAATACCGCAACTTGCTGAGCATCAACCAGTGCACAAACACCTGTGCCCGGTACGATGTCGCTGATTTGGCAAATCTTTTCAAATGACATAATCAACCTTCCCTTATGCTTCAGTGATCGCTACGTGTAGGATGTCGCCTTTCGCTTCAGGGTGCTTTTCCGTGAAGGTTGCTGGGCGGTGCTGTTCACGCTCTTGTACAAACACAACGTTGTCATCGCGCTTGTCAGAGTTGATGAAGTGCGCGAAACGAGTCAGTTGTGATTCGTCGTTGATGGTCGCAGTCCACTCACACTCGTACTCGTCTACAAGCTTCGCTACGTCTGCCTCTAGTTGAGAGTTGATACCAAGCTTGTCGTTAACAATCACTTCGCGTAGGTAGTCAACGCCACCTTCCATGTTTTCCATCCAAACTGATGTGCGTTGTAGTGGCGCAGCAGTACGGATGTAGAACATCATGAAGCGGTCGATGTACTTGATTAGTGTTTCTTTATCTAGGTCACTTGCAAGTAGGTCTGCGTGACGAGGTTTCATGCCGCCGTTACCACATACGTACATGTTCCAACCTGCGTCAGTCGCGATGATGCCAAGGTCTTTACCTTGTGCTTCCGCACACTCACGAGTACAACCAGAAACACCGAACTTCATCTTATGAGGTGTACGAATGCCTTTGTAACGGTTCTCGATGTAAGAACCCAGACCAACAGAGTCTTGAACGCCGTAACGACACCAAGTTGAGCCCACACATGTCTTCGCCATACGAAGTGCTTTTGCGTACGCTTGACCTGTTTCGAAACCAGCGTCGATAAGCTTGCGCCAGATCTCTGGAAGATCGTCTTTTTGAGCACCAAACAGACCAATACGTTGAGCACCGGTTACTTTGGTGTATAGGTTGTATTCTGCTGCAACGTTCGCTAGTGCACTCAGTGCTTGAGGTGTTACTTCACCACCCGCCATACGTGGGATAACAGAGTAAGTACCGTCTTTTTGGATGTTACCTAGGAAGTTATCGTTCGTGTCGTGCAGCTTAACCAGTTGTGGCTTAAGGATGTGCTCACCCCAGCAAGAAGCCAAGATAGAACCAGCCAGTGGTTTACAAACTTCACAGCCGTAACCTTTACCGTATTTCTCTAGAAGCTCATCAAACGTTTTGATCTCTTCAATACGGATTAGGTGGAACAGCTCTTGGCGTGAGTATGCAAAGTGCTCACACACGTCGTTCTTCACTTCGATACCAGATTTAGCAAGCTCAGCATTTAGAACAGACGTCACTAGGGGAATACAACCACCACAGCCTGTACCCGCGCCCGTCACGGCTTTGATGTCGCCCAATGTGTGGTGACCATCAGCAACCGCTTGTGCGATCTTGCCTTTGGTTACGTCGAAACAAGAGCAGATCACTGCACTTTCTGGTAGAGCATCTGCACCTAGTGCTGGTTTCTCAGCGCCTGCGTGTGCAGGAAGGATCAACGCATCTGGGTGTTCTGGTAGGTCGATTTCGTTCAACATAAGTTGAAGCAGGTCGCCGTAGTCAGACGTATCGCCAACCATAACCGCGCCAAGCAGTTTCTTGTTGTCTTTAGAAACGATAAGACGTTTGTAGACTTCTTGTTCTTCGTTCTGGTAAACGTAACTCTTACAACCTTCAGTACGACCGTTCGCGTCACCGATTGAACCTACTTTTACACCTAGAAGTTTCAGCTTCGCAGACATGTCAGCGCCTTCGAATTTGCTTTCTGTGTTACCTAGTAGGTGATCAACGGCAACTGTCGCCATCTTGTAGCCAGGAGCAACAAGGCCGTAGAACATTTCGTTCCAAGACGCACACTCACCAATCGCGTAGATGTTCTCATCAGAAGTCTGACAATGATCGTTGATAGCAACACCGCCACGAGGTGCCACTTCTAGCTCCATTTGGCGTGCTAGTTTGTCTTGTGGACGAATACCTGCAGAGAATACGATGAAGTCTGTTTCTAGCTCTGAGCCGTCAGCAAAACGCATAACGTTGCGTGCGTTTGTGCCTTCTGGCGCAATCTCAAGCGTGTTTTTGCTAGTGTGAACGTTCACGCCCATACGCTCGATCTTTTGTCGAAGTTGGTTACCACCAGCAAGGTCAAGTTGCTCAGCCATTAGCTTCGGTGCAAACTCAACAACATGCGTTTCTACACCCAGTGCTTTCAATGCACCTGCTGCTTCAAGACCTAGCAGACCACCACCGACAACAACGCCTGATTTGCTCTTCTTCGCACACGCTTCGATCGCTTTAAGATCTTCGATAGTACGGTAAACAAAACAGTCTTTGCTTTCGTGACCTTTGATAGGTGGAACAAATGGGAATGAGCCAGTAGCAAGAATCAGCTTGTCGTATTGAACTTCGCGACCAGTGCTTGAGTAAACAATGCGGTTTTCACGGTTGATGTTGATCGCGCGTTCGCCGATCAGCATGTTAATACCGTGTTTCTCGTAGAAGCCTTCTTTTACTAAAGAAAGTTCATCTGCAGTATGGTGAGAAAAGTAAGAGGAAAGGTGCACACGGTCGTATGCGACACGAGGTTCTTCACAGAAAACCGTAATGTCCATATTAGACATATCAGCTTTCTCGACTAAGTCTTCAATATAACGGTGCCCTACCATACCGTTACCGATGACTACTAGCTTCAACTTGCTCATTATAATTCCTAAGGGTTAGGTTCTTATCACTGAGCTCATTGTTAATTGTGAAAGAAAATTAATACATGATGTAAATCAATTACAATTTCAAACTACCCTAAAGGGGTAGATGAACGTATTTATCTGACTATTGCGAAATAAAAAGTAATTTATTAACGGATATTGGTAGTTTTAACAAACTGAGATAACCGAAGCCATGCTAGCAACGGACTATACCGTTTTGCTTTTATGAAGTTAGGCTGACCATCGAAACCGAGCACACCTACGATAAATCCTGCTTTGCTTCTAAACGACGCACTCACTTGACTTCACCGTTTCAAGGTGATCAGAGAACAATATCTGAAGTGATTGAAAGATTTAGAAAAATCAAGCTTCACAACAAAAATTTTTTACTAGCTAAGTCGCACTATAAAGACTAAAATCAGGTTTAGTTCATATGGAATAGCGTCCATATGATTGATACCGTAATTGACATATAGAGTGCCGTCCCATTTTTGTGAGGCGGCCTTTTATTTGGGAGTCATAAAATGTCAGAAAACAATTCTATCTACATCTCAAGCTTAGATATGAACCGAATCACGGCCTTGTTGGATAAAATGCCAAACATCGCAGCGGAGCTTGTGGAATTAGAAGCAGAGCTCGACCGAGCAACAGTTCTTGAGCCAGAACAAATGCCAGATAACGTGGTCACGATGAACTCGACTGTAGAGTTTAAATTTTCAGGTGAAGATAGAACCATGACAAAGACACTGGTTTACCCTTCTGAACTGAAAAGCAGTGATGATATCTCTATTTTTGCGCCCGTAGGCAGCGCACTGATCGGTTTGTCTGTTGGTCAAAAACTTGAATGGCCAATGCCAAATAATCAAGTGAAGACAATTGAAATTGTCGATATCACCTACCAGCCTGAGCGTTGTGGTGCACTAAACCGCTAACCCTCAGTAGTCCCGGTGCAAAGGCCTCCATTTAAGACTTTGCACCAGGAGAGCCCCTCGCTTATCCCCTATTTCCCTCTTTGTTTTTCCAAGCATTTACTTTGCTGCTCTTAAGTAACATCACCGATTCTTTATTATTTACCGCATATTCAATACTTATATCTCCAAGCTCAATCATAGAAATTGCAAAGTATTTTTCGTATATTGTCGCTCCGAAAACGACGTAAATTATGCGCAAAATGGAAGAATATCTAACTCGAATTGCCGTCTTAGAAAAAGAAAATGAAGAGCTGAAGCGGAAAAATGCGCGACTACAAGAAAAGTTGAATGCTGCACTCGACAGTAATGGACTGTGTTTGTGGGAGCAGCATATTCCTTCAGGTACTTTGACGATATTCAATATGCAATGGGGCAAAATGCTAGGTTATCAGCCCCATGAGTTAACCGCGACGGTTGAAACGTGGAAAAACAATCTCCACCCTGAAGATTATGATCTTGCGGTGGGTGCATTTGAAGATCACCTAGCTGGCAAAACCGACCTTTATGAGGTAGTTCATCGCATGATTCATAAAGACGGCAGTGATAGTTGGGTCTACGATCGAGGGCGCATCGTCGAGTATGGTTCTGATGGCGAACCACTACGTATGATGGGCACTCATATCGATATTACAAAAGAAAAGCGATATGAGCAGCAACTGGCTAAGTTAGCTTCGAGTGATCCATTGACCGGATTGTTAAATAGAAAAGCAATTGAGGAAAACTTTAATCATCAACCTCAAACCGAACCGTCTCAGCAGTCTGCTTTAGTGTTTGTTGATATAGATAATTTTAAAGCAGTTAACGACCTGCTAGGCCATCATACTGGCGACACCCTCCTCATCAATATCGCCAATAGCTTAACAGAGCTTGCGTCAAGCAAGTCTCAAGTTGGACGCATAGGAGGCGATGAATTTGTTATCTTAAACTGGCATTCAAGTCGAGAGGAAATATCCCAACTTTGCAATCAACTCTTAGATTCAATCATTCCAGCGATAAATCAAGACTTACATAAAGTAACGATAGGAATGAGTATCGGTGTTTGTCTCTTTAACAAAGGAAAGCAACCGTTTAATGAAGTGTATCAAAAAGCCGATCACGCAATGTATGAGATAAAGAAAAATGGCAAAAATGGAGTACAATTTTTCAACTTAAAAAGTTGATATCTCTCCATAAATCATCATGTTATGAAATCAGTCATTTGCTACAACTTGAACTAACTAAAGATAAATTCTTTATATCTAAGCCAGTTACCGAAATTACCCCTAGGTACTCATAAATTTGGCACGATACAAATAAATCCCCTCCTCTCCTAGCATCAACCCAATAAGCAACTACACTCATTTAACTGATAGATTAATTACTACTATTATGAAGGGAGTTGTTTTTGATGGATACAAAACAGATTTCTACAGTTATCATAATTTTAGTTCTTTCTGCATTAGTAGTTGCTTATTTAAAGTTAACAACGGTATCAAATGCTATCCACAAACCTACAACAATCGGTATATCTAAGACGCCTCTGTCAGCCCCTTTTATCATTGCAGAGCACATAGGCGCGTTTGAAGAAAACGATTTAAACGTCGAACTTATCATGTGCTTTGGAGGGGTCGAATGTTCAAACCTACTTCTAGAAAACCATGTTAATTACGCCACTTTTTCTGAAAGCGTACTGATGTTTAAAAGCTTTGAATACAAAGATTTAGCATTAATCACTTCTTTTGCATCTTCTACGAATGATATTAAGCTGCTAACTAAAAATCGGTCTGGTATAGAAAGTATAGATAAATTACCAGGAAAAAAGGTTGGTGTAATAAAAAAGAGCGCTAGCGAATATTACTTAGACTTGTTGCTACAGGTAAATGACATTGATTTAGAAAAAGTAGAAAAAATATCATCAACAACGCAGGTTATTATAAATCATTTAATACAAGGAAACGTCGATGCAATATCTACTTGGGAGCCATACGGATTTATGGCCAAGAATAGAATAAATGAAGAAGTAAAGAACATAGGAATTATTGGCGTGTATAAACTTTACTTTTTGCTTGTATCAAAAGAAATACACATTGAAAAATCAGATCAAGAAGTAATGAAAATAATAAAGTCACTTCATCACTCAATTAACTGGATGGATAAAAACCCTCATTTAACAATGAAAATACTATCACAAAAACTTAACACAACAGTTGAAGAAATATCTTGGAGCTGGGATGATTATAACTTTCGATTAAATTTAACGAATTCTTTATTATTTACATTACAATCAGAAGCTAATTGGGCATTAAAACAAAACTATGTAGAAGGACAGATTCCAAATTACAGAAAAATATTTAAAGAAAACTATATCAATTCATATTTTGATGGTCTAGATTAAAATGCATCGTTCGTTAAACCACTATTTAGCATCACTATTCAGTCTAAGCGTAATACTATGTATCAGCGTTATAGTATACATAAGCTTCATAAAAATAGAAGATTATAAAGCCAAGAAACAATTAAACCAAATAATGGACATACAAATATCATTAGAGTCATTAAGTAGTTATCTTTGGGCTTACACTCAAAATAGGGGAAAAAACAATTTCACACAATTCATGATTTCTCATAACAAATTAAACGAATTATTATCTCAAAATGAAGATGTTTTATACCTTACTAAAGACCTAAAAAAAATGAATCTCGAACTGTATTTTTTAGTTCAATATGAAAATAATCATTTACTAGAAAAAGATCGCCATAATGATTCAGTTGTAAATGATAATAAATCAAATCCTGCCATACAATCCAGAATAAATATTGTATCCCAGGATATGAATAATGAAATAATATATATTTATAAAAAAATACTTAATAATAAGTCTACAAAACTACAAAATTTAAATTATTACACTCAAGCAGGTATTATTTTTATCTCTCTGGTTGTTATGCTATTGTGTTTTTATATAAAAATAAAGTTCAAGAGAAGCTTTCAAAGGTTTATAAATGGAATAAAACAATTAAGCAGGTCAAATTTTGACTATAAAATCCCTTCAGAAAATCAATTCACGGAATTTGAAAATCTGTCTTGTTACTTCAATAAAATGGCGGCATTGTTAAACCACACAACAATATCAAAATCAAAACTTAAAGAAGAAGTAGAGAATCAAACTTCAGTTCTAAATCGTCAAAAAGAAAGTTTGGTATTTTTGTCTGAGCACGACTCCTTAACTAATATCTACAATCGTCGAGCAATAGAAAAACATTTGATCCAGCTTACGCGTAATTTCAGAGGCAGTGAGAATAGTTTTAGTTTGTTTTTTATAGATTTAAATTTATTTAAGGATATTAACGATAGCCATGGCCATGAGGCAGGTGATGCAGTGTTAAAATCTGTAGCTAGTAGATTATCAAGTATTATCGACGAATCAGACATGGTAGGCCGCTTTGGTGGAGATGAATTTATTATTATTCATCGTTCACACACAACAGGTACGTCTCTGTCTGCATGTGCACTACGTTATATCCAAGAAATAGAAAAAGTAATTCATTTTAAAGGTAAAGAGTTATGCGTCGGAGCTAGCATTGGTATTGCACTCTATCCTGAGCATGGGTCGAATGTACATGAATTATTAACAGCGGCAGACAAGTCTATGTATCAGTCAAAACGTTCTAAAGCTAGCTCGTTCACTATTGTCGACAACAGCAGTTCGCTGTTAAAGAGGCCTATGTTTTAATCTAAAGTAGCTGTGGAAACGTTCTACATGCGAATATTCAACGACATCGACCACTGTGGCCACTTACAGTAATAAAGCCGCTTTTATCACATAGCAAAAGCTAAACGCTCTCCAGGCATTGAAGAAAAATAATCCATTGTGAATGGTTAATCCTCCCCTTTTAAACGTCAACTTTCACCACCATATGATAGTTAAGATTCATTAACAGGCTATAACTATCCTATGTCTTTTCCTCGTTTATCTGTTCTGGATTTGGCACCCGTGTCCGACGGAACAAACTTCACCGAAACGTTCGAACGCTCCGTTGAATTAGCTCAATCAATCGAGTCCTGGGGCTATCATCGGTTTTGGATGGCTGAACACCATAACATGCCCGATATCGCCAGTGCCGCAACCAGTGTATTACTCAGTCATATTGGAGCGCACACGAACTCGATCCGTTTAGGTTCAGGTGGAATCATGTTACCTAACCATGCACCACTAGTAATTGCAGAGCAATTCGGAACGTTAGAGGCATTATACCCTGGTCGCATTGACCTCGGGTTAGGACGCGCACCAGGCACCGACTACCAAACAATGCATGCATTAAGGCGGGAACCAGAGCATATGGATCCTGACTTTGAAGAGCTGTTGGAGGAACTTAATTTCTTTCTTGGTCCCGTATCTCGAAATCAACCAGTCGCGGCTTATCCAGGTAACAACACATCTCTGCCGATTTGGCTTCTGGGGTCGAGTACATACAGTGCACGTTTAGCAGCTAAGAGAGGCTTACCTTTCGCATTCGCTGCACACTTTGCTCCAGATGCAATGTCTCGTGCTCTAAACTTTTATCGAGATGAGTTTGTCCCATCCGAGCATTTAGCTCAACCCTATGTGATGATTTGTGCCAACGTTATCGTAGCGGATACTCAGTCACATGCAGATTTTCTCGCGACAACAGAGAAGCAAAAATTCTTAAAAATGATTCGCGGCAATCGCGAAAAACTTCGCGCACCAGTGAAAAGTATGGCACCACTATGGTCAGCACAGGAAAAGCTTCACGTTGAAACTCAATTACGTGAATCTATCCATGGTGATCAAACATATGTAAGACAGAAAATTGAGAAACTTTTGGAACGCACTGGGGCGGATGAAATTATGGTAAACACGATGGTGTTTGAACAATCTGAGAAGTTGAGATCCTACAGGTTACTATCGGAACTCATGGACAAGTAAAAGAATGGAGGCGCCTCCCGGAGTCGAACCGAGGTCCACGGATTTGCAATCCGCTGCATAGCCACTCTGCCAAGGCGCCTTTCTGATTTTATATCTCTGTCACTAAAGATTTTGATGGTGCCCCGGGCCGGACTTGAACCGGCACAGCGCGAACGCCGAGGGATTTTAAATCCCTTGTGTCTACCAATTCCACCACCAGGGCAACGCAATCATGCGATGGCTTAGACACCATCTGTCTCAGCGGCCTTTGCCGTGAGAACGAGGCGTACTTTAACGGATTAATTTATCTGGTCAACAAAAAATTAGTCTTTTTTATTCAAATGGTTAAAAAGCCAACTCAAACGAACAAAGGGCGATCATTTTGCTTATTTGATCATCAATACGCTTTGCTTTCGTGCCTTTTAACCTTCTCATTTTATATCAATGAAGAGCCAACAAATCGCGCAAGTTAACAGTATGGGTATAAACTTAACGTGTATTTCAGAGAACAAAATAGCGCTCATCATGTTTCGAAAACCATCATTTCACTTACCCTTACATGCCGACTCCGAACTCGACTTCGTAGTGCCCCACTTCTTCCTTACTGAATTTGATTATGCACGCTCTCTGGAGCAGGGAGTCATCGACGACTTGGATCCTGAATATACACACCAATATCGCGTCACACTGAGGCGCATACGCTCACTATGCTCACTACTTCGCGAACTGATCCCTCCTTTTGAACAGCGTATTTTGAAACCTCATTTAAGAATAATGATGAAGAAAACAAATAAGCTGCGTGATTTGGACGTATTTATCTTGGACAAAAACCAATACATTGAAATGCTCCCAAATCACAAATCGTCTCTTGAGCAACTTTTTTGCTTTATAGAATCTGAACGTGCTTACGAACAAGCAAAAGTTACGCGTTGGCTAGCTACACAAGAATACACAACGCACTGCACTTTGATCAGGAATAGTATGTTGCGAAGTACGCAACACGAACCAGTGGATAGCAACGTACCTGCGTTACTTTTCGCAAGCCAAAAAATCTCCGTTCAATTTAAAAAAGTTGATAAAGCACGACGCAAAATCTCGGACAAAAGTCGTGACAGCGTGATTCATTCGATGCGGATAAAGTGCAAAGCGCTTCGTTATTTGTTAGAAGGATTTTCCACGCTCTATCCTTCCCAACAGCACAAAAACAACGTGAAACAACTCAAACTATTGCAAGACAAGCTCGGTGACTTTAACGACACTTCAAGTCAAATTGAATTTTTCGCACAACTCAAAGAAACAGCAAATCTCAATAAACAAGATCGTAAGGCTTTGAAAAAGCTAATTAACGTGCTTAGCGAACATCATGAACTCTCTCGCCAAACCATCTTGACGCATTTAAGCCAGTTTGAGTCTTTCATTCGCGATTCCAATACACAAAATCTCTACCGACCCTAAATCAAGGTTCACGTATTCTTAATATTCATTAATTACAGTCAATCGTTGGGCTCCACTAAGAAAGATAACGTGAAACCATTAAAACGATACCAATACGAGCGCTATGCGGTGCTTTGTAATCTCGCCTACCCTCGCGTCTTCAGACAAACTCAATATGGATTCGATCCTAATGGGCAACGAGTCATTAGAAATGAACACGGTAAGATTATGATTCGCGTGCTCTGGAGTAAAAAACAGAGTGAAGTGGTCGTAGTGATTAAAGGCTCACACAGTATCAGTGATTGGTTGTTGAACTTCGCGATGTGGACGAGAAGTTGTCGAAGGTTGGGACTAAACTATCGCATTCACGCGGGTTTCTATCATCTGTTGTTCCAAGAAAGTTTACCGAGCCGGAATGAAGATCGGTTAGGGTTGACCGTGATCGAACGCCTCGAAGGTATCGTTGTACCACTTATTCTCAGGGGAAAAAGAATCACTATTACTGGCCACTCTTCAGGTGGCGCGATTGGCAGTGTTTTTGCTGACTATATTGAGAAAAAATACCCCAAAAGCATTAAACGCGTGGTCACTTTCGGACAGCCCGCTGTCGGAGATTGGACGTTTAAGAAACGCTACCGTTTGGGGCACAAAACATACAGGATTTGTTGCGACATCGACATCGTGACCTTTATGCCGCCCGTACCTTTTTTGTATTGGCATGTAGGCAAAATGCTATGGTTATATAACGGGAGAATATACGAGAACACCCCAACGCTCATACGGCTTGGGCGCTCCTTATTTAGTTGGTTAATGCGACCGTTCTCTTATCACTTTATGAGTAAATACATTCGCGACAAAGACTTTTTTGATGAACGCTGAGTTAAACATCCGAAAGGTATGACGTACAGACACCAAAAAGCCGGACTTCGCCGGCTTTACGATTAAGTGGTGATCTACAGAGAGGCGATTTCTTTTTCAAGTTGATATTTGTTATCTGTGACAATTCGCTCTAACACTTCAACACGTCGCTTCAAGTCACCAATTTGCTTGTTAAGGTTATCTTGTTCTTCTCGGCTCATCGTATTACGTTCAGATATCTCCAACGCTCTTACTTCTTTACGATGGTTCAAGATTAACTTTATTATCCCGCCCCCAAATATGGCACCGAACACAATAGCCACAACCAATACATCAGCAATAGATTCCATTCTTTATCTTCCTCTAGATTATGCTCAACTATAAGTTACTCATTTGTCGAATGAATATCAAATAACACATTGATTCATTGAAGAGTTTTATCAAGAATTGCCTACTCTGTATCAAAATCACAGGAATGGATTATTCAACGCCAACCCAAACCGAGACAGATCCGCCGTTTACTGGGAACTCAGCCCAACCATTCGCATCAGTCCAAACTTCTTCAGTTCGGATACCCAACTTGTCTACGTAGCGAGCACTTGGTTTACCCGTATACATCCACTTCGAGCCGCCAGGTCCATCACTCATGATCACGGCCATTGAATGTGGATGCTTTGCATCACCTTCTCGAGTCCAACCAATTACGTCCCAGTGGTCGAGATAAGAATGTTGTTTGCCATAGGCATAATCTTTACGCAGTGTTACTAGCTCTTTAATGTAAGGCACTTTGACCATATTGATGTCATGCCATTTATCACTGTACTGCGCGCCGTAGTAATCTGCATAAAACACGGATGGATAACCTTCTTCACGCAATAAGATAAATGCGTAAGCGAGCGGCTTGAACCACCAATCAACGGTTGATTCCAACGCCTGCAAAGGCTGAGTGTCATGGTTTTCTACTAAGGTAACCGCTTTGACTGGATTGTCCTTCATCAGCGTACCATCCATGATTTGACGCATATCGTAGCTACCACCCGATTTAGACGCATTATAAAAGTTCATATGTAACGGTGCATCAAACAAAGACATGCTGCCAGAGGTTTTGGTGATAAAGTTATGCAGCTGATTCACATCGTAGTTCCAGTACTCTCCGACCGTGAATAGTTCTTTCCCTGTTTTCCAACGTAGGTGATCAATCCATTCTTGCAGGTATTGATATTTGATGTGCTTCACCGCGTCCATTCTAAACCCATCAACACCAGTCATGTTGATATACCACTCACCCCAGTCTTTAAGTTCTTTCTTAACTTCAGGGTGATCCATGTCTAGATCAGCGTACATAAGGTAATCGTAGTTGCCTTTTTCTGAGCTCACTTCCCAATCCCATGCCTTACCCTCACCTTTGAATTTGAAGATAGCTTTTTCTTCGCCAGCATCGTCCCAGTCCACGCCATCAAAGTGGTACCACGTCCAATGAAAGTTTGAGTACTTATCGTTGCGCCCAGGGAAATCAAACTCTACCCACGCTTCAATCCATTTATCACCAAGTTCAATATTTCGGTTGTTCCAATCGACTCGCTTGGTGTCGACCCAGGATTTACCATCCGCACCGCCGCGATGGTTGAACACCACATCGCCATAAATCTGGATATTGTTTTTATGGGCAGTATTGATGGCGCTTAGGTACTGATCTTTGGTGCCATACTTGGTGCGCACCGAACCTTTTTGATCAAACTCTCCCAAATCGTACATATCATAAACGCCATAACCGACGTCGTTGCTACCACCAGCACCTTTATAGGCGGGCGGTAACCATAACGCAGTAAAGCCGTTGTCAGATAGTGCCGAAGCGTTGTTTTCAACTTGTGTCCAGAGTGCACCGTCATTTGGCACATACCAATGGAAATACTGCATCATGGTGCCATTTTGTGCCGCCATTACAGGCGAACTGAGCAGCAAAGTTAAGGGTAAAAGTGTAGGTTTAAGGTTGAATGTTTTCATTATTTTTCTCTCACGTTAAGGACTAGAATCCTCCTTTCTGCATATACGCACCAAGCGATACTAACTATGACGCTAGCTAGGTTGCTGCCTGTAATACAAAAAGTTCGGATTACAATCGAAGAGAAACTATCACCAATCACACTATACAATTATTGAGTTGTCTAACATTTATAAAATCAATGATTAGCACGTTAAAAATATTGAATGGTGATCAAAACATGGGAGACTTTAGGAAAGCGCGAAGGGTTACGAAAAGGCGGACTAAAAACGAAAAAAGCCAGTCATTTAAGACTGGCTTTGGAAATAGTGGAGGCGCCTCCCGGAGTCGAACCGAGGTCCACGGATTTGCAATCCGCTGCATAGCCACTCTGCCAAGGCGCCTTTCTGATTTTATATCTCTGTCACTAAAGATTTTGATGGTGCCCCGGGCCGGACTTGAACCGGCACAGCGCGAACGCCGAGGGATTTTAAATCCCTTGTGTCTACCAATTCCACCACCAGGGCAACGCAATCATGCGATGGGTTAGACACCATCTGTCTCAGCGACCTTTGCCGTCAGAACGAGGCGTACTTTAACGGATTAATTTATCTGGTCAACAATAAATTTTATCTTTTTGATTTAAGTGCTTAAAAAGCGATCTGCCTAGTATATTTGGCATTCAATTAGACCAATAAGCACCCGTTCCCTTTCATTGTCTATTAAGTCATACGCATACTAGTGCCCGTAACTGCTTCGAGGTAAACACGCGACTATCACGTTATGAACGCTGATCTTTTCACCGCTGTAACATCTGTAACAATTTGATTCCCTACTCTTGGCACGACTGCGTACAGAACATCATATTTTGTTACCGATAACTTTATATCGAATGTGGTCGTACCTTTATAAAATCATTGACTTTTTTTATTTTCAAACAAAGCTCAATTCATTATCGAAAATATCAATAAATAATGGTACGTTACACGAGTTGCAGTAATTTAATGGACATATATCACATATAAGGATGTGGTTTACTTTGGCGACACAACATAAGAAAAACAAGGTATATCACTAATGTCTATCAAGAATCTTTCTATAGCGAAAAAGATATCGCTATCGTTTTTACTCATTGCCATCGTCAACATTGCATTTGGCGTGTTTTTATCTACAGAGCTCAAAAGCATCAAATCTGAACTTTTAAACTATACCGATGATACGCTTCCTGCAATGGAAAGGGTCGATTCGATTCGAGACCACTTGTCTCGCTGGCGCCGAGCTCAATTTGCTGCGTACACTTATGAAGACGCAGACCAAGTCAAAACTAAAATTTCTAACAATATTAGAGAACGCGAAAAGATCACTAGAGAGCTCAACGCTTACGGTGAAACTATCTGGCCTGGCGAAGAGCAGCAAACTTACCAGCGTCTTATGCGTCAGTGGAAAAAGTACTTGGATACTATGGACCAGTACAATGAAGCGATGCTAGCTAACGACAAAAGCAAGGCCCACCCTATTTTGGCGAACTCTTTGTCTGCTTTCGAAGCGGTTGACTCAGAGTTAGGCGAACTAATCCGTCTCCTTAAAGAAGCTATGGACAGCAACAAAACTCATATCCTGTCCTCTGTAAATGGATTGAGTAATTCTTCAATTGCAAGTAACGTGATTATTCTACTGATCATGGTAGGCATGACATACGTGCTGACTCGGCTAATTTGTGGCCCACTTAAACTTGTTGTTGAGCAAGCAAATGCCATCGCGACAGGTGATCTATCAAGTGACATTGACCGTAAAGCAATCGGCAATGATGAGCTTGGTGAACTGGCAGACGCGACCACTAAGATGCAAGATGACTTACGCCAAGTTATCGATAATGTGATTGCTGCAGTTACTCAGTTAAGCAGCGCTGTCGAAGAGATGAACCAAATCTCCGATATTTCTGCGTCTGGTATGAAAGATCAACAGCTGCAAATTACGCACATCGCAACAGCAATGACAGAAATGAAAGCGGCCGTAGCCGATGTTGCTCGTAACACTGAAGACTCAGCGAACCAAGCTAACGAAGCAAACCGCCGCACACAACACGGTGTTCGTGAAACCCAAGGTATGGTTGACGCGATTCAAGAAGTTTCAAACGTAATTGGCGCTGCAGGCGATACCGTAGCAGAGCTTGAACAGCAATCGAATAAAATTAACGTGATCGTGGATGTTATCCGCGACATCGCCGATCAAACCAACCTACTTGCACTTAATGCAGCCATTGAAGCGGCGCGTGCTGGTGAGTCTGGTCGTGGCTTTGCCGTCGTTGCAGACGAAGTTCGAACTCTTGCTGGCCGTACGCAAGATTCAACGAGTGAAATCACTTCGATCATTGAGCAGCTACAATCACTTGCAAAAGACGCAAAATCAGCCACTGAACTTTCTAGAACCAGTATCTCAGAATGTGCAGAACAAGGCATTCAATCAAAACAGCTGATGAGCGACATTGAGCATTCGATTTCGGACATCTCAGACATGGGTACCCAAATCGCCACGGCTTGTAACCAGCAAGACTCTGTTGCGGAAGAGCTTAACCGCAGCATTGAAAACATACATTTAGCATCTCAAGAGGTCTCGCAAGGCTCGGAGCAAACCGCACAGGCGTGCCGCGAACTAAGCCAGCTATCCATTTCTCTTAAAGATGTAATGAGCCGCTTTAAACTGAGTTAAACTCAGTGGGTACCTTAGTAGATATCAAATCAATCCCGATTTGCTTAAATTGAATGTCATCACTGAGGTATATTTAGGTATATATTAAATCACTATCTTAATAAACGCTCCAAAGCACCACTTGGAGCGTTTTACTTCGTCAGGTACTTTCCCCAAGTACTCAATAACATAACCAATACAAAAAACGCGTACGGAGACTTTATGCGCTTAAATAAAACCTTACTATCACTGACTATCGCTGCTGCAATCGCGGTTCCTGTAATGCAAGCTACTGCTGCTCCTCTTCAAATTAGCAATACAGCAGCAAAAGCAGAGCAAGTTCAAGGTGCTAACGCTTGGCTAGAAATAAACTTAGGTCAGTTCCGCGATAATATTGAGCAGTTTAAATCGCACATGGATGGCAAAACGAAAATTTGTGCCGTGATGAAAGCCGACGCATACGGCAATGGTATCGCAGGCCTGATGCCGACTATTATCGAGCAACAAATTCCTTGCGTTGCCGTTGCAAGTAACGCTGAAGCACAAACTGTTCGCGACAGTGGCTTTAAAGGCCAACTTATGCGTGTACGCTCAGCGGATATTGGCGAGATTGAAGCCGCAATCAACCTAAATGTCGAAGAGTTGATAGGCACAGCAGAGCAAGCTAAAGCACTGTCTAAACTAGCCGAGAAAGCTGGTAAAGAAATCAAAGTTCACCTTGCTCTGAACGACGGTGGTATGGGACGTAATGGTGTTGATATGACGACAGAAGCAGGCAAGAAAGAAGCGCTAAAAATCGCTCAACAAGCTGGCGTAAATATTGTTGGTATCATGACTCATTTCCCTAACTACAATGCAGACGACGTGCGCCAAAAGTTAGCTTCATTCAAAGACAGTTCTGCATGGCTGATTAAAGAAGCGAATCTAAAACGCGACAACATTTTACTGCACGTAGCAAACTCTTACACCGCGCTTAATGTTCCTGAGGCGCAGCTTGATATGGTTCGTCCTGGTGGCGTTTTATACGGAGACTTACCAACTAACCCTGAGTACCCTTCTATCGTGTCTTTCAAAACACGCGTGGCATCCGTTCACCACCTGCCAAAAAATAGCACAGTCGGTTACGACAGCAGCTACACAACAAGCAAAGAAAGCTTAATGGCGAACATTCCTGTTGGTTACTCTGATGGTTATCCACGAAAAATGGGGAATACGGCAGAAGTTCTGATCAATGGCCAACGTGCAAAAGTTGCGGGCGTTGCTTCAATGAACACTACTATGGTAGATGTTACAGGTATCAAAGATGTTGAGCCTGGTTCTGAAGTTGTTTTGTTTGGCTCCCAACAAGGCAAAACGATTTCAGCTGCTGAGATGGAAAAACACGCAGAAGTCATCTTCCCTGAACTATACACTGTTTGGGGAAGCGCGAACCCTCGTGTCTACGTAAAATAAACCTATTCAGTTATTCGTAACAGAGCGAAAAAGCGAGCCTCGTGCTCGCTTTCTTTCTTATTTACTAATCTGTACTAGCTCGTGATGTTATCAATTAAACAGAGCTTACTATTTCTGTTGTTTTATTCTCCTTTAGCACTACCAAGCGCGACTCTCTACACTCTGTTTCTTAAAGCCGCTTGGATGGCTCAATTTTATATAGCACTTAGAGTTTGAAAGCCCCTCCAATTGATGTTAAACATGAAGTTTACAAAAGAATAACAAACACACTCGTATGGCACTGCCCCTTTGCCTGCTAGCTAGGTATCTCTATGACAGAAAATACTCAACATCTTCAACGCTCCTCCACTGAGTTGCACGAATTTAATCGGCTTGACGTCTGGAACGGCTTCACCCAACTTTTACCCCTCTCTATGTTCGTGGTCATATTTGGCCTCGCTTTCGGTGTTGCTGCGGTACAGACTGGACTAGATGTATTTCCCACTATGTTGATGAGCACACTGGTCTTCGCCGGTGCTTCACAATTTGCCACGTTAGAAATGTGGGGAGCAGAAGTCCCTCTCATTCCAGTTCTTATTACTGTATTTGCTATTAATGCTCGTCACCTCTTGATGGGAGCTACACTTTATCCATGGTTACGACAACTCCCACCAACAAAACGTTACGGTGTAATGCTGGTAGCATCAGACGCTAACTGGGCAATGGCACTCAATGCATTTGGTAGAAAAGAACCAGGCTTTGGCTTGCTTGTTGGTGGCGGCTTAGCGATGTGGTCTTTTTGGATTGTGGGCACCTGGATCGGCATTTATTTTGGTAGCGCAATCAAAGATCCGGTGGGCCTAGGGCTCGATATGGTTATGGGATGCTTCCTGCTGTCTATGGTGGTGGCCGGGCCGAAAGACTTAAGAATCTTTGCTATTTGGGCCATAGCAGCAGCCTCTTCTATGTTGGCGTATTGGTATTTGCCAGAGAATAGCCACGTAGTGGTTGGCGCCATTACTGGCGGAGTCTTGGGTGCTTGTTGGAAGGAGAAGAAAGCATGAACATCGAAACAACCTTAGGTGGCACACTGCTTATCATTATCGCTATGGCGTTAGTCACGCTCATAACCCGCTGGGGCGGAGTGTATGTTATGTCATTCATTCCAATTAGCGAACGGGTTCAACGTTTCATTACTGCGATGTCAGGCTCCGTATTGGTTGCCCTTTTAGCTCCGCTAGCAGTAGAGGGTGATAACGGTGCTAGAGCAGCACTGTTTTCTACTGCCGTTGTCATGTTCATCGTGAAAAAGCCTCTACCCGCAATCGCAGCAGGCATCATCGCCGCCGCTGCAGTACGTGCTCTTTAGTCGTTGTTTCAAAGCCGATACCAGTCATCAATAAAAGACCCAAAACACAAAGCCCTGATGTCACAAGTGTCATCAGGGCTTATCTTATGCTCATCATTTTAACGATGAACAACGATTATTAATCATGGTGAGACAGCACATTACGCACAGCAGTTACAATTGCGCTTATATTTGTCCATTTTACCAATACCAGGGTTAAAGGTATTGGTTGGGTCTAATTCGTGGTAAAACTTCTGCAACGAGTTTTCGGCTTCATACAAGTGACCCACGTTATGTTCTGCTGGGTATTTGGCACCACGGCTATTGAGGTGCTCAAGCATCAGCTTTTTCATCAACTTCGTGTCAGTCCCTTTTTTGAAAATGTAATCTTGATGGAAGACGTAACACATAAAGTGACCATAATAGAGCGCTTGAACAAGGTTCTTACTTACCTCTTCAGGCAAAGTTTCTAGCCACTCTTCATCATTACGTCGCAAAGCGATATCAAGTGCAACGATGTCTTCTACGTCTTTTCGGTGAATCGTCTCGTAACGAATTGCTGCACCTGCTGCTGCAAAGCGATGTAAATAAGCTTTTTTACCCTCTTCCGGCGTACACTCGAAGAAATCACAGTCGTCTTCAACAGCCCAAACTTCTTTGAGGTATTTTTGTGCTTCAGCAATACCACCATCACTCATTTTCAATACCAGGTGATGCTCATACTTGTCACGGAAATCCAGCATTCGCTCTGGTAAATGTTGTGGGAACAACTTGCTCGCGTAGTACAGAATGGTGTCTGGCAGATATTTACTGACAAACGGGATGCGCTCTAAGAAGTTTTCTACCTTAGCTTTAAGTGCGAACATTTTTGGCAGCTTATCTGTGCCTAACAAGTCGATGGATAAGAACACATCCTTGCCGTACTTCTCTGCCATGTTGAAGATATCTCGATGCAAGTATTCTCCCATCTCAGGCAAGTTATCAAACGTAGATAAGAAGTCTTTTCGCAACTTCGTTAGTTTCGCAGGGTCATTGGTGCCAAGGTAAAAAACCTGCTCTTTTTCGGGTACTGGGTAGCTGTCAACCCGAACGGCAAAAACACCCAACTTGCCAGCACAGCCACTGGCTTCAAATAATCGGCGTTCATCGGCATTAAAGCGAGAAGGAATGTCAGAAGTCACGTCTCGAACACGTTCATCGTATTCTCTGTCTGATGCCATTCGCTCATCATGAATGATCTTCGCTGGGTCAAAGTTCCCTTCTTGCAGGTTTGTTAGAATTTCTTCTGGCGTTTCACCTAATCCTTCAATACCAAGGTGGTTCACCAAATGTAACTGGCCTTGCTTATCGACCTGCGCGTAGATCGCCAGTTCCGTATAAGCAGGACCACGCTTAACTAGCGCACCGCCTGAGTTATTGGCGATACCACCGACCACAGTGGCACCTAGCGATGAAGAGCCGATGATAGAATGCGGTGCTCGGTTCACTGCCTTCAACTCTTTCTCCAAAGAGTGTAAGCTCGCACCAGGCAAGCAAACCGCCTGCTTACCACCATCTAATAAGTGAATCTTCTTGATTTTGGTAATATTGATCACAACCACATCGCGATCATAATCATTACCACTCGGAGCTGAGCCCTCTGTTAAACCTGTTTTAGCCGCCTGCATGATAATGATGCAGTTTGCTTCAACACACTGTTTAATAATCTTCCATTGTTCTAGAAGAGTGTTAGGAAACACGATAGCAAGCGCATTACCACTACCCGAACGAAACCCCGAGCGGTAATATTTCGTTTTAACCTCGTCGGTTAGAACATTTTCTTCCCCCACGATGGTTTTAAATTCTTCAATCAGCTGCTTTTGTTTCATATCCGTATCTCTAGTTATTGTACTTCGCTCACAACACCGCTTAGCGGCAGGCATGGCGTTTGAGCCACTATAAGCAGTCCATTTCTCTGCGTCTATGTCAGGCGGACGAACAATACGTAATCAATAAACAACAAACAAAATAATTCTTTATTTTTCTGTTACTTATCTTTCACATTTGAGAAATTTAACGTAAGAAACAGACCGTTTCTTAAAAGAAACAATAGCAAAACCATTTGTTAACAGTTGTGCGGGGTATCTTGTTATCAATATTAGTGAAGAAAACGAGGAGAAGCGTAAGCTCCTAAATTTAAGAGGACTCTTAGAAATGAAGATGGAAACATAAGCTCAACACCAACATAACGATCGGTGTTGAGTTATTGGCTTAAAATCGATGGTTTTGACTTTGAAAGCTTGTGTATAGATGATCGATAAAGATCTTAATTTTTTCTGGTTGCTGACGAGTGTAAGGGTACACCGCATAAATACCCAAACATTTGGCTGTTTCGTCTTTAAATAACTGAATCAGACTGCCTTGCTTTAAGTCTTCATAAACCAATACACGCGGCACATAGATGATTCCCTGCCCTAACAGCGCCACATTTCTCAATACAGAAGAATTGTTAGTACAGAGGTTACCGTCGACGGTGATTTGATATACCTCGTCTCCATCTTTAAACGCCCACTCATGCGCTCCGGTTTCTTGGTAGGAATAGACTAAACAATTTTGTTTAGCCAAGGCTTGAGGTTGTTTAGGTATGCCATGTTTAGCTAGGTATTGGGGTGACGCGCAAATGATCCAATTTGCATCCACCAGCTTTCTTGCAATCAGACTAGAATCTGGCAACACACCCGTTCTAATTGCCAAATCAAAACGTTCATTCACGATATCGACGAAACGATTATCTAGATCCATATCGATATTGATGTCTGGGTATTTCTGATTAAATTCATTAATCACTTGAGGAAGAATTAATTCACCAGAGATAGTAGGCACCGAAATTTTAATGTTTCCAGATAAGTTTTTACCTAAACCCACAATGGATTCTTCCGCCGTTGCCACCGCTTGATAAACCGCTTTTGCATGAGTAAAAAACGCTCGTCCTGCTTCAGTCAACGTTAGCGTTCGCGTTGTTCGGTAGAGAAGCTGTACACCAAGCTCTTGTTCAAGCTTGGCAATCCGTTTACTGACGACCGATTTGGTCAGTGACATATGTCTCGCGGCAGCACTGAATGAACCTTGCTCGATCAAGTGATAAAAAATGATGTAATCGTCGGTATTTCTCATGCGTCTTCGTCAAATCCTTTGGAAGCCCGTATTGTAAACTGAAATTGGCTGAGGTGCGAAACATCGGGTCACACTTAATATCAGAAACTCGTGACAGAGATGGGGTTGCTAAGCTCACAGGTAATGAAAAAGAGATGGTGTGAATTTATCAGTCTTCAGATACAAAAAAACCAGCTTTCGCTGGTTTTAAGTTGATGCACTTGGCATCGAGATACCGCCATGGCCATATCTGAATAATTTGGAGCGACACACGAGGTTCGAACTCGTGACCTCAACCTTGGCAAGGTTGCGCTCTACCAACTGAGCTAGTGTCGCATTTATTCTCGAAAGCCATTCACTCTCAAAAGAATAATGGAGGCGCCTCCCGGAGTCGAACCGAGGTCCACGGATTTGCAATCCGCTGCATAGCCACTCTGCCAAGGCGCCTTTTTATTACGCTTCAGGGCTCTACCCCGTTGCGTTGGTGGCTACTTTACGGATTGAGAGAAGATAGTCAAACAAAAACATTTCATTTTCTGTTCGTTTGATTTCTTTTAAGTCAATTCGACCAAAGTTCGATCTTATTGGCTTAAAACGAAGCAATATAAATCTCGCTTTCAGTTCGTTTTGTCCCATGAAACATTAAGGCGTTTAATAGTTGCTGACCCTTTTTAGCAATCTTCCCACAACATTAGGGTGATAAGACCAAGTGTGATCAAACATCGACATTAATGCAGGATTTCCGTATTTCGATAAGCTAATCGCGTGAAAACGGTTTTTCTTCGCTTTGAGCGCATCCACTTTGGCCAGTAACTCGTCTTGTTGTTTTGGCGCGATAAAGTCGGAAATGACTACCATGTCTGCGTTTTTATATTTATCACCGCTCATCAAGTCGATAGATTTAATCAAAGTTGGCTCTAAGTCTGTACCACCATGGAAGCTATAAGTTAGAAAGTCCGCCGCCTCGCGCAGACCATCTTGTTTGGTTAGTTCGTAGGTAATGTGTTCCGTAGAAAAAATAATGACATAGCAATCACGTTGCTCCGCTAGTGCGATTTGCATCAGAGCATAAGCCATGGCTTTGGCGCATTGCTCAGGAAAGCCACTCATGGAACCGGACGCGTCCACACAAACAATGAAGGGGCCTTTTTCGATATCTACCGCTTTATGGTCAGGTCGGTGAGCTTTAACTTTACGTAACGTGCGCGATTTGCCTTGTGTACGATAGTTCATGAGCCGTTTATCAACTAAGTGTTTATAGAACACAACTTCAAGTTCAGGATACGCCAAAAACATCGTTTCGTTGGGAAGTAGCTTATTTAGATCATCGCTTTCGTGAATACCGACAATATCATCCGTCGCCTCATCACTTTTCTCTTCGACCAATTGAAGTTCTTCAGTGGGCGCACGATTTAGTTCAGGATCATTTACTTGCCCCGCCATACGACCGAGTTGCTCCGCAATTTCTTGCAAGCCTTGGTGCTTCTTCAGAAACTCAGCATGGCGTTTCATCACCGTTAAGTCTGTTTTACTCAACTTGGCAGATGCCATATCCCACAGGCGCCCTACACTTTCAGCGTCACCCGACTCCGTGACTTTATCCATATTACGCATGGTTTCCATACGTTGATACAGGTCATTCAGCACCTTTTCTTTATTGGCTTCAAGCTCGCTTACTTGCGCTTGTTTTATAGCATCGGTGAGGCTTTTGTACCATTGATCACAAAAGTAATGAGGGAACATAGGGTTATTCATCCCTTTGTTCTTTTCCATCATTCGGCGAGCTTGCATGTAAAACGCAGAGTGCCATTCCAGCTTTTTAATCACATCTTCGATGTTTTCAAAAAACGCCTCTTCATCCCAATGAATAACCTCTTGATATAAAGACAGCTCTTGTTGGAAACGCTCTGTCTCACATACCTTGGTGATCCGTTTTTTGACGCTGCCTCGCCACTTTAACAAGTGACCTTTGACCGAAGATCTAACACCTCGGTTTTCTGCCATCATCATGACTTGTGAACGAGCCATCAAATCATTAACTGCGCTATCGATGATGCCGGAGTCGGCCACCATCAGCGCGAGGTTAAGTCCGTCTGCACCTAGCATGTCGTCTCCTTATGAGAAAAACTGATTTAAGTTTTTAAAGCGTTGGATAACTTTTTCACTTTCTGCTTGGATTGATTCAAGTCTCTGACTGACCTGTTGTAGACTCGACTCCATAAGGCGGGGTAGTTCAGGATCAACAAAGCTATGCGGAAGCGCATCATGAAAGTTCGCTTTCACCTTGCGCATATGGTGTTCTGCCTCACTAAGCTGATTTACGGCTTTTTCGCTCTGCGTTAACCACTTTTGGTAAAGCTCTACATCCAAGCCCTCTTGAGTCACTAGGCTAACCAGAATGCCTCGGTTCGCGATATCACGGATAACTAGGTTATTCGCCGCGTCAACGTCAAATCGTAAACGGCACATGTTGGTGTTTTGATTGACGTAGCCATACACATCACCGCTTCCCTCTTTAATGACTCGATCTAACTCATCTTTGGGTACATAAACCCAGCGGCTATCACCTTTTTCTGATTCTGAAACCGACATGTTGCTTTGCAAGACAACCAATTTAACTAAGTTAACGGCTGCGCCAACTTTGTACATCTTGGCTTTAGAGGTATCGAAGCGCATGGTTTCTTTACGCAAAATGCCCGTTGCCGCTTCAGACGTTAACGTCATGCGGTAGGCATCTTCAAGTTCATGTTGAACATCAACCAAAGACTCTCGGCAGTACTCAATTTCCTGCTCCGCGTCTTGTTGATCAAATGCATGTTTTAAGGCGAACTCTTGAACCACTTCACGTACCACATCTCGCGATTCAGGACTGTTCCATAAACAATCTTGCAGCAGTAGAAGGTCAAGCGGATTGATTTCATCGCGACCATTAAAAAACGCGCTCGCTTTTAACAACTTCACGGCTTTCTTCCAGCGGCGGTCAGAGACATACATGTCGGTATTGGCCACATCACCAAACTGAGCTTCAACTTTGGCTTCTAACATCGTTTTAAGCTGGAAAAGCTTTTCGAATGCATTGTCGGTTAACGTCAATTTGTCGAGCTGTTGTTGCCATTGATGATATTCTTCATCAGTTATCGCTAGGCCTTCTGGTACTTGTGCCTCTTGCGATGTGCCCACAGTCAACATCGACTTAAAGTTTTGTTTATTCTGAATTCGATTCACAAACACACGCACCAACATGCGGTCGTAGAGCGCATCCAATCCACTATCTTCATCGGGTAATTCATTGGAAGCCGATACCAACAAGCGCATTGGCACACGCTCGATATCGCTGCCATTTTTGAATGTTTTCTCATTAACCACTGTCAGCAATGTATTAAGAATTGCAGGGCCCGCCTTCCAGATTTCATCCAAAAATACGACTTGTGCAGTTGGCAAATACCCTTTAGTTAAGCGAACATAACGGCCGTTGTCTTTTAGCTCTTGGATACTCAGTGGCCCAAACACCTCTTCAGGGGTTGAGAAGCGCGTCATCAGGTATTCGAAGTAACTGCTGTTATCGAACGCTTGGATGAGTCGTTTGGCAATTAAGCTTTTTGCAATACCAGGGGGGCCTAAAAGAAAAACACTTTCACCAGCAAGTGCAGCAAGAAGGCAGAGCTTGATCGTATGTTCACGCTCATAAACGCCATCCGTTAACGCTTTCGCCAATTTATTGATGCGTTCTGAGAGAAGCGCTTTTTCGGCATTTGAGGCAAATAAGGTTTGTGTCATACGTTCTCCGGCTGCTGAAGTGGTATTGCGTTAATATTTTTATACACTTGTTATCACTTTGTTACAAATGTATTTTGTCGAATTCCCCTTATAGCAGATGCTTTTCCCCATCTTGACGAAGCAATCAAAGTTTCCATTTATGAGACATTGCTCACTTAAAGTGCAAACGCTTTCGTCGTGTTGCAGTATTTTTTGCTTTTGTTTCCCACCATTTGTGGTTAATGTCGAAAAACGTCAAAAATGCGGTAACAGCTAGGGTTCATAACTGCATGAGCAAGATAATTCATAAATGGAAGCAAATTTCTCTGATTGAAGAAGACGTTATGCTTCCTACAGGACAGGCAATTACGCACACCACAATCCATCATCCGGGTGCTGCGGTGATTCTCCCTATTACAGCGGAGGGTGAGATTGTCCTTGTCCACCAATTTCGGCCTTCACTTAATAAATGGCTATTGGAACTTCCTGCTGGTACCAGAGAAGGCAACGAAGAGCCACTCTGCTGCGCCAAAAGAGAGTTAGAGGAAGAAACTGGGTTTAGTGCAGAGAAATTCACGTCTCTCGGCCAAGTCACCCCTCTTGCCGGATTTTGTGATGAGATACAGTATCTATTTGTTGCCGAAAAGCTTAACAAAACGAACCGTTACGAGTGCGATGAAGACGAAGTGATTGAGGTCGTCACCTTGTCAATCAAGCAACTCGAAGAAAAGATTGTCGATGGCACGATCACCGATGCCAAAACGATCGCTTGCTTAAGCAAAGCGCGCCTTTGCGGATATATTTAGGACTTTGACCAAGGAGACATTCATGGATTTTCGATCAGATACCGTTACACAGCCCACCCAAGCCATGCGAGAAGCCATGTTTAAGGCCCCCGTTGGGGATGATGTTTATGGTGATGACCCTACGGTCAATGAGCTTGAAAAATTTGCTGCGCAGCTTGCTGGTTTCGAAGCAGCTTTGTTTACCACTTCAGGCACTCAAGCCAATCTGCTCGGTTTAATGGCGCATTGCGAGCGGGGAGATGAATATCTATGTGGGCAACAAGCACATAACTACAAATACGAAGCTGGTGGCGCGGCGGTTTTGGGATCAATTCAACCTCAACCAGTCGAAAATAACCCAGATGGCACGCTACCATTTGATAAACTGGCTGCTGCGATTAAACCAGATGATTGTCACTTTGCTCGCACTAAGCTTCTCAGCTTAGAAAACACAATTAATGGTAAAGTACTACCTCTGTCTTACTTAACAGAAGCACGTGACTTCGTGAATAAACATAACTTGCAGATGCATCTAGATGGCGCTCGCGTTTTTAACGCAGCCGTTGCACTTGATGTTCCGGTAAAAGAGATCGGTCAGTACTTTGATTCAATGACGATCTGTCTGTCGAAAGGTCTGGCTGCCCCTGTTGGCTCGCTACTGCTTGGTAGCAAAGACTACATCGCAAAAGCACGTCGCTTAAGAAAGATGGTCGGCGGTGGTATGCGTCAAGCGGGTATTCTTGCCGCAGCAGGCAAACTTGCCCTTACCGAACAAGTGGAACAGCTAAAACAAGATCACATCAACGCAAAAACCTTAGCGGAAGGTTTAGCAGAACTGCCTGGTTTTTCAGTCAACCCTGAATTTGTTCAAACGAACATCGTGTTCGCGAAGCTTGATCCTCAAGTGGACATAGTAAGTATCGCTGCGAAACTAAAGGAACAAAACATCACGATAACCCCTGGAAATCCAATTCGTTTTGTAACTCATAAAGATATTTCAGCGAAAGACATCGACACTTTCTTATCAAGTATAAAATCTCTACTTTAATTTGATTTTGATCATTGAGCTTCCCCTAAGGGGAAGCTTTATTGTATCGGCATGATTTTTAGCGAATAGATAACCTCCATGCTCAGATTTGTACTTCTAATCTCTTTTATTTTCTCTTCCGCTATCCATGCCGAGCCGTTTGGTGATGCTGATAAAGGTAAAATCAAATCACCTAGCTGTGTCTATTGTCACGGTGTTACAGGCATCGCAACGAACAACACCTATCCAAGCCTTGCTGGTCAAAATACTCAGTACCTTTACAATGCAATGAAATCTTATCAAGCCGGTGAGCGTAAAGGGCCACTTGCAGAAATGATGGCAGCACAGTTAAAAATGTTAAATGATGAAGACCTTCGTGATGTCGCTGCTTTTTATGCAGAACAGACAGAAATCAAGTGATTAGATCACCTGTAGATGTACTATGAAAGCTCGTGAATCATCCAAACTCAACACATATTGAAACATTAACCCAACATTTGGCCACAAAACAATCAAATTAACTTCACTTCAAATATTTGATGAATTTATAGTTCAACATAAGCATTAATATTGACTTTTTATTCTATTTTATCGATATTTCATGCTTTATTGAATTTGACGTGAAGTAAGTTATGTCTCACACACATGCGCAACCAGCAGACTCGGTTGCTACCCCTAAGTCGTGGCAGATGCCAGATACCCTCATTTTGATCTTCATTGTTGGTATTCTTGCTGCGATTCTTACCTACTTAATTCCTGCTGGTCATTTTGATAGCCAACAGGTGACCTACATGGTCGACGGTGCAGAAAAAACTCGCACAGTTATCGATCCTTCTTCTTTCTCTTATGCAACCGACGAAAACGGTGAATTGGTTTACAACAAGGTTGGCCTGTTTGCTTCTGGTGGTGGCATTGGTTTGATGAACTTCCCTTTCGAAGGGCTAGTTTCTGGCTCTAAATGGGGCAGCGCGATCGGCGTGATTATGTTCATGTTGGTTATCGGCGGTGCTTTCGGCGTTGTAATGCGCACAGGCACAATCGATAACGGTATCCTGCGCCTTATCGATAAGACCAAAGGTAACGAAGCGCTATTCATTCCAGTGCTATTTTTGCTGTTCTCGCTAGGCGGTGCGGTATTTGGTATGGGTGAAGAAGCCGTAGCGTTTGCGATTATTATCGCGCCGCTTATGGTTCGCCTTGGTTATGATGGTATCACTACGGTAATGGTTACCTATGTTGCGACTCAAATTGGCTTCGCTACTTCTTGGATGAACCCTTTTTCCGTAGCTATTGCGCAAGGCATTGCGGGTGTACCTGTTTTATCCGGCATGACAGTACGCATGGGGTTATGGGCTGGCTTTACGTTAATCGGTATCGCTTTCACAATGATCTACGCCGCTCGTGTGAAGTCAAATCCTAAACTTTCTTACAGCCATCGCACAGACCAGTATTTCCGTCAGCAAGAGCTTGGCAATCAAGATTCTCGTTGGAACCTAGGTGACACACTCGTTATCCTTACGGTTATTGCGACCACGGTGTGGGTCGTTTGGGGCGTAGTCGCTAACGCATGGTACATCCCAGAAATCGCGTCTCAATTTTTCACTATGGGCTTTGTTGTCGCGATCATCGGTACGATTTTCCGCCTGAACGGTATGACGCTAAACTGCGCAGCTGATGCATTTAAAGAAGGTGCAGCTATTATGCTTGCACCTGCCCTGTTAGTGGGTTGTGCAAAAGGTGTATTGTTGATCCTTGGTGGTGGTACAACTGATGAAGCGAGTGTACTGAACTCAATTCTAAACAGTGCTGGCGGCGTGATTAGCGGGCTTCCTGACGTGGCTGCGGCATGGTTAATGTATGTATTCCAATCTATCTTCAACTTCTTCGTCACTTCGGGCTCTGGACAAGCGGCACTAACGATGCCTCTACTGGCCCCTCTGGCAGACATTGCAGGAGTTACGCGCCAAGTGGCAGTTTTGTCATTCCAACTTGGCGATGGCTTTACTAACGTTATCGTCCCTACTTCGGCATCTCTCATGGCAACGCTTGGTGTCTGCCGTATCGACTGGGGTGACTGGGCAAAATTCTGCTGGCGATTTATTCTATTACTCTTTACCCTATCAAGTATCGTCGTTATCGCAGCTCATATTATGGGTTTTGCGTAAAACGAAGCCAATTGGTAATTAAGGCGAGACATGTTCTCGCCTTATTAATATTCATGGTATGACGACGCTAAGGTTTTAGATTAGCTTATGGTTTTGGAGTGGTAACTTTAATGGCAACACAATTTCTCGATGACGTGATTCAAGGTCATCAAGTGATTCAATCTCTCAATGTAGCAGACCTAAATTCGGGCGAGCATAAGTTTTGGTTTCGCATCGCAACGAATGCTCTCTCTCAGTGGCAACACCTACCTGTGCTAGTGTTCAAAGGTGAAAAACCTGGCAAGAAGATCATGATTACCGCAGGGGTTCATGGTGATGAGTACAATGGTGTGTTAGCAGCGCAGAAAACTGCTCGAGAGCTCATCGGCACTGAAGTCGCTGGTACTGTCACTATTGTTCCAACCATTAACATGCCTGGTATGCTAAACCACAGCCGCGATTTCTATTCCGCAGACCCTGATGCGTCTCCTGCAAACTTAAACCGCTTTTTTCCTGGTGACCAAAACGGCAATGAGGCCCAACGTTACTTATATGCATTGTGGAATGATTTGCTCAAGCCAAATGCTGATTTAGCCATTGACGTTCACACTCAAACCAGTGGTGCTGCCTATCCACTTTACGTGTTTGCAGATTTCCGAATCGAGCAATCATTAGAAATGGCTCGCCTCATTAATCCTGATGCGATTTTAAATGATCCTGGAGATGCTGGCGTCCTTGAAACGGTCTGGAATAACCATGGTGTCCCAAGCATTACTGTTGAAGTAGGTATGGGGCGATACACCGAGCAAGAACTTATCAGTCGAACTGTAACAGGCATTTTTAATGTGCTGAAAAAGCATAACATTGTTGAAGGTGATATGGACCCTATTACGTCATGCTTGGAAGGAAACGAAATCATCAGTGTGAAAGCGACACACGGCGGCTTTGTACTGCCTCATGTCAGTTTGATGGATTTTGTCGAGCAAGGTCAACTTCTTGCGATTCAATACGACAGCTTTGGCGCTGAGATTAAACGCTACACCGCCCCAACAAGCGGCACAGTACTTAGCCACAATGTTGAATCTATTCGAGCACCAGGTTCCCTGATCGTTCGTTTGATTAAGTAAACCATAACCGTTTGTTGATAGAGCAACCTTTCGACGCTCACTCAAATTTATATAAGCCCCATCACGAGTAATCACAAATGATGGGGCTATATCCATTTTGACCACATTAAGTTACGCCGTAACAAATTACTGTTAAGCGAAATGACAAACTGAGCTCTTAATTAGGAAGCTTCCCCTCTGTCCGCTTTTTCAGCCACGCTGATGAACTTAAAGCTGTCTTTGTTTCTCTTGTTCAACAAAAATGAGCTCGTCGATAGCGAAACCTTTCTCTTTAGCTACGTACTTAAAGCGCTCCACTACTTTCTCATCAACGTTAGGCGTTCTAGACAATAGCCACAAATAGTCGTGGTTGTAACCGGAAACAAACGCATAGTCATAGTTTTCACCTAGCTCAAAAACAATGTAAGAAGAGTATATTGGCCCAAAAAAGGAAACCTTTAAGTGTCCAACCGTTTTATCTTCAACAAAATAAGCTTTGCCTTCAGCTTCTGACCACTGTCGCTCTTCTTCGAAATATCCACGGTTTATCACCTTAACCCCACCACCCTCGCGAACCTGATACTCAGCGGTAACGTTGGATAAGCCTCGCTCAAATGAATGGTCTAGGCGTGCAATTTCGTACCACTTACCTAGATATGGCTCTAAATCGAAATTATTGACGGGTTCCACCCCATCCGGCTTCGAAGTACAACCAAATAAAGTTGCAAGTGACAAAAGTAAAAATATTTTTATCGATTTCATACAACACCTAAATTTTAATTAGTGATTGATTTTACTCTAGAAGATAACAAATCGATCACTAAGCCGCACCATCGCCCTCATAGGTACACATCACAATTCTTCATCATCAATAGCGCGCTGAACACCGAAACCTCGTCATCTCAGCAAATCGATAACAAGATTGCTCTATTTTTGACTTACAAGCTGACCATGCTTGTACATTTTGTCAGCATTTAACCCTATGCATATAGAAACTTTGCACAACATAGACATTCGTAGGCATATCACCCTCCTATAATACGTTGCGTTATAGACAGAGGTTATTGTTATGAAATTAAAAACAGTGTCAGTTTGTGCACTTTTGGTGTTACTTGCAGGTTGTCAGCAGGAAAAGCCGAGCGAAACGACACAATTAACGACCTCGGCAGATGTATGTAATGCACAAGGAAACATGCCAGGTGGGTGGAATGAGTTTAACGCGACCCCTGATGCACAAAAGGCAATGGCCTTTGTTTTAAAGAAAATGGACACAATAGCGTCGTTTAAACAAATACTGAATGTTCACGCGCAAATCGTTAGCGGCGTCAACTATGCTATTGAGTTTGAATTGGATGATGGCTCTGTTTGGAACACGATTGTTTATCGCAACCTCGATGGCGAATATGCGATTACCCAATCGCCAAAAGAAGGCCACTTTTGCGAACAGTAGCGACTTAGTCAGAAAGCCCCTAACAATAGGGGCTTTTTGATCTAACAGTAATCACTGAATTAGACAGCGAAGCGACATTGAGATTTAATCGACACCGTTGAACCAAGTCTTGATGGTTCAACATCAATCCTCTGCGCCATTTGCTCTTTCAGCTCAGAAACGTGAGAAATAACACCGATCATGCGCCCAGTCTGTTGCAAGTCCACTAGCGTTTGAATAGCAAGATCTAAAGACTCTGGGTCTAAACTACCGAAGCCCTCATCAATAAATAAAGTGTCTAAACGGATACCGCCACTATAGGATTGCACAACATCCGACAAACCAAGTGCCAGAGCAAGCGCTGCCATAAATGATTCACCGCCGGAAAGTGTCGCAACATCACGCGTTTTTCCTGTGTAGCCATCTTCAACCATTAAATCTAAGCCGCGACCCGCTGCGCCTTTGAAGCCCTCTGTTTTTCGAGCAAGAATATAGCGCCCTTTACTCATAAGGCTTAAGCGTTGAGAGGCCTGAATCAGCACATCATCCAACAGTACACCAAGAACAAAGCGATGTAGGCTAACCCTGCTGCCTGTTTTACCGCTAGCAACGTCGTACAACGTACCAAAGACTTTGTATTCTTCTTCTAACTTACTATTTTTCTCATGCAACACGGCAATATCTTTACGAACCTTTTCAAGACGTTCAAATATTGAGCGTGTGGTATCAAGTTGATTCCTTACTTCAATATATTGCGCCTGCAGAGTGGTTAACCTGTCGTTAAACGACTCCAAATTAGGCCTTTCAAGATCTTTCAATGCATGATTTAAATCATGTAGTGTTTGCTCAAGCTTGGTTTGTGCCTGTTTGAAACTGTCTATTTCTTGCTGCCAGGCTTGAAGTTCATCATCTCCCACTCGACTACTTAGATAATGGCTTTCATCCTCAAATTTACTCGCCTGTAGTGCCTCATTCCATGCTAATTCTGCTTGGCTAAGTTTTTGCTCTGACTCAGATAACCACTGCTTGTTCGTCGCTAAGTGACTTTCCGCATTTGATTTCTCCAATATCGCTTGCTGCAAAGCGGTTTGCGCCTTTTCTAAGCCTGTGTTCAAACTCAGAATTTGCTCTTTTGTCAGCAAAATTTCACGTTCAAGCAAGTCAGCGGAACTGTATTTTGGGTCAATAGAAGCTTGTAATTGAGCCAATTGTTCTTGGTTCGCTTTAACGGTTGATTCATTTGCCGCCATTTTATTCTGCAGCTCATAAATTTTATTTTCACCCACGACGCAGCGTTGATTAAGCTGTTCAACGTTCCTTTCTAGTTTTTCAATATCAATAGCTTGTAGACGTAGGAGTTGAGCATTAAGCGCTTGCAAATCATTTTGAACCGTCGAGATCTCAGATGTAGCATACTCACCCAACTCCTCTTTCAACTGGTTACACTGATTCTGATACTGACTAATGACAACGTTATGTTGTTCTAGCTGATTGCTTAGTTGGTTCAACAAGGTTTGAGCTTCTCGCTCTTTCGCTCTAGCCGCCTGAACTTGCTCTTTTGTAACGGCTTCTTCAACAAACGTTGCGGGGTTAGGATGCGTTTCGCTACCACACACCGGGCATGCTTCACCTGCTTTTAGTCGCTGCGCTAATACTGCTGCTTGAGCGTTGTGCCACTTAAGCTCTATCGTATCAGCGTCTTGTTGACACTGCATATAGCGCTGACTGGCTTCGTTTAGTGACTGCTGCTTACCTACAGTTAGCGCATTGAGTTTAGAGAGCTCTAAAGTAAGATCATGCAGCTTTTTTAGATCCTGTAGCAGCCGTTGTTTTTGTTTTATTTCCGCATCGATGCTGCCAATAAGCGCAACATCAACTCGTGCTTTCTCTAGCTCCTTCTGTCCCTGCTGGGCCTGTAACGTTAACTTATCTTTTAGTTCTATGTACTGTTTTAACGTTGCTTCAAATTGTTGTTTTTGTTGATAACCCGCCGTTATTTTACTTTCCAAATTGTCTTTCTCGACCAACTTGTTTTTCGTACTTTCAAGCTGATACTGCAGTTGCGTTAACTGCGGGACCTTTGCCGCGGCCTCTTTTGCACTTTGCTGCAAGTTTTCTTGTTCTCTCGCAACGACATGAGCTTTTTCGAGACTCTCTTTCAAAGCTACGATTTTTTGCCTAAGCTCTTGCGTTTGAGCTTTTGCATTTTGTAATGAGATATAGGGCAACTCTATCTTATTGGCATTTTTAGCGTTTTCTAATTGCTGTTGACGAGCTTTTATCGAATCTGAGTGTTCTAGATGCAGCTTGAGTGCGCTTTCTGCTTGCTCTCGTTTCGAAAACTCTCCATTCAAGGTTTCCGCTTTTTGCAATTCAGATTTAGCAGTATTGAGCTTATCTAACGCTGCTTGCTCATTCTTTTTATCAGACTCTAATTGCTTAGTTACTTGTTCCAGTTGTTGTAATAGTTCTTGTTCAGAACTCGCTTCTGCAACTTGTAAAGCACCTCGAATTTGATTATCAAATTCGCCTTTCGCTTTACTAATTGCACTCGCTTTATCTTTGAGCGCGTACTCAATTTTTTTATATATGTCAGTTTGAAAGAGCTGGCCAAAAATTTCTTCACGCTCTTTAGAGCTAGCAAGCAACAGTTCTCGGAATTTTCCTTGAGGCAACACCATAACTTGACGAAATTGAGTTTCATTCAAGCCAATAATATTGCTAACTTCAGTTTTAACCTGAGTCGTCTTGCTGGTGATAAGCGTTTCAGTCTCACCGAGTTCATAAAGAGCCGCAGTGTGCTTTTTAATCGTCATCCCTTCACCACGGGCCTTGGGCGCTTCCTGCTCAGGGGATCGAACAACTCGGTATTGTTTGCCGTGTAACGAAAATTCGAGAACTACTTCGGTTGGTAAATCTTGCGCGGATAAGTCACACCGCATCTGAATACCTTGTCGCTCATTACCTGTGGTTTCACCATAAAGGGCGAAGCAAATGGCATCTAAGATCGACGTTTTACCTGAGCCTGTAGGACCATTAATCAAAAACAGAGGGTTACGGCCAAGCTTTTCAAAGTCAATGACTTCGGTTTTTGCAAACGGACCAAAGGCTTGCATGGTAAGTTTAATTGGTTTCATCTTTGGTCCCTATTGCTGTGATAATTGCTTAATAATGTCAGTAACAGCTTGCTCTTGCTCTTTAGACAACTGGCTATCTTGCGCCTCAATAAAAAAATCTCGGAACATATCAATTTCGCTTCGCGCCAACTTTGCTTGCGCCATTTCCTGCTCTACCCCAATTAACATGCCAGGTTTCTCAAGGTGTAAAACGTTTGGATACACTGAACGAAGTTTTTCCATTGGGTTTAAAATCGCATGTTTATCCATCAAACGAACTAACAAATAATCTTCATTCTTAGGGTCTGTTTTGCCTTGATCAATAACTTTATCCAGCTCGCCCTCTACAATGCGCATTTCATGAGGAGCCGTAAGATCAATATGCTCTGCAGAAACAAATCCTTTCTTGTCCAGTTCAACTAACGTGAAACCTTTTCTCTGGTTCTGTTCACCAAAGCTATACTTCATGAGTGAGCCAGAGTAGCGGATATGCTCTGCGCCTTTCTTTTGAGGCTGATGCAAATGACCAAGTGCGACGTAGTCAAAATCTAAGAAGTGTTCATGACTCACGCGATCAGAGCCACCAATAGATAATGGTCGTTCAGAGTCTGACTCGATGGCCCCATCAACAAAACAATGACTCACGAGCACGCGCTTTTGCGTAGAGATAAAGCGCTCTTTAATTTGCTCAACAAGCAATTGATGAGCCTCATCATGAGTGGATACCGAGGCTTTGTAGGCAAACCTGACCTGTTCAGGGTCGTTATAAGGCATACCATAAAACGCGACCTCATCCGCAGAGTCCGTTTTTATGATGATGGGAGTGAGCATATCTTCAAAGTTGCTAACAATATGGAGACCTGCATTTTTCATTTGCTCTGAGCCGAAACCTAACCTTTCTGCACCATCATGGTTGCCAGATATCAATATCATTGGTGTTTCTAACTCGGTACAAATGCGTTTCACGACTCGATTTAACAGTTCTATTGCAACCGTTGGTGGCACCGAACGGTCATAGATATCTCCCGCCACTACAACTGCATCGACGGGGTTGCGTTCAATATAGTTAATCAGTTGTTCGAGTACTGCTTGTTGATCTTCGAGTAGTGATACGTTGTGGAATTGTCGACCAAGATGCCAATCTGAGGTGTGGATAAACTTCATTCGAATTCACTTTCCGCCAATTCTATGAGTAGGCTTGCTTCTGTCAGAGTCCATGTACCGTTTATAAAAAGGAATGCGTCACGGGTGGGATCTCGAACAAGCCAAAACTCAAGTTATTTTATTTCGGTAAGGATATCTTGAGTCGAACAGCTTTTCATGTGGTTTGTGTTCTATGGCTGGCTATTTAATCAGAAAGCGAGAAGAACACTGTAAAAACGCGGTGAGCAAAGCTATTTTGAAAAGCAAGCTGCGCCTAGTCATTGTCCAAACATCATTAAAGGGCCAGTTTCGAGTCAATCCCCCATAACATTTGCATCACTAAAACCTCAGCTACTACTAGAAGGAAAAGCAATAGCCAGACCTATTCACTACGCCAATTGTATATTACTCCTACCGCATAGCCATCTGACTCGATGTCCGCTTGCAACACGTGAAAGTCTGGGCAGGGGCTGCTTCTTTGAAGCTCATCAATCACTAACGCTTTTAAAACGCCGCCACATGCACCCAATCCGCCAAGTTTGATATCAACAAATTGATACTGAGTTTGATCGGTCACCCACGGAGACAAGAATTGCATTGAGTTTAACCATTGCGGTTCTTCCTTATTAACGGATAAATACAATTGACTGAGTGGATGTTCACAACTTACTCCTAATTGCTTAAACACCTTGTCCACGGCGATGCGTTGTTGTTTGGCATCTAAGTCAATTCGAACAACATCAGGCACAAGACCTGAATGTCGAAAAAAACACTTGGTTAAAATGATAGAGCTTTGAGGTTTGACATGCCCTTCTACATCACTCGTAACCTCTATAGCCAGTATCCAAGTCGCTTGCGTTTCATTAACTTCACGATTTATCCGATTTAGTGCCATCAAAAATGCAGCTTGGCCATAAGGATAAAAGTAAATTTCAGTATTGACAGTTTGGTCAACGAAAATAGAAAGCTCGCTTATCAATGCTTTAAGCAAGCTTTTGTCTACCGAAGAGGGTAAAAGAACACAGAGATTCCCTTTGATATCAGCTTGCTCAAGACTCTCGCGCTCAGAGCGCACGAGGCTTAATATATGCTCATCTATTGATTGAGCAAAGTCAGGGGGTCGGATTTCCTCGGACAATCTAAAAGAATCATCAGCTATCTCGCGAACGGTGTGTGAACGGCCATTAAAGGATAGAAGATGCGTTTGAAATGCGAGTGGCATCTAGCCTCCGATTAAAACCGTAGGCATACCAGATAGAATTTTGCCACCATGAGACGTTGAATCGCCGACTCTTGCGGCTGGTTTACCGTTGATTGTTACGCTAGAAGAACCTGCTGAGATACTATCCGGAGGACCGATACAAATAAGCTTGTCGCCTTGTCTTGCCGCAGGTATCCCGCCAATCGTTACGTTTGGTGAACCAACAACGACGGGACCACCGACATGCGGTATCTTTCCTGTTTTTTTAGGGCAAAGATGAAAGCTGCCCAAAATTGCGGCTGGTTTACCCACTTTAAATCACCTTAGTTCAATGAAATTTGCCCAGCTTTAAGAGCAATAGCTGAGCCGTTAATGGATATTTTATTACCTTTGATATTGATTTCTCCAGAGCTAGACATCTGAATAGAAGCACCACCTACTTTGATCTCGACGCTCTTTCCTGCATTAAAAGACAGTACTTCACCCGTTTCATTCGAAAAGTTTTTACCTACTTTCAAGCTCGCGTTCTGACCAACCTCTTGATTAACATCATTGGTCACTTTTTCGGTTTTACTGTTTTCAACAGCGATATCAACACAGTCTTCAACTAGCATTTGGAACAGTTTTTCAGCATGAAGATAAATGTGCTCTTCACCAGGCTTATCATCGAAGCGCAACTCATTAAAATTGGATGTACCTTTTTGTACAGAGCGTGATTTATAACCACTCTGAGAACTTTGCTCTGGTAAAGCGTAAGGAGGGAGTTGACTACCGTTATATAGTGACCCCGTAACGATTGGTTGATCAGGGTCTCCGTTAACAAACTCGACGATGACCTCTTGTCCGACTCTAGGGTGAAACACCGACCCCCATCCGTTACCTGCAATATTTTGCGCAACACGAATCCAACATGAACTATTTACATCGTATTTACCAACACGGTCCCAGTGAAACTGAACTTTGATACGGCCATGTTTGTCTATGTAAATTTCACCATCTTTGTTCCCCGTAACTACTGCGGTTTGCAAACCTTTCATCTGAGGTTTCGGGTAGTTAACTGAAGGACGCAGGATTGTCTTTGAGTCAACACAACTAAACGAGACTTTGACACCTTGCGCACCGGTCCCACCTTGACCAGTCTGGTTATAAACAGCAGCAGACAAAAAAACAGAAGACAGTACATATTCTTTGCCGACTCGAGATTTATCTTCATGCTTTTTAAACTTGAAGCACTTGCCCACACTGAATGTTCTGCACGTAGCCTCGCCACGACACAAATATGCATTTTGCTGTAGTGCTTCTATTGCATGCGTGTTTCTCAGTGCGTATTGATCATTGCTCTCCATTTCACCCATGTATTCAAAATACTCGCTTCCAGGTACTGTAAAAAAATCACTTTCACCCTTTGCAGCATTTTTAGGATTCGAAGAAGGCTTGAGCATGTTATAGCCTGACTTTTGACTCGCTTTAGTAGTCAGAATTTGCGTTTCATGCCAAGAAGAAATGTGGCTAGATTTCGCCGTACCTGTATCAAAATCGACTAAAAACTCAGTACCCGGCTTATAAAAACTGATGTCATCAAAAATATTGAGCGTATGGGCAGACTTAGTATGTGTAAAACAAAATGATAGCCCCTCCTCCGATAACAGACGTCGAACAAATTCAAGATCTGATTCTTCATATTGTACTTTGTATGTGTATTTAGGATAGGACTTGGTTAACTCAAAACTAAAGGCAACACTATGCTCCGATAGTACTTCAGAGATAATTTCCTTTATATCTTTATGCTGAAATATTCTGCAATTTTTTCGATATTCAGCGAAACGTAATTTAGGCTCTATTAATAATTCTATGTTTTTATAATTTTCGCCTTTATGTGTATTAGAAACCCTTTTCCCTTCTAATCTTGCAGCAGAAACATAACCATGCATATAACGAGGATTTGAAGAAACATCCTCATTATTTTCAAGGGTAATGGTAACTTCCTTACCAATAATTTCGTTTAATTCACTTCGTTGATCATTAAAGTAAGCTTTAGCACGCAATGAAAAAAGTTCTGAGATCTCTTCTCTATACTCAAACGAGTTTAGTATGATGGCATCTTTACCGAATGGCGAAGAAATTCGGATGAAATTGTTATCTTGAGTTGCTCTTTTCATTAAATACTTCTTTCAAAAAAATGCGGAGGAATACTCCCCCGCATGAAAATTACATTTGTTGACCTTTAACACCACTGTAGCCGTATACCAATGGAGCAGAAGTGTTGTTCTTATCGTCAGTAGGAGTCACTGTCATCATCATTTCTGTGTAAGAAATTGTGATAGTTTCAACTGGACGATCGTCTTGGATAGAAACTGAGTAGTTAGAAATCATCGCATCAGTCAGTTCGATCTTCATGATCTCTTCAACCTTCTCACCCTGCTTAGTAATATGGAAAACCGCTGGTTTACCTTTACCAATCGTCGCTTCTTTAAATAAGTCAGGAGAAGAACGGTCTTGAAGTTTAGTGATAGTCAAATCATATAGACGAGTAGCGCTCGCTTCACGGTCCATCGCTGTACCAGTGTATGATGAGATCTCACGACCTACACTCCAATCTACAGATAGTAGTGTAATCAAATCTTTGTATTGCTCGGCTGTTGCCTCACCCTTAATATCTGCGTATTTAAGATACGTATTAGACTGCATGCTAATCTCCTATAGCATTATTAATTGACATATATCGTAATAATTTAATTATCTGACGTTTGGTGATAATTAGTGATTAATGTATCAAAAACTTCATTTTAAATACGCCCTGTTATATCTTTAAATAAGATTTAATTTAAGCGTTTTTTATAAAAAATAATAGTTAATATGAACCAACTCCCAATTATTATTGAGAGTGTAAAGGATGTTAAACTATTGAGACATCAAGTCCACTAGTTGTACCTTTAACAATAATTTCATCAAACGTCTTATCATTAAGAATTGCATGCAATATTTCATGAGAAATCTTCGGAAGCAATGTATTTTCTATGGTTGTTTGTACCACACGCGCACCACTCCCAGACTCATTGCTATTGTCTACAATATCATTAATTAGTTCCTCATCAAAAAACAGGTCAGCGTTATAGTGCTTACGAATACGAGTCGTAATTTTATCCAACTTTAATTTTGTTATTTCTATCAATACTTTTCTTGATAGAGGCAAATAAGGTAATACATTCACACGCCCTAAAAATGCTGGTTTAAAGTCAACCAACAAATCATCGCGTAAAGCATCTTTTAGTGCTGACGGCTCAGGAGCTAAATCAGGATCAGAATACAAAGACATCGTCGTTTCGGTCCCTGTGTTCGCGGTCATAATAATAATAGTGTTTTTAAAGTCTATATCTCGACCTTCACCGTCTTTAATTGAGCCTTTATCAAATACCTGATAAAAAATATCTTGAACACCAGGGTGCGCTTTTTCCATTTCATCGAGGAGAATTACACTATAAGGTTTACGTCTAACAGCTTCAGTCAGTACACCTCCTTCTCCATAACCGACATAACCAGGAGGAGAACCTAATAGCAATGAGACTTTATGCTCTTCCTTAAATTCCGACATATTGATAGTCGTGACATTTTCTTCACTACCATACACTTTCTCTGCAATCGCCAAAGCCGATTCGGTTTTACCCACTCCGCTTGGTCCGGTTAGGAGAAATACACCATTTGGTCGTGTCTCATCCGTGAGCTGCGCACTCGCGGTTTTTATCACTTCAGACATGAGCTCTAAAGCGTGATCCTGCCCGACAACTCGCTTACACAAACTTTCTTTCAAACCCAATACTGCTTGGATTTCATCATCCTGAAGTTTACCCAGCGGTATACCGGTCCAATCCGAAATAACTTCTGCGATTAGCGCTTCATTTACATGCGAAAAAACTAACGGCTGTGAGTTAGCGGAAAGGTTATTTTCAAGCTCTTGTAACTTGTCTCTAGCAGTTTCAGAACCCTCCTGGATTATTTGGGTTCTAAGTGACTTAGCTTCACTTACCCATTCTTTTTCTTTTTCCCAAAGTACCTCTAATTCAATAATGTCATTAGATAGCGCATCAATCTCTTTTCGGACACCTTGGAGCTGCACATCAAGAGATGCTCCTAATCGATTCTCTTGGCTAAGATGCTCATACTCAGCTTGCTTTGCTTTAAGTTTGTTTCTTTTCGCATCTAGACCTCCCGGTGTAGATGACTGACTTAACGCAACTCGAGAACAGGCCGTATCCAAAACAGAAACCGCCTTATCTGGCAGTTGACGACCATTAATGTATCGAGCTGAGAGTTGGACCGCTGCATTGAGAGCTTGGTTAGTGATATGAACATCGTGGTGTTGTGCCATTACATCAAGTAAGCCTCGTAACATTTCGATCGCGAGCTCAGGGGCTGGCTCATCAACCTTTACGACTTGAAAACGCCTAGTTAAAGCTGCATCTTTTTCAAAATACTTTTTATACTCTGCCCACGTTGTTGCCGCGATCGTTCTGAGTTCGCCTCTCGCCAATGCTGGCTTCAGAATATTCGCCGCATCACCTTGGCCCGCTTGCCCACCACCGCCAATTAGGCCATGAGCTTCATCAATAAACAATATAATAGGCTGTGGAGCGTCGTTTACTTCCTTCACAAGGTTCTTAAGCCTGTTTTCAAACTCACCTTTCATGCCTGCACCGGCTTGCAGTAACGCCAAATCCAGAGACTTAATTGCCACATTTTGCAGAGCGGGAGGTACATCGCCATCAATGATCTTTTGCGCCAAACCTTCAACAACGGCTGTTTTTCCAACACCTGCTTCTCCCGTAAGAATCGGGTTGTTTTGTCGGCGTCTTAATAAAATATCGATCATTAGGCGAATTTCATTATCTCTGCCAATCACCGGATCTATTTTACCTTCCCTAGCTTGCTCAGTAAGGTCTGTTGTAAATTGATTCAAGGCGGAATTCGCGTTTGACTGCGCTAAGTCATTCGATCTTGATTGAGGCGCATTACTTTCTTTAAAGTTCAATAAGCGAGATGGTTCTATCTTGTTTAGTTCAGGACTAATCGAACCAGCCATGTTGACTAACGTATCATCAGACAAGTAGGCAAATAAAAGATGGATGCACCCCAACTGTTCTTGATTGAATTCAATGGTTGCAGATAACAAGGCATTTTGCATAACAGTCACCGTATGAGCTGATAGCCCAGGCACCGACTGGCATCCTGTTTTGTATTTTTCTAATGCCTTTTGAATATCGGTTTCAACCTTGATTTTATCGACATCAAATTCGTCAAAAACTTCAGAGTAAATATCGTCAGGATGGCGGATAATCATCATTAACCAGTGAGACATTTCAATACTGTGATGAGTTCGGGAGCTTGCCATCGCAGCTGCCTGTTCAAGTGTTTCCTTAGCCTGAGGAGACAATCTTTCGACCAACGCTGAAAGTGAGAGTGAAGCCATTACATTTCCTTTAAATAGTAATTGTTATAGTTCGATCTTTTGTACGTTCGTGTTTTTTAAGCACAGAACCAATACCTAACTGCCCCTGCTGTTTCGATAAACAAGCTTGTGGTAGCAAACTATGTTTGGTGGTGAGCTGCCACTTCAGTTGTTTATGTTTTCCAATCAACTCATAAGCAGCGTTCTTAATGATTGCTATATTGGGTTGGTTAGGAAGCAATTTACTAACTAGCTGTTTATCTTTTGGCAGAAATTCTATTGTTGTCCCCGCGTTGATATTCCATGCTTTCGAACCCAAAGAAGCTCCTACACCAAGTTGAGCAAACTGCCCTTCAGGCATAGTTCGGGATGCAAGGCGTGTTTGCTCTTCTTTCGTAAGGTGTAACCATTGTCCTTGAAATTCATGAACTTTTACTTGGCATCCAGATAAACATTCAAGAATACTTTTCAGTCCACCTTTACTTCTCACTGGTGAAGCAAACACACCACCATAGTGCCGGGACAGTGAACTCCCTTTCCCAGTTAATGCCGATTTACAGCTTTCTAACGGCGAACGCGCGCCCTGCGCATGCGCACGAGACTGAACAGTCAGCTGACTCAGTTGCCAACATCGATAATAAAGAGATAATAAGCGATGATTGAAAATATCGTAGAAGTCCACCATAGCCGTATCGCCTTCTTTTTGGCGATGTAAAGCTAATTCACTATAGTGCTGGGGAAGCACACCTTGCTCACCCGTTAGGCCTATTAAATTGGTCTCAACCTCTAACTTGCTGTCATCTATATTTTTCAGTTCACAAAGCTGAGCATTTTCAAAACCTAATGATGGATTAACCTTTAAGTTTAGCTTTTCATGCTTCGGTAACGCATCTGTTCCTATTTGCGCCTCTGCTTGCAGGACTTCGTGTTCAATAAGATGAATCGCTTCAAACAATGGATGTTGCTTTAATTCTCGATAAAATTGTTCCGCGCTCATAGCGACACCTTATCGCCAGTTAATGCGGGCCATAGGTGGAAAGACTTTCCCGTGGACTTAAGTCTTATTTCCAACTGCGTAAAAATGTTAATTTCAGCATATTGCGAGAAGTAAACAGATAAAACACTACCTAAGAGAAAGATCTGCTCTTTAGGTAAAATTTGATCAGAAACCGTCAAAATAATTTTTATACCGTGCGCAAATCCAACTTTACCTTTCTGACTAATTCTTCCTGTAGTAGGCTCAAACTCTAACTTAGTTAAAGCATCGATTACCGCTTTCGTTTCTGCTGTCCCAGAAAATGCATAGAGATTAAGGGTCTGCTTCAAAGTTGCTAAACCATCTTCCTCGGTAAAATGGTTTAAAGTTAAAAGCTTAGTTAACTGCCATCGTGTGCTTTCATCCATTTCTGGCCGAATAGTTTCTGATAAAGAAACTAAACAACGAACAGATTCGAAATTGTCATTTATCTCCGGTAAAGATACTTGCGGCAGCCCACCTCCAAATGGAAGTTTCTGCGCTAAGTTGCGGTTACAGCACTCAGCTTCCACGTACATTAACCAGTTTTCCCGGCTATCCGGGCTGAACAATTGATGTTTTTTATCAACAAAAGAAATGTAAGTTTCTCTACCGGGCTCATCATACCCACCAGCCCAGTTCTTATCCTCACGTCTCATCAACCAATAAATCTCACTAGTGTTCGTATAATGCGTGTGCTCACCAGCGTGATAACATGGCAAATTGTGGTACGTTTTGTTCCAGTTTCTCAACGTTACGTCAGAAATTGAGACAACCTCATTACTTTCAGCTTCTTGGTATTGTGGAGACAAGTGGTAATCGTATTCAGTTGGTAGAATACGCTTAGGCTCCATAATACTTTTAAATAAGTTGATCACAGGCACACAGCCTACCATTAAGCTTTCTTCGTCCACTTGCTTTGGAAGCCAGTCATCGTTGGTATCAAAGTAAAAATACAGTTCGACTTGCTCTCCAAGATCTAGCTCAGATAATCCAAGTTCGGTGATATCAAAGAACATAAACTTCTCAGGAAAGTGCAAATACTCAACAAGTAATCTTGCTCCTGAAAAGCTTCTTTTACTGTATGGCACAACTTTCTCATCTTCTGAAAATCCCACTTCAGAAAGATGTCTTTTGGTTAAAGGACGAACTTCTTTGCCATCCACAACAACAGATAAACCAATTAGGTTTTGAAACAGCATTTGGTAGAGCTTAAAAGTCAATTGAGATTGACCGTTTAAATAGAAGCGCAGCCGTTCTACCCCCATTTCACCAAGAGGAGTCTCTTCATCTTGAGCCGTGAGCTGTACTTTCAAAACTGAATGAGCATTGCTTTCCCATCGTGAGCCAACTGGCTTGAAAGGCGCATTTTTAAAAACGCCAGAGGTCACATCAACAGGATACATTCTGACCGGATAACAAGTTCTAAACTCGCACTCATGATATCCAGGAGCACCGACAACAACTCGCTCGCCTTCTTCTACATCAAAATAAGAGGAAGTGGAGTTAGAACAGCTCATTTTAATGACTGACATTGACGGGATTGGGGCGTGAAAATCCGGATATAACTGTCCCATCAAAGACTCTGTAAACTGAGGGTAACTATTGTCTAAGCTTTGTCTAATCCTTGCTGTTAGAAATGCGCAGCCTTCTAACAATCTTTCTACGTGTGGATCGTCAACCTGCTCCTCACTAATACGAAGTCTCGCAGCGATCTTAGGATACTGCTCCCCAAATTCTTGCCCTTTGTGACGCAAATAAGCTAACTCGCGATTATAGTACTTGAGAAACTCTTCACTCATTTTGCTCTACTCAGTTTCATACCTAAATTTACCGGCTCTACTTCAGAATTGAATCGCACTTCATGAATACTGTTATCAATTAAGCAAGTGGCATTTATCTGTAACCTCAATACCCTATCAATAGCGTTTTTCTCGTCTGAAATCTGGACATGAGGGTTCCTTAACCTTGGCTCAAACTCTTTAATTGCATCATGAACAATGTCGCAAAGCTGATTCTGCCCTTCTTGGCTGCTATAGGGCATTGAGGAAAAATCTGGCAGTCCATAATTCAATATTGAATAACGAACCTCTAGAAGGTCATCAGGAATATTTTTCCATCCAATACGACTATTCAGCATCGACTCTAGATCTCTAAGTAAGCTGCTCAACATCTGTTGCTGGCTTGCAGGGAAGTCTTTCTCATCTCGAGTGAGAGGATCACTATCTATCAATTTGTCGAGCAGAGAAACGGTTAACGACATGATATTTCTACGCTATTTGTTTCTGTTCTAATAATGTAGTCAAATCACAGATTGGAAGCGCTGAGTCACCGACTAACCAACATTTTTGACCCAAGCCAACAAAAGATTCTTGCTCACCAATCTGCTTCCAATCCGTTTCTCGACCTAACTTTTGCGCATCGGTCTCTGAGTCAACATATGTCAACGGCATATGGCCTTCGCCTTCACCAAGTCCATCGATATCAAACTCGACAGGTCGCCAAATACTCTCTAACAAAGAAGTAGGTGCTTTAACTTCTAGCGTATGGATGCTCGATATGGGTACAAGAAAATAGTTACCTGCTGTAGAAAACAGTTCAATGTAACCACCTAAACGATCATCAATATCTCTAGCATCTTCGTAGTTTGTGCCGTTTACGTTAAACCCTTTAATAGTACGATGCTCTTCAATGCGATGCGATAGACGTGACGCTTCTTCGTACTCTTGATTTCCGAGAGCAAGATTAAATCGAACAAGCTCTTTAGTTAATTCCTCATCACCTAATACTTTGGCACTAGCCGCACCATTGATAAAATCCTTTCTAGCTTGAGCTGCTTTCACTAAATGTCGTAGCTGACTTGCACCAGGCAGATACTCAGGAAACAATTTAATAGATTGCATGAGCTGAGCGTCCGCACGCTCGAAGTCCCCATCAATGCAAAGAAGCTCAATGAAGGAACTTCTCAAGCTCGCATCTTTAGGGGTTGATTTAATTTCATCAATTAATTGCTCTAGAGCGTGTTGCAATAGGCCTTGGGACAAAGCATTTTTCCATTGAGTCATTGTTATTTCCTTACACCATGTGCTCTGGTGATAATTCGGTAATTAATTTAATGCTAGATACCATTTGATCGAGTTGAAAATGCGGTCGCAAATGGATAACTGAGTAATAATGTCCAGGAGTTTCTCTTTTCTCTCGAACTGTAATTTTTGCTTCATTTAGGGGGTATTTAGCCCGAAGCTCATCCGACGCTTCATCTGATGCGGTAGTGTACTGGTGTAACCAGCGTTGAAAGTCACGCTCTAGGCTTTCCGCGTCTTGATACCCACCAATTTTGTCACGCCCCATAACCTTGAGATAATGTGCGACTCGCGATACACACAATGTGTATTGCAACATCGATGTCAGTTTTGCATTCGTTGAAATATGCTTTTCTGCGTATTGTTTGGGCTTGTAGAGAGATACATTCGAGGTCATCCCTACCATATCAGTCTCAGGTATTGGAGAAATAGAAATAAAACCGCACTCAGACAATTCTTGTTCTTTTCTCTCAGAGATTTTCAAGTTTAACGGACATCTTTCACGATCATTCTTGCCGTTAACACGCATCTTGCTCCTTGTAGGAGCGACGATAATGCCCTGACTGTAATCGCCTTGTTTAATCCCTCGCATATGCGTGAACCAACCATGTTCCTGAAATGCTCTAATTGATACGGCAGCAAAACAGTACGCACTACTCCCCCATAGCAAATCTCGGTTGGAGTCGTAGATGTGTTCTTGAAAATTGAATTTATCATTCCGCGAGCCATCACTTTTGTATGGCTGACGGAACAAGACGTTAGGTGCAGTCAAACCAATAAATTTAGCGTCATCGTTATCTCTCAAACTACGCCACTTTGCATAATCTTCCTGTTCAAATTGGGCTGCTATATCTCTTATCGCAGAGAGTTGAGCGAAACTATCAACACCAAACATCTCTGGCGATGCAGACATGATAAATGGGCTGAATGCTGCAGCTGCAGACTGAGAGATCTTACTCAACACAGACAGATCTCTATCAAAATAATTTTTACTAGGATCACAGCGAAGCTGATAATCTCCAACCACCACACCAAAGGGTTCTCCCCCTGCCATGCCATATTCATTTTGATAGAGCAACTTAAATAGTGCTGATTGGTCAAACTCGATGGCTTTTAAAGCATCTTTACTGATTTCATTCCATGTCGCCGTTAAAACCTTAACTTTTACAGAGTCCGATGAACGAGAATCAACCTGTTCACATAAATACCTAACTCCAACCCACCCCCTTTCGAGCTGTTGAAACTCAGGATGATGTAATATTTCATTTAGTTGAGATTCTAATAGCTCATCAATGCGGTTAATTGTGTTCATCACACTATGACGAAAGCTGTCCAAATCTCTTGAACGTGTACCTTCTAGCCAAATTCGCGCTGACGCTACAAGATCAGAAGATTCATTGAATCGAGTCAACCACGGGCTATCAAGTTCAGCATAGCCTCCGGTACTGAACTCATGTTTTAGCTTGCTAGGGTCGCGAAAGTTAAGTGACACTGCTAATTCCATCTAGAACATAAAGATTGGTCATGGCTGGCCTTTCGACCAGCCAATTCATTTCTTATCCACCTGACTGAGGGATCTTTGCCACAAGTCGCAAAGATGTGGTCAGTTCTTCCATTTGTAACCAAGGCTTCAGCCATGCTACGGCATTGTAAGAACCAGGTGCGCCAGGAATTTCCTTAACCTGAACACGAGCGTCTGCTAGAGGGTATTTCGCTCTGATCTCTTGACCACCGCCTTCAGAAGCATTGACGTAACCTAGGATCCAGCGGTTCAGCCAAGACTCAACGTCTTCTGCTTCCATAAAGCTACCAATTTTATCTCGGGCCATTACTTTCAAATAATGCGCAAAACGAGATGTTGCCATCATATAAGGTAGGCGGGCAGAAATGGCCGCATTGGCCGTTGCTTCAGGGGATTCATGGTTCGCTGGTTTTTGACAGGTTTGCGCACCAAAGAACACTGCATAGTTGGTGTTTTTGTAGTGACAAAGCGGTAAGAAACCAAGCTTACCAAGCTCCGCCTCACGTCTGTCGGTAATACCAATCTCTGTTGGGCACTTCATATCAGGGTCGCCATCATCACTCATGAAGAAATGCGTTGGCAAGTTATCCACTCGACCGCCGCCTTCTGCACCACGGATGGCAGTACAAAATCCATATTTTGAAAATGCGTCGGTTAACTTAACACCAAGAACATACGAAGAGTTCATCCAACAGTAGTCGTTATGTTCAGCGTTAACAGCAATACCTGAAACAGGATCTACTTCGAACTCTTCAAACCCAAACTCTTCGACTGGAGCGGTAGCTTGTCCGTATGGCAAACGAGCAAGGACTTTTGGCATCGTCAGACTAACGAAGCGCGAATCGGCACTCTCGCGGAACGAACGCCATTGGGCGTATTCTAGTGATTCAAATACCTTATCTAGGTCGCGTGGTTTTGACAACTCAGTCCACTCATCAAAGCCGAATAGTGCTGGTGAAGCTGCGGACAAGAATGGAGAGAAGCCAGAAGCCGCTACATTTGACATTAGGCGTAACGACTCAATATCTTCTGGGTGGTTGGTAAACTCATAGTCTCCAATCAATGCACCATACGGTTCACCACCAGCACTACCAAACTCAGACTCGTAAACCTTTTTAAAGATCTGGCTTTGATCAAACTCAACAGCTTTGCTCAAGTCTTTATGTAGCTCTTTCTTGGTCATGCTCATCATGCGAACTTTCAGAGTAGAGCTGGTCTCTGAATTCATCACTAGATAATTTAAGCCGCGCCAAGAACCTTCGAGTTTCTGTAATTCTGGGTGATGCATTACTTCAGACAACTGATCAGAAATCTGCCTATCGAGCAAATTAATCGCTTCACGAAAAGTTACTGTTAGGTTTTTGTTCCAAGTAACTGTCCCTTTCATTGCTTCTTCAGCGAGCGTTTTAATCAGCTCCTCAGCACGAGAAGCTTCGGTCTGCTTAGTCGCACCAATAGCTTGATCTAAGAATGAAGTTGTCTGTTCATTAACAGTTGGATCTAACTGTTTTTCAGCTTCAGTCGTCATTATTCCGCTCCTTCAGTACTGTCTGACTTCGCTTTCTTGCCAAGATCTAACTCGCCTGCAAGTCTTGCCAGATTGTCTGTATTGTTCAAAACATCCTCTAGGATATTTTCAAGCTCTTCTGAGCGGTCAACTTTTGTCATCAAATCACGCAGTTTATTACGCGTTTCCATCAATTGGCGTAGTGGATCAACTTGATTTACGATCGCAGCAGGCTCAAAGTCTTGCATTGATTTAAAGTTTAAATCGACCTCAAACTGTGAATCGTCATTCGCAAGCTTATTCGCAACTTTAAACTTCACCGATGGATTCATTTTTTTGAGTACATCGTCAAAGTTATCTCGATCGATCTGAATAAAACGGCGGTCTTTTAATGGCTTCAACGCTTCTGTGTTTTGACCAGCGAAGTCACCCATTACACCTACAACAAAAGGCAGTTCTTTCTTAAGAGTCGTACCTTCAGTTTCAACATCATAGGTAATGTGGACACGAGGCTTCCGTACTCGTGATAGTTTCGAGTGGATACTCGTCATACCATTCTCCCTTTATTAATTTTCATTTTGTTCTGCTATGCCAACCAAACGGAAGTAGCTTTTCTTTGCATCCCCGTCGGAGATAAGTTCCGCCAGTAACTCCGGCAGAGGCATCCCACACCAACGAATAATCTGTTCGATGGAGTAAGAAACTGGTGAGTGAGGTTCACTCTCTCGGAAGAAATCAGCTACTTGCTGCAATTGTCTAATTGCCTGCTCTCGTGATTTCATGTTTGTCGCTAATAATGCATCACAACTTTGTGAACTTAACGGTTGTTCAGAAGAAGATTCATCAAGATCCTCTAGCTCTTCAAACACGGCTTGTGGTTGATTGAAACGATCTCCTAGAAGGTGCTTTAATGCCGAGTGTATTGATTCAAGTCTTTTTGATATATAAGAGCTAGGAGTCACATCACCGGCCGCTTCGTCTAATCGCTGACTGAATTCATTAAATGATTCTGTAGCGAACTCCAAATCCGTGATTAATTCTTGATAAAACGTATCAGAAGTCGACTTAACCGTAGTTATAATTTCAGATAACTCAACAGCCCCAAGCTCGACTCGATTTCGGCGCTTATCTTCGTCTAAGCGCTCAAGCTCTATAGCTTGCTGATATTCCCAATAGGCATAAGCTTGCTCCACGCCTAAGTCAGTCAATGGTATACAAGCAATTGGAAAAATAAGTGTTCCTTCACTATCGATACCATTGAGGCCAATAATCGCCGATATTCTTGTCTCAATACCATCTTCATCAGGCATTGGGTACAGATCATCCCAAAAGTTCTCAATTAAACTGGTTGCGAGTTTGTAGCCAACGCCCATACCACGAAAACCATACAATCGAGTTAGGGCTTCTATAAGCCAGGCAACAAATTCCAAATCTTTAGACTGATTCGTGAGTATTTCTGGGACATCTTCAATAAATACTCGCCATAAATTACTGTGGGTATAGATACTTTCTTCTTCTATAAGAGCATTACGTTCAGCGTTGCGGGCGGCCATACGCTGATCTTTCAACCGATAGTAAGCAGACTGTGGTGATACATCCTCTCTAGGATCAACACCTGTAGGATTTTCTTGAGATATAGGAGCCAACGCTTGTTCATACCAATCAAACATTTCATTACTCATAAGCTCTCCCTCTTAGAAAGACAGGTATTGTCGCGTCTTCTCTAGTTACTGTTTCGCACTCCGTTTGCGCTTGGCGAACTTTGATCAAAGCACAAGTTACGTTATCACTTGCGCCCCGAACCAAAGCCGAATGCATGAGCGCTAATCCAGCTTGGTTGACTGAGTCTGCATACAATGTCCGATGAATTTCATCACTCGTAAGTTCCTTAGAGAGTCCATCGCTACAGAGTAGAAACTGATCGCCGTCAGCCAACTGCCCTGAAACTTGATCAATAGTGACACTTTCGTCGACCCCAACAGCTCTGGTAATAACATTTGCAAGAGGGTGAGATTCGGCATCTTCAAATGCCAATAAGCCCTGATCCACTAAGTCCATGACTTGACTATGATCACGTGTTTTTTGGACAAAATTACCACTTCTAAGCTGGTAAATTCGGCTATCCCCCACCCAAAGGCAGTGGTAATACCCATCCTGAATAAACAACAAAACAAGTGTTGTTCCCATCGTTTTACCGTCTAAGTGATTTTGTGCGTATTGGTAAATTTCTAAGTTCGCTTCTTGAACCACTCTTCGGATATCATCGATATTAGTATTGGAGACATCCTGCATGTGGCGCGCGACTCTATCCACTAGCATCTGGCTTGCTATATCGCCAGCACTGTGTCCACCCATTCCATCGGCAACCACCCAAATATGCTGCTCTGTCATATCCAACAGAGCATCCTCGTTATAAGGGCGTACTTTTCCTGCGTGCGATTTAGCAAAGGTAAAATAGTTCCAATTCATTCTTCTATCCTACCAATTCCACTTTTTCCAGCCGCCATCAAGCATGGCTGAAAACTGACCAATTGAAGGAAATCCACTAGTAATGAACATGCATGGTTCAACCTTCGTTGAACCTTCAGTCCACCAAAAACATGGTTTACTCAATTTTTCTTTAATGAGGTAATTCAAAAGCGTATTTTGATCAGTATTGCCGTGATCATGAAAAACTGTAGATATTTGGCTTTGATAAAGAAACTCTAGAGGCCTCACTTCACTTGTTACATTCGCAACGAGGTCATTTTTTTCTTGAGTACTCTTATGCCAAACATCAAAGACAAAGTCGTCCTCAAGTACTGAAAGAGCAAGAGCGGCACTGTCCTCTGTCCAAGCTCTGTCACCCCAATATTGCGCAGCTTCACCTTTTACGGCACGAGCTATAGTAAAGAAAAAGTATCTACCGCATGCATCAACACTAGGAATCATGCTACCAATGTAGGTTGAGTCTTCTAAATAGCTAATATCCAAAGCAAAGTGCCACACAGGAGCCGTTAAAAAGTGCTCATTCCAGCTTTCACCCAGTTGTTCCCTGCTGACTGCAATAACCGCCTGTTGCCAATCATGCCAACGCTCCGAGAAATCTTGTGATAAACCATCTTTCACAAAGTCCCCTTTTGCGGGCATTTTACCGATATAGCCCCAGCCTGATGTTATAAGGTTCGTGGACATCTGAACCTCTCCATTTCATTTGACCAAAAAGGATTAATGGCACTAGAAGGAATAAGCTCTAGCTGCACCTTATTTCCCTTTAAATCAATCATAACTATATTGTCTTTACGCGATTCTGGCCTTGCTTTAAGTGATTGATCCAAAAGCTTGAATATGCCCCACTCACCTTCATAGGTATGCGCAATTTCGCGTTTAGATTCAGGTGGTGTGAACACAATTCGAGTCTGATCTTGACCGGCAGGCCAACTCAACGATTTAGCTCTTGCTGGTCCATGCTTATAAACCAAATCTTGTCCACCCAACTCTAAGACAAATCGAGTAATGTGCTGGTCTAGATAAACAGGCTTCATCCCAAACTCTACGCGTAAGGAATTATCAGATTCAAAGAAAGACTGCCTGATACGTTGCGCTCTTTGAAAGACCATTAGTGTTTCTGGGCGAACTCCAATTTCCTTTTCTAATCGCCAACGACTTTTCGAAGTATCCACAAACGGTTCGAGGTATTCTTGGAAGAATGCGTCAAGCGTACCTCCATAACCAAAGAATCGCTTAAAGTCTTTCAATCTAACTTCTCTGCTCGCGTTGGGCTCGAATGGATATCTGCCAGCAATAGTCCGCTGATAAGGGCGGACCACTTGTGTTACCCAAAGTTGATTTAGATGATCCTTCGAACCGCTCTCCGCAAACTTAACCGACTCTTGAGAAAGCTCACCTAGCCATTGATTAAATGGTCTCGGCAAAAGTTCTTTAGCACGAGCAAAGGAAGCTGCGACATCTTGTGTAACGGTTCCATCTAAAATACTTTTGTAGGCAATTTTCTGATTGTTACCAGAGCTTGATAAGTCACTTAAATACGAACGCAAGTTAACCATTGCTTGTTGAATATCATCAAAGTCTTGATCACCAAGGCGTAAGATCTCTGAAAAATGCGATTCGACTTCTTTACCTGGCAGAGCAACATTGAAACCGTTTTCTTCAGGTAAATACATGTCTAGTCTATCTGCCGTATTTGAAAACTTAACTTTGGCAACTTTACCAGCAACTTCAGAAGCGGCTTTTTGATTTTCTGACAATGATACTTTTGATAGAGCAACCTCTTTTTGGATTGCTCTCAACAAAGATTCGATTGGTCTTTCAACTCCAGATAAAACCCTCGCTTGCTCTGTCGCAAGTTCTAGGCTCGGAGCCTGCTTCAATTGAATATCTTCGATCAACGTTTTCCATTCATTAACATAATCTTGATAGTATCGAGACTGAACGCCTTGGATGGCACTATCTTGATCAATTTCATGAGCCTTAAGATCGTCACCATAAACCCAGTTCTCTTCCATTAGGCTTTTTACTGTACGGTTGATCTGAATCTGAAAAATGCTATGAAAACCATTGTACGTGTAGAAACCCGAAATGCCTTGTGATAGCGGTTTTCCACTAGCTCGCTCGAACTGCTCAAGCCCTTTAGGTCCCAATACATCAGTCAAGCGAAATGAAGGTACATGACTCTTAGAAAATTGTATTTTCATTCGCTGATAAGCACGTTCAGGTAGAGACATTTGAGTCAACACTTCTCGAGCACTCGTCACGGCAGCAGTGTTGTAAGTAAAGCCTTGTCCATCGTTGCCTAATAAATATTGAGTGTGCTGTAGCAAACGTCTTCTTAAGTCTGCGTTTAGCTCACCCGGATATTGACGTTCGAAATAAAAGTTAAACCAAGCCAACACTTCATCTTGTTGATATTTGTCTGGATTGAATAACATCAAATACGTTTTTAACGTTTCGTACAAATACTCACGATGCTGTTGATTGCTCTCCATTTCTGACACCAAGCTATCAAGAAGCAGAGGGGCGTAATATTGGGTCAAAGCATCAGAATATGCATTGTTTGCCGCCTGAGACACTTTGTCTCCTTGATAGAGACCAAACCTCTTTACAGAGTCGGCATCACCGTAGTCGCTTTGCTTTCCGAGAGGAAGCGTCATCAACCTATCTAATGTTTCTACAGCTGAAACAATATCCGCTTCAAAATCTAAACTTTGAGCGCCAATCATTGCATCAATATGGCTCGCTTGTTCATTGGTATCGACAATTAACTGTGAGTTCCACTTATAACTCATAAACCAAAGCGCAGAAGCTCCTAGCAGTAGCGTTGTACATCCAATGTAAACACCTCGACGCATCCAACCTGACTGCTTTTGATAGTGACGATTAACTGTTCCTAACAGTTGCTCTTTGAAAATAACCTTGTCAAAAAGATTCTTTACGAAATAACTATGAGAACCAGTCTGACTCTTTGCTAGAGCTAAACGATTTAACCCAAGTCCATTGGTTGATTCATTCATCAGCTTATCGACTGGTAAGCCTTCTTGAACCGAACTCAACATAAACACACCACGAATCAAGGCAGGCTCTTCAAAACTGTTTTGTGCAAAAATTTCAGCTAAAAACTCGTCAAGATTAGCTTGTAGCACTCTTAATTGCTTTGGAAATTCAAAGATAAGCGCGCGTTTATCTAAATCGTCCTCTGTTTCAAGTATTCTAAGCATACGGGCATCAAGGCGCTCCAACATGCCATGAAATTCTTTGTTGAATAGAGAAATAACGCCTCTTTCATCATCCACTTCACGAGGGAACATGAAACCAAATAATTCCTCTCGCTCTTCCTTACTTAAATCGGCAAAAAACTCATTGAAACCGGCAACTAAATCCATTTTGGTGAGCAATACGTAAATCGGAAACTGCATGCCTAACTGGTTTTTCAGTTCTTGAAGTCTCGACTTAATTGCTCGAGCATGAAGACTTCGCTCGGTTCGAGTCTGAGACATCACGCTGGCTAAACTTATCGTAACAATCGCACCATTAATTGGTCTTTGCGTTCTATACTTTTTCAACAATCCTAAGAAACCATGCCACGCTTTAGAGTCGACCTTTTCTTGACTGTCTTGTGTCGTATACCGGCCAGCCGTATCTATAAGAACTGCTTTATTTGCAAACCACCAATCACAGTGGCGAGTGCCACCTACACCGGCAATAGAGTCAGAGCCAAGGCTGTCTCCTAATGGAAACTCTAACCCCGACTGCTTTAATACGGTTGTTTTCCCCGTTCCAGGAGGGCCAATCAACACATACCACGGTAAGTCATACAAGCTTCTCTTGCCTTTGTGTGTTTTCGTCACTACTTTGACAGCTTGCTCAATACGCTCGCGCATTAAGTCAATTTCACTTGCCGCTTCTTTATCTGATAGGCTATCAACCTCAAGCAACGTTTGAATACTTTCGTCTTCTTTCACCTTTTGCTTATGCTGCTTGGTAACGTTAAATATCGCCCAAAGCAACACCAACACTAGAATAGTGACTAGCCGTTGAAAGTCACTCTTTAGGGGCTCATATCCCGCTATCGCAATAAGTGGACCAACAACCCAAATGAAAATAGAACAAGCAGCGACACCTATAAGACCGAGAAACCATCTTTGAGTAAATATTCTGCCAATTTCTTTAATACGCATCTCTATCTACCTATTATTAATTCGCGACAAGAAGGTCGATTTCAATCCGGCGGTTAATAGCTCGGTTTTCATCACTACTGTTTTCAACTAATGGTCTTGCATCCCCCAATCCCTCGGGTATCACTCGCCCTTCTAATGCACTATTCGAGATCAGTTGTTCAGACATAGCAGTGGCTCGAGCTAATGATAGGTGCCAGTTCGAGGGATATTTACTCGTGAAAATAGGCCTATCGTCGGTGTGACCAGTAACAATGATCTTGCCTTGGGTCGACTCCAATGTTCTCGCAAGCTTAGAAATAACGGGTTGGATGTAAGCGACAACATCAGCACTACCTGATTCAAATAGATCTTGAGACTTTAACGAAATTCTTACCCTGTCTTGCAGCGGCTCAACATTGATTAGCCCCTTACCGATCTCAGTTGCTAGATACATTGAAATCTTTTCTGCAATTGGCGCTGATTTTGATTCTGACGTTGCATCTTGGTTAAGTTGTTGCGGTTGAATCAAATTGACTAATTGAGAAAAGGTGCGATTGGATGCCTTATTTAGCTCATAACTAAAATACATATATATGCAGACCAATAGTGCCGCCGTTACAGAACATACAACCCAAAGAGGAGCTCTATCAGAAGCCTTTGAGCCATTCAAAATGTGTTGGTCGATACTATTACTTAGCTCCTGAGGGACTCCTCTCCCATAAGACTTAAGAGTAGCAATAACCTGTCTTCTCAATTTCCGGTGCGATTCCAGTCCATTTTTTTCTAAACGGTATTGACCCAGAAACCCGAGAGATAAGCACACATACATTAGTTCAAGCAAATCTAAGTTCGCATCTGGTTTCGCCATGCACTTATCAAGATGCTTAAAGAACGCTTCCCCACCTTGACTGCTAGCATAGAAGGAGCTAAGTAATGAATCGTGACTCCAGAATGAATGCCCACCCCAATTGGTGTTAAGGACAACTTCATCTAGTGAACAGCATAAACAATAACGAGCTGTATCAATGGTATCCAAATCAACGTCATGCTGACGTAATCGGTTCTCATAATCTCTAAGCTTTTGTGCCAATGTCTCTTTTAGAAACAACGGATCGGAATGAGTCGCTGTCGACCGAATTTGACCGATAATAGATAACAGGCCATTCGCCTCTGCTAGTAGAGAGTTATTCCCATAAGCGACCACTGAATCATTGTTCACCAATTCAGGGCTTTTTGAGATAACTACGGTATTATCCAGTGACTTTTCTGATTGTGGTTTCGATGCGGGTGCTCTTCCACCCGGTGTTGGTTTTACGATCGTTTGTTCCATACTGAGCGCGCCTATTGATTAATACTCCAAAGCTCAAGTTCAGCATTCGGAAAATGCCCTGATAGGTGAAGCGCAATACCGCCACTATCTTTTAGCCTCATCCAAAATGGCCCTTTCTTGACAACTTCGAAATAGACATAGCCCGTTTGGTAAGGAATCTGTCTCGGGACGACACTCAACGGCACTACGTTTATACCGTTGATCTGATTATTAATTAGATCGCGAATCTGTTCTGCCGGGCCAAACTTGAGTTGCGCTGGGACCAGGCGTCTTATTTCATCTGTTGTGGTATCTGCTTTAATTGCTAGCACAAACTGGCATGACTCAAGCAAGCGTTTATCTGGAAGTGGCGTCACTTGAATACCGTACTGGCGAGGCTCCAACGGAAGTTTGGTCGCAGTTTGGTCAAGAACAACACTGAGGTACTGACTGAGTATCTGATTCAACTCGCTATAGACACTTGATACATCTAAGTGATCATACGCAAGCAAACTTGGGACCCTTTTAGTTTTATTAGAAAAAGTGGCTAACTCACCAATGTAACCTTTAAGTGTCGTCGCTAATTCCAGTGGATGTAACCTATCTAACTCACTGAAATGCTTTAACTTAGCCTCATATCGGTTCAGCATTTGGAGCATGATGAAATCAACAGCAGATGCCGATGCAGATTTACCCTTAATCAAGCGCTGCGCAATAACGTCAGCACGCATCTTTGTCATCGCGATAACGTTACGTAGATAGGCTGACATAACTTTGTCGCTAAGGAGATTGATAAGCGGAGGAACGTACTCATCGTCTAGTATAACTTCCCCTTCAGGAGTTACCTCTTTGATCCTTAAGATAGGTAACACCACATAACCCGCTAATTTGTCATTACTCGCTTTCAACTCTAGGTTAAGGGCTGCAACTTGGATGGTTTCTTCATCTTGTCCTGTAAGGTTATCTATCACGTCGATATCTTGAAGTACATAACGAGAGACGATCGATTCGCTTACATCCGAAACGTTTTTACCTGTAACACTTGAAAGAGGGAGAGTTATTTTTACTAACGTATTTTCAGTGTTTTTATCAATAAGTAGAGGCGAAACTGAATCGTTGGATATTAACGTATTAACCAACGTCATATCTGGCAAAACAGCTTCAAGATGCTCAAGTTCAATAAGACCATCTTTTAGCGCGTGTTTTTTTACTCGACATTTCCAAACTCCCCAATTGTAAGCCCCACCTAACTGATGTAAGCCCTTGAATTCTTGAGAGGTTGCGCGTTCTTGTTGTTGGAAGTGCTGGGGACGTAAAAACATTCCTTCGCACCAAGCCGTCTTGGAGTATTGCGTCATTTATAATTAGCCAACTAAACGTTATTTAACGACCAAAGACAGATCTTCTAACAATACTTGATATGTGTTGTAACCGGTCTTATCCACTTTAATGACTTGTCGCCAATTTGAGTTTTCAATATCTCGAAACGCTACGACAATGCCTAAATATTCTGTCTTTGGAGACATACTTGCTTGATATGTTTCTTTCTGACCTGGAGTTAATGAAACTTCATATTTATTCACTAAATCAGGTCCTAAGACTTTTTCACTTTCTTCATAAATAGAAAAAAAGTCCTGGCTTTCGAAAATGGTATTTGACGTTAATTCAAATACATACACCACTACAGGAGAAGGCCTGCCGTTTGAATCAGGATTAATGTTATGACTTGCTGCTATTTCTAAATCTGAGTATGGATCAACAACTAGGTTCGCTGCTGAGCACCCAAATAAAGCTATTGAAATTAATAACAAAATATATTGGTAAAACTTTTTCATCACCCTAATTCCTAGCCTTTGTTTTTTAATGCTAATTCATAGTGCTTAGCGAAGTCTTCTAAATAGAACGGAGACTCTTTATTGATAATATCATCGGATAGCTTTTCATGAATATCCTCAAACCTCTTCCAACTTTGAGCATATTTCCTAGCTGGAATAACCTTATTAATAACCGTGTCTTTCGCTAAAGCATCTGAGTATATAGAAATAGGTTCAACAAGTGACATAACACTCGAAACCGTACCTTCAACACCTTTCATTAAGGCTTGCTCATGACTTTCGATGTCATTAAATGCTTCTTTAATGGCTGCATTTGGCTTTAAGAAGCTAGCGGTTTGACGGTTATATAAGTTATGAATCGCATCTTCTAAGTTTGCAGAAAACTTTAAAGGGTTATTTTCTGACTTACGAAATGCGGTATGACTAAGTCGATTTGTTTGTTTAAACACCGCTCTGTTATGCAGTGTTTCCATTAAACCAACTAGCATCAAAGAAAATGACTCCCCCAGTTGTTCGAACCATTCCTCTCGGTTATCGCTGGGAATCATCATTGGATCTATACCCACCCCTCTAACAAAAGCCGCAAGTTCACCCCCATTGGTATCAAAGTTGGGAGTCGATAGGTGTTCTGATTGTCGGTTAACTTTCGGTAAAGTTTCAGATACGGTGCTCTGTTTTTCGGGCTTTGGGATATCAATAAAATCATCGACTAAACCAATATCTAGCTGAAAGTCAGAAGGAACACTTTCGTTTAAGAGTTCACTAGCACTAAGGCCTAGGTCAACAAATTCTGCTTCCGATGGACTTGAGACTACTTCAGGAGGTGCGCTAGAAAGACTTTTACTTGTCTCAAGACTGAATACATCTGTATCTGTTTGAATAGAAACTGAAATTTGATAATCCCCTAAGCTAACCATATCGTCATCGCTTAGTGCTATTTCATTTCCTTGACCCACAGGAGTTACAGCATTATTTACAAAAGTACCATTAGTTGAGAGGTCTTTTATCAAGTATTTGTCACCAAACTTAATCAGTTCTCCGTGGGTTCCGGATACCACTCTTTCAGGATCTGGTAGTGTCCAATCACATTGTTCAGACCTACCAAATGTAACCTTGGCATGTTCATCACTTGATTCAAACACGAACTCACTCTCAATCTCTGGAGTAAATTTGTGAAAACTTGTTATGGTTAAAACCAACTTCATGTAAACCTCGCCAAAGACCTGCTAGATATTATTTTTAATTTTATTATTAACTACTTTCTTATTAACAGTAAGATTAATAAATAATCTTAATACTGCCATTGAAAATCATGCACGGAATAATGAATCATTTTTTTATCAAAGCAATCACGTATTGTTCAACAATTTTAATTATCCAACCAAGTTCAAATTTTTGACACTTAGACTTTCATCAATAAAAAAACGAATGTTAGTTTGGCCGAGAAATTCTAACATAATGACTTTTCATTGAGCAGAAAGGTATATATTCCCCCATCATTTATACGGAGTTCTTGTGATGGAAGACAGTAATAAAAACAATTCTATAAATAACGAAGAAAGCGGAGATAAAACTAAAATTGTAAAGACTCAAAAACGAGACAATGCAATTAAATCAACCAAACTCACTAATAATGAAACCTCCGTTAAAAATAAAAATGAAACAAATACAAAACTGTCTCAAAAAGAAAACACTCCGTTAGTTAATAAGAAAAAAAACAATAAAGATGACTCATTAAATAATAACAAAGATGTTATTAACGAAAGCTTAATAGGAGCGACCGTTAAAAATCGGTATGAAATTGAGTCGGTTATTGGGCATGGTGGGCTTTGCGATGTTTACTTAGCTAAAGATAGGATTCTTGAATCTTCAGGTTCAGAAACACCCTACGTTGCGTTAAAAATATTACAGAAAGAGTTTGCTTCTCAACCAGAGACTGCACGCATGTTAATACGTGAAGCTCAACAAACTCAAAGGTTAAGCCACCCTAATATCATTAGGGTTTTTGATTTTGGTGTTGATGGCGAAATATACTTTTTAGTTATGGAGTATATTAACGGAGAAACATTAGAGAGTTTAATACAGCGTTCTAGGCCCCATGGGCTGAAGTTTAATGCAACTTTATCAATCCTAAATCAGGTACTCGATGCACTCTCATATGCTCACTCTCTTGGTGTAGTGCACGCCGACCTAAAGCCCGCTAATGTGATTTTAACGTCTGAGGGTAACGTTAAGTTGCTTGATTTTGGTGTATCTAAAACTCATCAATTAAAGCAGGATCAATATGCGGCTAAACGTAAATCCGAAAATGTTGAAACGCTTGGTTATACTCCCAACTATGCATCACTCAACCTGTTATCCGGTAAGGAACCGAACTTAAGCGACGATATGTTTGCTCTATTTTGTATTGCTTACGAGCTATTGAGTTGCAAACACCCTTACGCAAGAACTCCAGTTAATGAAGCTCTCAAAAAGAAGATCAAGGTCTCTAAACCAACTAACATGCCTGCATCTAAGTGGCCAATATTTTCAAGCGTATTTTCAACTGGCATCATTCCGAACGAGCTGACCCCTGAGCAGTTGAAACGCAAATTGAATATGCGCTATTGGCCTATCGCTAGCGGCGCGGCAGCGAGTATATTATTAGTTAGCGGCATTGTATTTGGTTATCAGCAGCAACAAGAAACCATCGCCAATTTGGAAACCGTTATTAGCAAGCAAAATGATCAAATTGCCGGACAAGAGTGGCAGCTTGATACGCCAGCAGAAAAAAGTTTGGCACTGATTGATAGTGAAAAAAGCTTACATCCAGTCGTTAAGGCTGGCTTATTACGCTTACACAAGACCTATATTCTCAGCGAGTTTGAATCTGAAATTGATCAGGTTTTGAATTCTGATGCCAACAACTACCCGAATTATGATGAAATTGAGTCCATACTTGATAAAGCAAAAACCTACTACCCTGACTCACATAAAATAGAAGTTCTTGCCTTAGATATTCAGTCAAGCAAGCACTCCACGTTACTTTCGATAGCAAGGCAAATCAACAGTCAACTTGAAAAGTCTCGGTACAGTAAAGAAGACGGCAGTAAATCCATCTATGAGCTCAAGGATGAGTTAAATCAGATTCATCAAGGTTATCCTTTCACGCCAAGTTCGTTATCTAGCGATGTTTTCGGTCAGCACCTCACTGAAGCACTCCAAAAGAAAGACGCAGCTGCACTTGTTGCTCTTATTAAGGTTGGGAACACCTTCTTTTCAAACGTAGAAGAGCATCAAGAGAACTTACAGATAAGTAATGCGATGAAAGATGCAGTGCTGGAAATGAAATTATATGAGACAGCGCTAGATTCCAACAGCCCTCTACCGTTTCCAGAAGATGCCGCTAGAATCCTGTTCCAAAAAGAGTTTGAAAACTTTTATTCTCGCCTAGAAAAGGCAAGGACGACAACTCATCTCGATAACTTGGTGAAGGATGTGGATCTGTTCTCGAAAAACTTTCCTATTGGTTTTCAGGATGTTAACGATTTAAGATTCAAAACTGCTGATAAATACTTACGCTTCTCCGATATATTACTTAATAAGCGAAGGACTTCAAGCGCAAGACGCGCTATGAAGAAAGCCAACGAGCTTATGAAGCAAATAGAACAGGACTCTAAGCAAAGCTAGTAATACAAAAGGGACGCGAGTCCCTTTTTTGCCGCAGATCACTTGCCAATATGCAACTAGATTGCTAATTTATACTTGTACTTAATGAGGAGAGTTAGCCTTGACTGAAGGAATAGTCAAAGTTGGCGAACGTCTGGCGTCCGTATGTAACGATAGCCTTAAACTAGGACTGCAAGACACTTACCGACTCGGCGTTTTACTTGGAAACGTCCCCTTTGCTACTTGTGTTAAAAACACGCGAGTTGAAGTTTTTTCATCCCTACATTTCGACCATTGCCGTTTGGATATAAGTCAAAATATCTTTAACAATGACTTTCTTTTTGTAAGTTTATCTCAAGCGACAAGCAAACTATTTCTGCTCAAATACTGGTTATGCCATTCATACCTTCGGCTAAGCCTTCATTATCCGAAACATTCCTCTACCGCAACGTTTAATAGGGGTATACATGATTAATTTTGATGTTCTCAATACATACATGGATAACGACGTAGATCTGATCGTCACTGTTTTTTCTACATACCTTGAAGATCACACGAATGATATAGAGCGTATAGATGAGCTATATACAAGCAGATGTTGGTCAGAACTCTATCTATTAGCGCATAGTTTAAAGGGCATTCTAGAGAGTTTCGGAGAAGACACCGCGGTCATTGCGTTTCAAAGAATAGAAGAAAAAACCAGAAACGATACAGCGCCAGATAGCTCAGATATAGCTATAGTTACTGAAGAGCTAGCTGCAATTAATCAACAAATCTTCGCTTACTTGAAGAATATGCAATAAAGAAATTCAAGGCTTAACTGGGGGAAATATGGCAATGAATAATAGCAATTTCAGGGAGTTGATTGAGTCTCTCAAAGACCTAACACCAACTCAAAAAAGGTACTTACTTAGCCGTACAAAGATGGCGCTAGATGATGAAAATAATATGTTAAACATCAGTGATATTCTAACACCAGAAGAGTTGGAGGCGTTACTATCACCAGCACCAACAACGAATACAAAATAACAATGATATACAACGCAACCGTCAGATTAACGCTAGGGACCAAGTGAAGCAAATCGACTTTGCTTGGTTGTTAGTTTCTCTCCCAATTCCTTTTCACTACAACAAACGTATTGTTTTCGAAACCTTTTTCCAATTTAAACAGGTCAGATAATTGAGCGACTAACATCAGTCCGCGACCAGAGGAGGACCAACTATCGTCATCCATTAAGTTAGGTGCCTCAATCTGTTTATTTTTATGTTGGATGAACGTCTTCTCATTGATCGGCGCTCCGCAATCAGAGACTCTCAGTTCCACGAAACCGGACACTTGGTCATCCCCAACCCTACACTCCACTTCAATTGGCAGGCCTTCTATTTCACTGTAAGAATGAATATAAGCGTTATTCATGAGCTCAACGACACAAAGCTCCAATGATTGAATTGCATTTAAGGGGATTTGATGACCCATCAAAAACCGAACAACGTCTTTGCTCGCACTTCGTGAGTGAGTAAGGGAGCTCCCGTAAGTTCGTTTAAATTCGCTCTTTGACATTCTTTTCCTTAAAATCGAGCCTCTCACCATGCCATTTTACCTGTAAAAGGCTGGCATCATCATCAAACTCATCTTCGTTGTGCCAAGATTGTACTTTTTTAAAGACGTCTCCCACTTGATCTTCAACTGGCAGCGTGCAAACAGCTTTTATACTCGATGCCAATCGTTGTAGTGAAAACATCTCCTCACCCTGCCTCGCTTCAATCAAACCATCCGAATAAAGCCACAATGCATCGCCCTCATCTAGACTAATTTGGTTACCGCTATATTCTATCGGCTGCATTGCACCAACGATAAAGTTATCGTCACCTATCTGTTCCATCGTGTTCGTACTCGCTCGCCAAACTAAGATCCTGGGGTGGCCAGCCGTGCAATAGCTAAGTCGCCCTGATTTTGTGTTAAGAATGGCGTAAGCCATAGTAAAGTAAAGTTGACTGTTTCTAGTTTGCTGATAACGCCGATTTAGCCGTTCAATCACAGATGCTGGCTCACTTACGCAATAGCAGTCATCTCTCAACTCCATCGTGATCGAATCAGGCCCCTGACTTTGAGATAGTGTCTGTTGAATAGAAAAAGCCATCAAAGCTGAAGAAATACCATGACCAGAAACATCACATACATAAAACGCAACATGTTGTTCATCGAGCTCCAAATACCCCAACATATCACCACCAATCTGGGAGCATGGTCTGTAGACATAACTAAACTGTATATTTTGGATAGTTGATTCAGCAGGGAGTAGTTGCTCCATCAGTTGACTCGCAGACTGCAGGTCTTGGTGAATTGTTTGGTAGGCCGCATCTAGCTCTTTATTTCTCTCAACGAGTTTGTTGTGCAGTTCTAAAGTACGAAACCCCGCACGGATTCTGGCCTGAAGTTCCTCTACAGACGTCTTCTTATCTACGAAATCATCTGCGCCAGCATCAATGCCTTTCACGATCGAACTTTGGTCATTTCTAGAAGACAGTAGAACAAAAAAAATGTAGCGTTCGCTAACTTTAGATTTTAATTGGCGACACAATTCAATACCATTAATTCCAGGCATCATTAAATCACTCAGCACAAACTGAATATCAGGGCGGTGGGTTAGCACTTCGAGCGCCGCTCGTCCGTCTTCAACAGCAAGCACTTCATAGCCTTGCTTTTCCAATGCACTGCTGATGTAAAGCAGTACTGTTTTACTGTCATCGACCAAAAGAATGGGTTTCATCTGCCTCCTTAAAGTGGTTGCTATACTGGCTAACGCAAAACACTAGTCACTGACTGCTCATTTCTAAAACGGCTGTAGTCTTCGGCTAATAATTGGTGTTGATATCGAGTGTAAGACAACGCTTCATTAGAAATTAGTATCTGATGCTCTTTTTCGATTAACTGACTTTGCAGCCTTTCAATCTGTTCATTCTGCTGTGTGTAATTGAGGTACAGTGCGAATAGACCAAAAACCGAAACCATTAACAGGGCGATTAGAATATTATTGATAGTTTTCACTTGAATATTCATGACCTCTCCTTGTCTATTATTAGACTTTCCATGATGAAAGAGAGCGTCTACGGACCAAGAGCTCAAGGCTCTAAAACGCAACGAAGCAAATTGAGGTTGTTTTTCCAATTATAGGCGATAGGAGAAAAAATAAGAAAAATCTGAAAAAATTTGAATATCCTGCTGAGTTAAGAATCGGTAAGGTGGTAGCAGCGAGCTATCATCCACTCGCTGCAATACATTAACTCTGAAATGCAGGTCTAGCTAAAATTTGGTTATACCATCGAGCAATGTTTGGCGACGTCGATAGCACATCAATTTCTAGGCCTTTAATTGCGAAACTGATCAAAATAAAGCCTGTTATATCGACGATAGTAAAATGGTCTACGGCGATAAAATCATTATGTTCAAGACGCTTGTCTAAGACAGGCAGAAATTCGTAGACGCGTTGTTTTGATTCTTCGCCCCATGCTTCAACACAACGTTCTCTGTCTCCATAAACTCCGGTCATGTTTCGAAACGCCTGAAATGCCGCATTTAGTCCTTGGAACTCCACCACACGATGCCACATTTCCACCTGAGCACGTTCGAGCTGGTTTGCACCAAACAGCGCCAGATCATTTTCAAACGCTTCATCTAGGTAGCGACAAATCGCCACGCTTTCACAGATCGTCGTGCCGTCATCCAGTTCCAGTAAAGGCACTTTGCCGTTCACGCTTTTCGATTTAAACGGTTCAGATAGGTTATCGCCCTCACGAACGTTCAGCGCAATTCGCTCAACCTCGCCACCGATTTCCTTTAGAAAAATGCTAACTCGCTTACAACTTGGAGTCATTGCGGTTTCATAGAGCTTCATTTCACATCCTTTTATCTTTTTCTAACCGATTGGTTAGGATATACTGTAGCCAGTTTATAAACGATCAGTCAAGAACTTCACTATCAAAAATTTTCAAACAGTTGTGGGTCTGTTTGCTGAGCGAGATTTTTGATGCCGTTTGTGAGTTCACATGAATTTGGAGGCTGATACCCAAGCATAGATGGGTATTCATCATATTGGTTCAGTTCGAACGCTAGAGGTTCTCTGTACCATCCCTCCAAAGCAATTTAATTACCCGATAAGCAGACCCAGGCAGGTAATTTATGGCAAGAAAAGCCAACTTCGACCGAGATGAAAAGCTTCTCGTGGCTATGGATGTGTTTTGGCGCAAGGGCTTTGCGAACACGTCTATCTCGGATCTCACCGACGAGTTGAACATCAACCGCTTCAGTCTTTACAACACCTATGGTGACAAGCAACAGCTCTACTACGAAGCGCTCGATACTTACTTAAAAAAGGTCTCGCTACCGTCACTCAATGATTTGGAAAAAGACGATGCGTCTTTACCTGAGTTAGAATCGTTCCTTAAATCTTTTGCTGAGCTGCAGCGCAAACGGAACTGTGGGTGCTTTATTCAAAATGCGTTGATTGAGCACGCTGGCGAAGACGATGATGTACTGCGTAAAGGGCATTTTTTGTTTGACCATCTTATCGACATCATTGCGGATGCGCTGACCAATGCGCAAAAAGAAACCTTAGTGCCGAAAACGCTGAAACCAGAAGAGCTTGCTCGTTTTGTTCTCAACAACATGCAAGGCATGCGCGTACTTGGCAAAGCCAAACGTTATGCCGATTTGGATACGGCGCTTTCCTGCTTGCTGGTTTTGATTAGGAAGTGACATGTCGATTGAAGTGATAGCAGTACGTCTTACCAAAGGCATGGACTTAAAGCTGAGCCTAGCGAAATTGGTCGAGCAGCATGGTATCAAAGCAGGCTCGATTGCCTCATGCGTTGGCTGTACCTCTGACCTCAACCTTCGTTTGGCAGGTGCAGAGAGTACGTTAACCAAACAAGAGCCATTTGAAATTGTCTCTGTGATGGGAACCCTAACGGCTGAACATCAACACGTTCATATCTCGGTGTCTGATCGTGAAGGACGAGTTTGGGGTGGGCATTTGTTGGAAGGCACAGTGATTGATACTACCGCAGAATTGATCATCCATTCTTACTCAGAACTTGAGTTCACTAGAGCGATGGACGACTCGACTGGCTATACCGAACTACAAGTGAATCCTTGCGAATAATTAAAAGCTCCAGAGCCTTACCGTGTGGTCTCTGGAGCTTTATCCGCTTATCTCTTACGCTAAGAATTTACTCATATCGAGCAGGCAAATTTCTAGGATCATTCTTCGACTAAATAACAAACCTGATTATCGTCGACCGTTACTTGCCAAGTTTTTAGACAGTACGCTTCATCTTCCAAACACTGCCCACTCTTTAAACTGAAATGCTGTTTGTACAGTGGTGATGCAACACACATCTCACCATCGATATCACCGACAATCCCTCGACTCATCACATAAGCCTTACCAATTGGGTCCCAATCTTGAACGGCATAAACACCACTATCAGGAATGTAGAATAACGCGACATGCTCACCTTCAATCAATACAGTGGCACCGATAAACGGCATTAAGTCATCAAGCTGACACAATTTCACTTTGGTTAAAGCTGCCATTTACACCTCCTGTTTCACCGGAATACGCTGACCGCGCACACGTTGGTACGGCAAGACTTTGCTGCCCGACGTGCTGTTCAAGAAAGGACGGAAGCGTTGCAATTTCTGAGGATTATCCAGCGTACTCTTCCACTCACATTGATAGGTATCTATGACTCGCGCCATTTGCTCATCCAATGAATCACATAGGTTGAGAGAGTCATCCAAAATCACTTGTTTAAGGTAATCTAGGCCCCCTTCCATGTTCTCCATCCACACCGACGTACGCTGCAAGCGATCAGCGGTGCTGACGTAGAACATCAATACTCGGTCAATCATGGTGATCAACTCTGATTTGGATAAGTCAGATGCAAACAAATCAGCGTGTCTTGGTCTCATGCCGCCATTCCCGCAAACGTATAGATTCCAGCCGTTTTCGGTGGCGATCACCCCAATGTCTTTACTTTGCGCTTCTGCACACTCTCGAGTACAGCCCGATACGGCAAACTTAAGCTTATGGGGCGCTCGCAATCCTTTGTATCGGTTCTCTAACTCAATGGCTAATCCAACCGAATCATCAACACCATAGCGACACCAAGTAGAACCGACGCAAGATTTCACGGTGCGAACCGACTTGCCGTAGGCGTGCCCTGTTTCAAAACCAGCATCAATTAAGGTTTGCCAGATTTCTGGGAGTTGCTCTAACTGCGCACCAAATAAATCCACGCGCTGACCGCCAGTGATTTTGGTGTACAGATCGTATTGCTGAGCAACTTCGCCTAGCACGATGAGTTTGTCTGGTGTAATTTCGCCGCCCGGAACACGAGGTACAATCGAGTAAGAGCCATCTTTTTGTAGGTTCGCCATAAAGGCATCATTAGAATCTTGCAGAGATTGATGCTGCGGCTCCATGATGTGTTCATTCCACAAAGAAGCAAACACAGATGCTGCTGTCGGCTTACAGATATCACACCCATGCCCTTTGCCATGCAGTGCAATTAAGGTGTCGAAGTCTTTGATTTGTTCCACTTGGCAAATATGGAACATCTCTTGGCGACTTAACTCAAAGTGCGCACAAAGGTGGTTGTTGACCTCTACCCCCATAGCTGCCAGTTGAGTATCCAATACCGACTTGACCATATTGTTACAGCCACCACAGCCAGTACCGGCTTTGGTGTTGGCTTTAAGGTCCGTCAGGTTGGTGGTGCCAGCTTGTATCTCGGCAACTAAGTCACCTTTTGTGACGTTGTGACAAGAACAGATAATGGCGCTGTCTGGCATCTCTCCATCAAGCATTCCGGTATCAAACAGCAGGTTCGCCGCGTGATCTGGCAGGACCGTTTTGTTCAAATAACACTGCAAAAGCGCATCGTAGTCACTGTTGTCACCGACGAGAATCGCACCAAGTAATTGGGTACCACTCGCATCAACCACCAACTTTTTGTAGATGCCTGCAACCGCATCTTGCAAGACCATTTCTTGTGCGCCTTCGGTTTGCATTTGTGCATCGCCGATAGACGCCACATCCACCCCAAGCAGCTTGAGTTTGGTGCTCATGTCTGCACCTTTGAAACCTTCGCTTGGCATCCCAGTCAAGACATCGGCAGTGGTTCTCGCCATGGTGTAACCGGGTGCGACTAAACCAAAGATCTTCTGCTCCCAAAGGGCACATTCGCCAATCGCATAAATATTCTCATCGCTGGTTTGGCATTGGTTGTCAATCACAATGCCGCCTCGCTCGCCGACTTCTAGCTCAGCCATTTTTGCCAACTCATCTTGAGGGCGAATACCTGCGGAGAAGACAATCACATCCACTTCGAGAGGATCTTTGTCTTTAAACACCATACGATGCTTAGCCGTTTCACCATCGCAGATTCGCTCCGTACCCGTCGAGGTATGAACAGTTAGCCCCAGCGCTTCAATCTTCTCTTTTAGCACTAAGCCAGCACCATCGTCTAACTGCACGGGCATCAGGCGGGGTGCAAATTCAATAACGTGAGTTTCTAGCCCCAATAGTTTGAGTGCGTTTGCCGCTTCTAAACCCAACAAGCCACCACCAATCACTGCGCCTGTTCTTGCGCCTTCACATGCCTTCTTGATTTGTGAAAGGTCATCAAGCGTGCGGTAGACAAACACGTTGTCTCGGTCTTTACCCTCAATTGGAGGCACAAACGGGTAAGAACCAGTCGCGAGCACAAGTTGGTCGTAACCCAGCACATCTTCACCATCAAGCAGAAGGCGCTTTTGTTCTCTGTCGATGCCTGTTACTTGGCTGCCAAGTACGAGTTGGATGCCATGCATGTCGTACCATTCTTGGTTACTCAGCATCAAATCATCATGAGATTTGCCCGCAAACAAAGAGGACAACTGTACACGGTCATACGCGATAAAGCGCTCTGCACCAATCACGGTAATTCGGTGCTCCAAATGCGCGTTTTTCTGTACCAATTGCTCGACAAGGTGTTGCCCGACCATACCGTTGCCTACCACAACGATGTGGCTCAATGCGTTCTTTACTGGAATCGTTAAAGGACTGTTCATCGCTGCCTCCTTATGCCGTTTGCGCTGCGGTTTTGGGTTTGTCTTCTTTCGAAGCAGGAATCTCGACTTTGGATTGCTTCTCATAAAGGAACTTCAATACGGCTTGTCGACACTTCTGATACTGCGCATCATCCGCCAGTGCGACACGCTCACGAGGGCGAGGTAGGTTCACTTCTAACACTTCACCAATGGTTGCTGCCGGTCCGTTGGTCATCATCACGATTTTGTCGGATAGCAGCACCGCTTCATCCACATCGTGAGTAATCATGATCACGGTGTTGTTTAGCTCGGCTTGGATCTTCATCAGTGCATCCTGCAAATGCGCACGTGTTAACGCATCCAACGCACCAAATGGCTCATCCATCAGCAAAACCTTTGGTTGAAGTGCCAGTGCTCTCGCAATGCCGACTCGCTGCTTCATACCGCCCGAGATTTCATCCGGCTTTTTGTGCGCAGCATGCTGCATTTGAATCAACTCCAAATAGTGGTTCACTTGTTCCTGAATCCACGCTTTGCCCTTTTTGCCGGCAATTTGTTTTACTGCAAGCTCAACGTTTTGATACACGGTTAACCAAGGCAATAATGAATGGTTTTGGAATACCACTGCGCGGTCGGGTCCCGGCCCTGCCACCTCTCGTCCATCGACTATTACGCCGCCGTCTGTTGGCATGTGTAGCCCTGCGACTAAGTTTAATACCGTTGATTTACCGCAGCCAGAGTGACCAATTAGGGATACAAACTCACCTTTATTGATTTGTAAATCGACGTTCTTAAGCGCGATGAACTCGCCATCTGGCGTTGGGAATCGCATCCCTAAACGCGTTAGATCTAATAATGCTTTTTCCATGATCGTTTCCCTTATCTCAACGCTTGTTGTTTATTCCAAGACAGCCACTTTTGAAGTTGCAGCATGCCTCTATCGAGCATCAAACCGATAAAACCAATGGTGATGACTGCCACCATGATGCGCCCCAATGATGCCGAGCTGCCGTTCTGGAATTCATCCCAAACGAACTTGCCTAACCCCGGGTTCTGAGCGAGCATTTCTGCCGCAATCAACACCATCCAAGCGATACCTAAAGAGAGACGTAAACCTGTGAAGATCATTGGAATGGCAGAAGGTAAAACGATAGTGCGAATGTGCTGCCACCACGAAAGTTGGAGCACTTTGCTCACGTTGATTAAGTCTTTATCAACGCTCGTTACACCCACAGCGGTATTAATCAGCGTCGGCCATAAGCTACATAGCGCTACTGTGATCAGAGAGTTAATGAACGACTTAGCAAACATCGGGTCATCACTCACATAAGTGGCACTTACAACCATGGTAACGATGGGTAGCCAAGCTAAAGGTGATACGGGCTTGAGCAGTTGAATGATTGGGTTGAACGCTTGATACAGCCCTTGATTAAGACCAAGCACGATGCCAAGCGGAATCGCGATAATCGTCGCCAGCAGAAAGCCGGCAGTTACAGTCACTAAGCTTGTTATGATTTGGTCGAAGAACGTCGGTTTACCTGTGTAAGGACGAATCTTCACTTCCGCGTCTGGATTTTTGGCTAATTTTGCAGCATTGCGCTTTTCCTGACGTTCGATAAACGCTTGTTCCTTTTCTCGCTCTTGCCAATGGTCATCGACAAGGTTGCTGAACTGCTGAAAAGTTTGCACAGGCCCCGGTAGCGTACCTAATGAGGTTTGCACTTCTCTCGCTGCTAAGTGCCACATTGCCAAAAAGATCAGCAAACCAATGACGGGCAAAAGCACCAACCGACTTCGGTTCACTACCTGCTTAGCAGGAAACAGGGAAATGACATTACTAGACATACTCACTCCTAAGAAATTTACATCCTTGTTGCCACAAGCGAATTCCCTCGCCTGTGGCGATTATCGTTATAGTTAAACCTTGTCTTTTCCTTTAAGCCCGATAGAGAACTTCTCCAGATATTTATTTGGCTCGCGACCGTCATAAACGATGTTGTCGATAAAGTGTGTTTGTGGCGCACGAAAACCATCTTCAGCACTGAAATCTGGGAAGTCTTTTTTGCTCAACACACCATCTTCAATTAGCGCTTGAGCCGCTTGTTGGTAGATATCTGGACGGTAAACCTCTTTTGCCACATCCATGTACCAATCATCGGATTTCTCGCTTGAGATTTGTCCCCAACGGCGCATTTGAGTCAGATACCAAATCGCATCGCTGTAATACGGATATGTGGCGTTATGACGGAAGAACACGTTGAAGTCTGGCACGTCTCGTTTGTCGCCTTTCTCGTATTCAAATGTTCCGGTCATTGAGTTGGCGATAACTTCGGCATCCGCTCCAACGTATTCGCTTTTTGATAGCATCTTCACTGCTTCTTGGCGGTTGGCATTGTCGTTTTCATCCAACCAATGTGCCGCTCGAATCAAGGCTTTCACTACGCGAATGTGCGTGTTTGGATACTTCTCAGCCCAAGCTTTAGAAACACCAAACACTTTCTCTGGGTTGTTCTTCCAGATCTCGTAATCGGTCACAACTGGCGTACCAATACCTTTGAATACGGCTTGTTGGTTCCATGGTTCGCCTACGCAGTACCCTTTGATCGTGCCCGCTTCCATTGTTGCTGGCATTTGTGGTGGCGGTGTAACACTCAAAAGAACGTCAGCATCCAACTGGCCACTGTTATCGCCTGAGTCTGGTGCGTAAAAACCTGGATGAATCCCACCTGCCGCTAACCAGTATCGCAACTCATAGTTGTGCGTCGATACAGGGAACACCATCCCCATGTTGAACGGTTTGCCTTTATCCAGATAGCTGTCGACCACAGGCTTCAGTGCATCCGCTTTGATTGGGTGAACTGGCTTGCCATCTGGTTGCTTTGGAATGTATTGCTTCATCTGCTCCCAAGTATCATTGGAAACCGTGATTGCGTTGCCGTTCAAATCCATACTGAACGCAGTAATCACTTCTGCTTTTGTGCCAACACCAATCGTTGCGCCCAATGGCTGACCAGCAAGCATGTGCGCGCCAGCAAGCTCACCGTCGATGACTCGGTCTAATAGCACCTTCCAGTTTGCTTGTGCTTCTAAAGTGACGTACAAGCCTTCGTCTTCAAAAAAGCCTTTCTCATAAGCAACCGCCAGCGGTGCCATATCAGTTAACTTAATAAAACCAAACTTCAGATCTTCAATTTCTGGTTCACCCAACTCTGCCTTTACACTGACCGCGGTGAATACCGATAACGAAATTGCTGACACTTTCAGCATCGAACTCCATTTCATTGGTTTGCTCCCATAAAAAAAGCGCCACTACTCCGAAGAGCAGTAGCGCCGTTGCTAAGTCTACAATTACCGCCGTTGATAATTGAGATAAGCGATTCAACAATAAACCCAATTCTACTAATCCAATTACTGTGCCAACTTATTTTTCACTGTAAATACAATGAATTAGTTTATTCTACCGTTTCTAATTCCCTGTTATTGCTTGCTGATAGTGCAACACGCACCACGTTAGAAAACGCACCCTAACCCCAAAGAGGTAGAGCGACTAATCCAACACTTCCAAAGTAGTTATCAAATTCTTGGCAACTTGTGCGAGCGTTTGGCTCGATTGCATGGCTGAATTTCGTAGCGCTTTATAAGCCTGTTCTTCATCAACGCTGTGCATCTTCATCAGCAGCCCCTTGGCTTTTTCCACCAGCTTGCGCTCTTCGATCTTAAAGGTCAGCGATTCAATTTCCGATTGCATACTTTCGAATTTCGCTCTCACTAGTGTCGCATGTTCAATCCAAGGCTGAAGCGCAAACTCACTATCGTGCGGCATGAGCACATAGTCCATTTTTTCTGATAACCGATTGATATCATTAGATGATAACTGCTTTAAGACGATAAGAAGTGGTGCCGATTTTCTGCGGCAGAAATCGACGATCAAACGCAGTTCCGCGGTTGGTTGCTGCCATCCAACCACAACGCTTGCCGACGGTTCTCGTTGCATTAACGTTTCTAGTTGTGCCAATTGGCAACCGATGATGTTGTCGTAATCTTTGCTCAATAAGCCGGACAATCGAGCCTGCTCTTGTAGGCTATCACAGCACACTATGATGGGTGTTTTTGACGTTGATTGAGTCATGCACATTCCTTGTTTATATCTCACTCACTAAGAGAGACATAACAAGGAATGTGCCAACTAAAGCTGAAGCGTTTTAACTAGAGGCAAGATGTTCTTTGAAGAAGCCGAGTGTGCGCTCCCAAGCGAGTGCTGCTTCTTCCGGTGCGTAGCGTGCTGTTGAGTCGTTATGGAAGCCGTGGTTGACGTTCTCATACATTAACGCTTGATACTGTGCGTCGGTTGCGATCAATTGCTGCTCATAAGCAGGCCATGTGTCGTTAACACGCTTATCGAGCCCTGCAAAGTGAATCATCAACGGCCCTTTGACTTGCTTTTGGATCTCTTGCGCCGCTGGCGTTCCATAGAAAGGCACACCTGCATCGAGCTCTTCTGGCATTACCGCTGCAAGCATGTTGACAATGTATCCACCGAAGCAGAATCCAACCGCGCCCAATTTACCGTTGCCACCCTCGTATTGTTTGAGGAAGTTAGCGGCTGCAATAAAGTCTTGTTCGATCTTGGCTCTGTCCATCTCTTTCTGCATGGCGCGACCTTCATCGTCGTTCCCCGGATAGCCGCCGAGTGGATAAAGTGCGTCTGGAGCGAAAGCAATAAAGCCATCTTTTGCAAGTCGTCTTGCGACATCTTTGATATAAGGGTTCAGACCTCGATTTTCATGAATCACCAACACGGTCGGCGATTTTAAGGTCTTCTTCTGTGGCATCACCAAATAACCACGCCCTTCTCCATGCCCATTTGGAGATGGAAAGGTTTCGTAAGTTGCTTTGATGTCAGGATCGTTAAATGAAACTTGTTCTGCCAGTGCGTAATTCGGGGTTAGCGCGTCGACCAGTGCTGTCATGCTAAAGCCAAGCACAGCAAGGCCACCCAGCCTATTTAGAAACTCACGGCGCGAGATTTTTCCGTGGGCGTATTCGTCGTACCAATCGAAGGCTTCTTGCGGGATCGGATGAGAAGCCTTTTCACTAGGAGTGGTATGCTTTAGAACCATTATCCATGTCCTCTGTGTCTTACCATATGGGATTTTCTCATTCTCAAACGCGAAGCTAAAAACGAACGCGATTGAGGCTAAAACTGCGGTTTCACCACTCTGATACGGAGCAAGGTGGTGAAACACATCATTGGCGAGCTAGGATCTTTTACCTTCTTCAAACAATAGATAATGGATTCAGATTCAACAACTTTGCGTCGTTGGTTTTACATTAATTGACAATAGTGCGTTATTGCAGGCCGCAATAGGCTTGCCAGTACGAGAAGGCGCGTTCGAATGCTTTTTCTCTGTCGTGCATCTGTGCAAACAAGACCACTGTCATGGTCGCAAGAACCGTATTCGCCATTTGGTTCATGTCATCTTCTGACGTCCCAAACGGGCAGTTCGCAGGCATTGGCACCTCAGACAGCATTTGCTCCGTCCAGTAGTGCGATGTCACGCCGCTTGTTTGGCTTAACCATAATGTTTGGCTTACTTTCGGGTTGTATTCTGACTCACCCGATTGTCCTTTGAATGACACAACAGCGTGAGCGGTTTGACCAATCTCGTATTCGACTTCAGCATGAAGTTGTTGGAACCCAGGATGGAAGCTACCACGAATACCAATCGTTGCTTGCCCCGGGTTCAATGCTCGAACCACGGTATTAATCGGCGTTCTAAGCCCATAACGATTCTTCCAACCAATCATGGTTTCTGCTTGAGGAGCAAACGCACTCAGCGGCAGATACACAATGTTTTGTGTTTCTAATACACGCTTTGCGTCTTCTGCTGATTCCGCTTTCGTAATAGCAAATTTGTCGAGGTAGTCTTCAGCGTGTAAACGACCAGATTGACGGTCGTGATAGCCGTGCATCAACACTTTATGGCCATTATCGGCGAGGATCTTCGCTGCCAACAGGTGCCAAGGTTGACCTGCCGCTTCACGTTTACCTGCATAACATGGCCAGTCGATGTCTGCACCAATAGCAGGCATGCGGGATTGGAATGCTTTCACAAAGCCAGCGATTTCTTGTTGAGTCTCGTTCTGTACACGAATCAGCATCAATAACATTGCCATCTGATCATCATCGCACTCACCGTTTAGGTATTCATCCATAACTCGAAACGCTTGGTCAAAGTTCAGTGGTTTTCTACCACGTTCGCCACGACCGACTGTTCTAATACATTCCAAAATGCTGCTCATATTCCCTCGTATTCCGTCACTGACTGTACGGTTTCTATTAGTTGTTCGCGCAGTTTGACAACTTCTCCCATCACAATCAATGCTGGGCTCACGCCTTTAAGTGTAATCGATAAATCATTGAGCTGATTGAGTTGTGTAACGTGCACTTGTTGTTGAGGGCTGCAACCATGAGTGATGATCGCGACTGGGAAATCTGCTCTCAAACCGGAGTTGATTAAACCCGTTTGTATTTGAGATGACTTTTCTAACCCCATATAGAAGACTAACGTTTGTCCGCTTTGCATCAGTTGGCTCCACGCTTCAAATGCGCCTGTTACTACTTGCCCCGTCACAAAGGTAACGCTGCGAGCAACGCCACGATGAGTCAGCGGAATCAAGCTGTTTGCTGAACATCCAATCGCAGCGGTAATGCCGGGAATGACTTCGTACGCGATTGAGTGTTTGACGAGTGCTAACGCCTCTTCGCCTCCACGGCCAAATACGAATGGATCTCCCCCTTTTAAGCGTACAACTCGCTTTCCTTGCTGAGCGAGCGACACCATCAAGTCACAGATTTCTTCCTGACCAATGCTAGGTTGTCCGCATCGTTTGCCCACGTAAATCCAATCGGCTTGTGGCGAAGCCAACTCCAAAATATCTTTGTTAACCAAACGGTCGTAAAGCAGAACCTCTGCCGACATAATCGCTTTCACTGCCTTTACGGTTAACAAGTCAGGATCGTGGGGCCCAGCTCCGACAATCGAGACAAAACCTTTGTGGTTCGCGTCCAGGTCTAGTGAATGGTCTTCTAAAAGTTGGTTCAGTTTGCTTGCTTGGTCATGCTTAGAAAAGCGAGACGAGCGTTCTTGATTCTGACTCGCTTGTCCTTTCTTAAACCAAGACTTTTGATAAGGCGCTTCCATGTGCTTATCCTCTTTATGACTTACTTTATTTGAATCGCCAGACTTTGCTGGTTCGCTTGCTGTTTGCCCTTTTGATGCTGATGGCTGTCGACCATTTGTTTGATTTGAGAAACGCACGAGCCACAGTTAGTGCCGCATTTGAGTTTGTTTTGAAGTTGAGTCAGTGACGTGCAGTCTTGTTTCTCCATCGCGTCATGTATTTGTTTATCGGTGACACGGAAACAACTACAAACCAGTTTGGCACTGCTTTGCGATTGAGTGATGGTAAGCAGTTGCAATAGCTCCATCGGTTTGCCAATCAAGCCGGTAAAGTTGGTGTAGTCGGTTTGAATCGGTTCATTAGACACCACTAAAACAGAGCGAATGATACGAACGTCTCCAACAAGGTCGTAATCCACCGCTAGCCAACCTTGGGCAATATCTATCGTAATCCTGCGGCTCTTTTCCGTTCGACAAAAACTCTGCTTCTTTGGTCGCTTATCGTGTGCAAAGCGCCAAATGCCCAAATTGCTTTCTGCTTGAAATGCGCTGTAGAGAAACTTGCCGGAATCAAACTGTGTACCGATGAACATACCGAAGGTTTTTACCGCCGCATCTTGCACTTCAACATAAGACGACTTAAATGCAGGCTGCCCTGAAATAGGGTCTTTTGCGCTGTTTACTATCGCATTAACACTGCTTTCACCGCCATATCGACCCGCCCAGTGCATTGACATAAACAGCTCCTGAAAACCCAAACCTTCATCAATGGCAACTTTGGCATAAATACCGGTGTTTGAAGCAGGCTGAAACAGCTTGGTGAGCTGTCCTGCTTTTAAGCGATTTTGAGTGGCAGAGAGCGTGTTCATGTACACGGTTGGTTCTAACTCTGAGGCGGCAAGGTGGGCGATATGCCCTGTGCGCGTCATGGTATGCCATTGGTCACGTTGTCTGCCCGTATTGAGCCACCAGCCTTTTGTTCTTTCTAAGCGCGTTGGAGATTCACTGGTCACGACAAAACGCGCTTTTCCATCTGGGTGTGAATAGACGCCATCAGCAAAAGGGCGCTCTCCTCCCCATTGTGTCGGCACCCACTCTTCGTATTCTTGCTCGGTTAAGTTGGCGTATTGAGAAAGATCTAGCTTCAATGGCGAATCTGCATTCATGCCTGTCATCGCGGCATATTCCCTGAATACCGCCCGCTCAGAAGTAAACGCAAAGCCATTTTGTGTCTTTTCCAATGCACACAGAGCTTGCCCAACTTGGCTTATCGCCCACCAATCTGATTTTGCTTCACCGGGAGGCGTTTGAAACTGGCGCTGCCTTGAAAGTCGACGCTCAGAATTGGTCACCATGCCTTGCTTCTCCCCCCAGCCAGCGGCGGGTAGCAATAGGTCCGCGTAATGCGCTACATCCGAATCCGCTGTGATATCGGAAACAATCACAAACGGACAAATCTCTAGTGCACGTTTTACCAATTGGTTATCTGGCAAAGAGACAACAGGATTGGTTGCCATGATCCAGAGAACTTTAATCTCACCACGTTCTACCGCCTCAAACAGTTCAACAGCTTTTAAACCGGGCTGAGTGGCAATTTCTGGTGAATCCCAAAACGCCTGCACTTGCTTTATAGACTTTGCGTCAAAAGCACGATGAACCGCTAACTGGTTTGCCAATCCACCGACTTCTCGCCCACCCATCGCATTGGGCTGACCTGTAATAGAAAACGGCCCACAACCTGACTTGGCAATTTTACCCGTCGCCAAGTGTGCATTAATGATTGCATTGCCTTTGTCGACGCCATTTTCGGCTTGGTTTACCCCTTGGCAAAACAACGTAATTGCGGTTGGGCTTTGCGCAAACCATTGGAAGAATGTCGTGAGTTTTTCTTCTGAAATGCCAATGGAAGACGTCAAATTAGTGACATCGTAACGCAAATCAGAAACTTCTTCTCTAAGTGCATTAAATCCGTCGGTATAAGAATTTATGTATTCAGAATCAATCAATTGTTGTTCAATAAGAAACTTGAGCAGCCCATTGAAGAGTGACACATCACCATCGTTTTTAATCGGTAGATGCAAATCCGCTTGCTGTGCGGTGACCGTTTCACGCGGGTCAATGACCACCAGCTTGAGGTTAGGATTGTTTTCTCTCGCTTGTTGAATACGTCGGAATAAAACAGGGTGCGTCCAAGCGGTATTAGCACCGCAAATGATCAATAGCTCAGTCTTATCAATATCGTCGTAATTGACGGGAACGACATCTTCACCAAATGCTCGTACATGAGCCGCAACCGCCGAAGACATACACAAACGCGAGTTCGTATCGATGTTTGCGCTGCCAACATAGCCTTTCATGAGTTTGTTGGCGACGTAATAGTCTTCCGTTAACAACTGCCCTGACACGTACATCGCGACGGAATCCGGTCCAAACTCCGCTTTCGCTTGATGAATCTTTTCAGCAATCAGATCCGTGGCTTGTTGCCATTGCACCTCTTGCCCTTGAGGTCGTTGCTTGGTGATAAGCTTTGGATACAACAAGCGCGAAGGCATATTCAAACTCTCTGCCAGCGCGACACCCTTCACGCACAGTGATCCCGCATTTGCAGGATGACACGCATCCCCAACGATTCCTTTCGCATTGACCTCGACACCACATCCAACACCACAATAGGGACAAGTGGTTTTTTTGCATCCTTGCGACATAACACCTCCAGTGTGATTCAGCCCAACTTACTAGCAAAAAAAAGCCTCTCCCGAATCGAGAGAGGCAGCAATGCCTTTAACGCTGTTAGTATATTTTCAAAAAGTAATACCCTATACCGCTCTCGCCTGCTATTAAGAGCGGCGCATCGAGTTATCGATGAACGTTTATGTAAAGCAAGTGAGGTGCCAAGATTAAAAACCCTTACCATACAAAAGGTTAGCTTAAAACCAATTATAGCAACGTAATGCTACGCACTGATTGTGTGCAAATTTCGGTCATTATCGTGCAGTATTACTTTACTAATTCCATGACTAACCTGGATTCTTCGTCACCAAAATAATGCGCTTCTTCTTCTAACGTTTTAAAGCCAAGGGAGAGGTATAAAGACAATGCAGGTTGGTTCTTAGGATCGACAGTCAATTTCACGCTTGAGCCTAACGTCAACGGCGCAATAACGTTTTCTAGGAGGGAACGCGCAATACCTTTACCTCTATGTTGAATATCGACGGCCAATGACATGATCCAATATTGATGTGCATTTGTGCTAGTCGTTAGCAATATATACCCTGCGACCTGCTCTCCCTCTTTTGCTACCAGTAAGGTCTCTCCCCAACAATCAAAAGCTTGCCGAAAGAAAAATTGAGGATAGGCGTGTTCTCCAAATAAAGTATTTTCGAGCTTATATATGGCAAATAAGTCCTCTTTTTGCGCAGACAAGATGTCCATTCAATGACTCCTTCTTTAACATGAATGGCAGCAGTATACCTAAATCTCATCTAAATGACGGGACACAAACATCTCAATTAAGTGCTTAAAAAATGTAATATTCTTCCTGAAAATTAGGCCTAACTCACTTAGAACATACATCCGTGATTAAGTTTTAACCGCAAAATCAAAAACCACACAAGATGAAAATTTCAACACATACAACCATTAAACGCATTAAATTTAAGAACTTTATTCTGGTTTATTGAAAAATTCATAGTTGGATAATTTACAACCACCCCAAATTCACAGCATTATTCACCAAGCTTCGCGTGTGATAATAAACACTAAAACCTTTACCATTTTCAGCATTATTATTTTTATAAAAGCGAGTTTTAAAGTGAAAGAATCTCGAAATGCCTTAAATCCTAGTGAAATAAACACAACCACAGCTTGGTCAAAACATGATACACATTGGGTTCTTAGCCTATTTGGAACAGCCGTTGGCGCAGGCATCCTGTTTCTGCCAATTAACCTTGGGATTGGTGGTTTTTGGCCTTTAGTCGCGATGGCAGTACTTGCTTTTCCAATGACCTATCTTGCGCACCGTGGCTTAGCTCGTTTTGTACTATCTTCTAAGATCAAAAACGCAGACTTCACTGATGTAGTGGAAGAGCACTTCGGCGCAAAAGCAGGCCGTTCTATTTCACTGCTGTATTTTCTTTCGATCTTCCCGATCCTGTTGATATATGGTGTTGGAATAACAAACACAGTAGATAGCTTCATGGTAAATCAGGCTGATATGGCTTCTTTACCTAGACCTTTGCTTTCTGGCGTACTAGTGTTTGCACTAATTGCTATTATGATGGCGGGTGAAAAAGTAATGCTACGGGCCTTTGCCATTATGGTGTTCCCACTTGTTGCCATTCTTGCCTTTCTATCATTTTACTTAATACCGAACTGGACCATGCCTGTCATGGATGTGCCAGAAGCGTCAGCTTTTGCTAGCACTATGTGGTTAGCAGTTCCTGTAGTGATTTTCTCGTTTAGTCACGCAGCTGCAATTTCAAGCTTTGCAAATGTACAACGTCGCCATTACGGTAAGCAGGCAGATGCCAAATCCGAAGTTATTCTTCGTCGCACTAGCATCATGCTGATTGCCTTTGTTCTTATTTTTGTATTTTCCTGTGTGCTAACACTGTCACCTGAACAATTGGCTCAAGCAAAAGAACAAAACGTATCCGTATTGTCTTACTTAGCGAACGCAACCGATAATCCATTTATTGCAACACTTGGTCCTTTAGTAGCGTTTGTTGCTATCACTTCATCTTTCCTTGGACATTTTTTAGGTGCGCGTGAAAGCTTAAATGGTTTAATTACCAAGCATTTTAACCTATCTGAGAAGCGTGTTGATCGTATCAGCGTGGCAGCACTGTTCTTCTCAATCTGGGCGGCGGCGATCATGAACCCAAGTATTCTTGGTATGATGGAAGCATTGTCAGGGCCTGTTATTGCAATGATCTTATTTATTATGCCAATGTTAGCGGTATATAAAATCGAGGCGATGAAACAATATCGAGGAAATGTCTCTACTTACTTTGTTCTAGCAGCAGGCATTGTGGCGGTAAGTGCATTGATTTTTAGCTTCTTCAGCTAATAACTAAAGACTAGCTTGGATTTTCAGGGGAATACCTTACACAAGGTTAAGGTGATTCCCTGAATTTTCTTACTCTTTAAAAGGTAATCATCATTACCCTTGACTCTTAAATAAGAGCGAAAACACCCGCAATCATAAGTACTGAAGCGATGCAGGTACGGCCGATAATGCCGAAGTGCGAAGGTTGAATCATTTCATTATGCATAGTTAATCTCCTATTTATTATAAAAGCCATTTTTTATTGGCTTAATAACACTATGTCTAATATCCAGTTTTTTAACAACCCATACAAACATTAAATATTTATGACAGAAACGTAATTTTTTACACTTCACCCTGATTTCGAGCGATGAATCCGCGGCTTAAATCATTAGATTGAGTCCACCGAATATGCTCACTTACCTTCCATCGTTACCCTACCTATGCCATCTTCCAATCATTACATAAGTTTTCAATAGATTTTGTTTTTATAAATCATAATATTATAGAGATCCTTCTCGTATCTCACTCCTAAAACACTTTGCCACTGGGAATCCATCCGCACTTAACCAACAAGAAATGGTAGACTTAACTGGTATTCGGTTAAGAGATCACATTTTATTAATACGCTCATGCACTTCTCAATTAAAACACTGGCTTGCGCACTTTGTACTGCACTTGGACTTTTCTTACATCCCACCAACGTACTGGCGAGTACCGAAAAGCAAGCTTATCTGGAAGAACACATTTCAGCAGAAAGCAAGCCCATGTTAAAACTCTACTTTCGCTCGATGGGTAAGCCGCGATCAATTCAAAAAGATGAGTTAAATACGCCACAGCATGCATCAGCGGAGTCTCTTGCTCTGTATTACTTTGCACGAAAGTACCTTAAGCGTTACGAAGGCGTTCCATTACCGAAAGATATGCCCGATTTAATCGAATTCGGTAAAAAGCACCATTTGGAATGGGTCGTCGCTGAAGCACAGCTCAATAAGGCAGTAACAATGATTGAGTAAGACGATAACTGGAACGCAGAATTGTTACTCCATGACGTTGTTTCTACAGCCCGTGATCTTGGTTATCTAGCATTAGAAGGCCGTGCTTACCGCTGGTTAGGCAATCTAGAAGTATCTCGAAATCAACTACGCAGTGGCCTAAAATATTATCGCAATGCCTATGAGTTATTAGAAAAAACAGTATTTGAAATACAAGTCGCGATGACACTGAACAACATTGGGACGGTCTACATCGACGCATCAGATTGGGCTCGGGCCAACAGTTACCTAACGCAAGCTCTCGACACTTACCTAGAGAGCGAATATCAATACGATAATAGCTTTTTTATGGGGGTTATCTACGCAAACCTTAGCATCGTTCACTCGAGCCTCGGAGATAACAGAAAAGCGGAATATTATTTCAATGAAGCCATTCGACTTTCAATGCAAACGGGGTCTGACACAGTCAAGCACCACTCTTTATCCAGCTTTTCACAAATGTTGAGCTCGGTAGGAAAAATTGATGATGCATTAATGGTCGCACAACGTTGCGTAGACCTGCCCATTCCAAAAAATCTAGAAATGCTAAAAACGTCTTGTTACGAGGCATTTGCAGAGGCTTACCTCGCAAACAAACAATACGATAAAGCTATTACAACAGCGCTTAACGTTCTAGAACAAACCAAGTCAACCAGTGAATTAGAGCTGCGGCAGCGTATTGATATGCTTTCGGTACTGGTAAACGCTCATCAAATTCTTAATGACTATGAAGCCGCTTTTCATTATTTAACCCAATTAAGAGAGCTGGAGGCTGAGTTTTCTCATCATATTCATGGTGAAGAGATGATTAACATTAAGTTTGATCTCGAAGCTAAGTTAGCCCAGAAAGAACTCAAATTGCTAGAAACAAAAAATGCGCTACAAGCGTCTGAACTGCGTTCGCAGCGCTATCGAGAAATGTTCTACTTTATCGCTATTACGGCAATTGGTGTCGTTGGTTTTCGTTACGTACTGCGCGTTAGACGTATTAATAAAGCACTCACTCAAGAAAATACTACCGATCCGTTAACTCAACTGCATAACCGTCGCTATCTTCACATTTGGCTGGACAAAATGGCTCGTAGAAGCCCAGATAGAACATTTGCCTTAGCAGTTTTAGATGTTGATCATTTTAAAACCTTTAATGATCAATATGGACACGATATTGGCGATAAAATGCTGACTCATATTGCCACGCTATTTAATGAATCCACTCGCTCTGGTGACCTACTCATTCGTTGGGGTGGAGAAGAGTTTGTCCTATTATTCGAAGTACAGCGAGCTGAAGATTGCGCTAAGTTTTTGGAGCGATTGAGATATACTGTTGAAAACACGCCATTGGTGGTTGACTCTAAACCATTAAACGCGACAATTTCCCTTGGAGCAATGGACAAACTGTCGGCACAAATAATTAAACAAGAATGGGATCAATGGTTTTTCTTGGCAGACCAAGCTTTGTATGATGCGAAGCAAGCTGGTAGAAACCAGTTCGTCATTCATCCTACATCATAAAAAAGCACACATGAAAAAAAAATCTAATCATTATTACTTTTGCGCCTCTATTTCTTATGGCGTGTAGTAATCAGCAAGCATCTCAACTGGGAATGCGCAGCAGCAGTGTCAACGTGTATGCCCAGCAAATGAGTAACACTCAACTATGTGAAACTCTCTACTACAACCGTGCAACTAACCAAACCAAAGTGGCGATTGGTGCTGAGTTCAATCGACGTGGATTAAACAAAAAGTGGTGTGATAAAGAATTCGATAAGTTGTACATTAAAAAGTGGATTGATAACGTGCTGCCTAAGAAAAAAGCCGAACCCAAGAAACCAATCGCAACTATTCAACCCGCTTCAACTAAATAACCCACCATCTTGAAGCAGACGGTACACTCGTATTTTCTGCTTTTCATTTTTCATGCATGTTCGATGCGACATATAAAAACCTCATGGTTTCAGTAAATTAACAAAGACTTATGTTGTCCATCGAACTTTTAATGTAAACAAGTTGTAAATGGTTTTCGTCCTTATTCTTTGTCGTTAGCTTTGTTTGTTCCTGTTAGCGGAATATGAAACAGGAACTAAAAAATTCCAAACAAAGACATGAGGTCAAAAATGGAAATACGCATTAATCGCCTATTTGCTGCTATGTTGGCAGTAGGCATTGCACCTGCCGTCTCGGCGTTTGATCCACTCTATTCTGAACAATGGCACTTAGACAACACGGGGCAAACTGCGTTTGCGGCTAATCCTGCTGTTGCTGGGAACGACTTAAACACTAGGCTCACTCAGGCAATGGGGATTGCAGGTGTTGGTGTGAAAGTTGCCGTCATTGATTCTGGAGTTCAGATCGATCACCCCGACCTTGCAGGTAATATAGTTACAGGTAGCAGAAACTTCGTCGAAGACTCTTCATTCCCACCAAGTTATCCGGTTGATACTAATGGTCATGGCACTGCTGTAGCCGGTTTGATTAGCGCCGTCGGCAACAACGGTGAAGGCGGACGCGGTGTCGCTTCTCACTCTTCCCTCATCGGTTTTAACTGGTTAGCCAACCAGACATTAGAAGGCTGGTTAATCTCCCATGGCATGGACCCAGCAACACGCGATGTTCGCGTATTTAACCAAAGTTACGGTTTCAGCCCTATAAACCCGATTACTTTTGATGAAAGCGACCCTCAACTAAAACTTGAAATGGACGTGATGAAAAACGTCAGCGAGAGTAACGCCTGGGGTCGAGGTGCTGTATTTGTAAAGTCAGCAGGTAATGGTTACCGCTATTTCAATACAGGGCGATTCTTCGTATTGCCAAGTAACTTCTTTGCTGGTGGAGACAATCAAGGCTTACCGATGCACAACTCTGCTCAGTCTTATGATAACGCCAATTACTTCAATTTAGTCACTAGTGCACTACGAGCGGATGGTACGCGAGCGAGTTACTCATCGGTGGGGTCGAACGTGTGGGTTGCAGCACCAGCAGGTGAATATGGGCAAGATTTCCCTGCTATGGTCACCACTGATTTAATGGGTTGTGAAGAAGGGCAAAATACCAGTGATGGCCTTGGCATTAATGGGTTACACGGCGGAACGGAGCTCGATCCGAACTGCAACTATACCAGTACGATGAATGGAACCTCATCGGCTGCGCCGAACACATCGGGTGCCATCGCGGCAATCATGTCAACCAACCACGCACTTTCTGCTCGTGATGTACGTGCTTTACTAGCGGAGACAGCAAAAGTAACGGATAAAGCGCATCCAGGCGTACAGCTTGAATTTACTAACCATAATGGTGAACAGGTTAGCTACGAGGCAATTGCCCCTTGGCAGAAAAACGCAGCAGGCGTAGATTTCCATACTTTTTATGGCTTCGGCGCTGTAGATTTAGATGAAGCGATGCAACGTGCTCGCATGACGAATCGTGTTTTGCCAACTCAAGTCATTACGCCATGGGTTAATAACGCTACAGAAGTAAGTGTACCCGATGCAAGTCTAGTTGGTGGTTCTTCAAGTATCGCCATTGCCGATGAGCTGACAGTAGAATCCGTTCAAGTGACATTGACACTGGACCACGCTCGTCTGCCCGACTTAGCTATCGAGCTCATTTCGCCATCAGGGACTCGTTCTGTTTTGCAAACACCGCGCAATGGTCTTGTTGGTCAATCTCTTGATCCAACGATTACTGGCTACAAAGATCAATTAATGTTGTCTAACCAATTTTATGGCGAAGATGCAAAAGGCGAATGGACGTTGCGAGCAATAGATACGAACGGCGATGAAGCCTATTCTTACATTGCATATTTCAACTCTTCCACCATCTATGACGTTCCGATGGCAAACAACGCTCAGCCCGGTGTTATTAAGAACTGGTCGATGCGCATATTTGGACACTAAGGAGTCAATAACATGAAATACAAATCATTTTCTATGCTGGCTCTCGTTATCATGACGTCGAGTGTATACGCTGAGCAACAGCTCTCTCAACAACCTGCACCAGAACTGTTTGTGCCATCAGAAGCGGTTGAGATTAATGGCCAAGATTATCGAAAAGTGCAAACTGGCACTGTTAGAACCCTATCTGAAGACGTAAAACTTCAAGCGGGTGATGAGGTGTTTAAGAATGCGTTTAGTAATGTATCCAAAGCCACTGGACTGGTTTATATCACCGTAAACAATCCTAACGAAGCGAAAGCAGTCGCCAAAGAGTTAAAATTAGAAGTTATCTTCGCAGAAGGGGAATCAGCGGTGTTAAAAGCATCTCAAGATCTGCTAAGTATTAGCGACTACCTAAACGCAGACAGCCGGGTAAAAGCGTCTAAAATTGAACTAAACAGCGGTAAATACCGTGCACAATAATTCTCTAACAAGAGAAGTTGGCCTGTAAAACCATGCCTCAGCGATTGCTGAGGCATTTTTTTGGGTAGGAACAGATACGCTATTATTCTTTAGTAACATTTCGCATAACTAGTATGATACCTAAACACCCTACTCGCCTGCGCCTGTCATTTCTTAAACAAAATAATTTCCGTTCTTAGCTCTTCTTCCGTGGTTTCCTTCGGACTATTCAGATAGCGTTCGATTCCTAAAGGACTGGTTTTGACTTTCATACCACTCTGACGAACCAAGTTCATCGCTAAAGCCCATGCATTTCCCAAAAACTGATATTCACCTCGGTGTTCAACGACAAATGTTTCACTCTCAGGAATGGTACCGGTAACCGCCCCTTGAGGCGCTGGTACTGAGTTATGAAGAGGAAAGCAAGTGATAAACTCGAATGTACCTTTCTGCATATCCATCGACTGGTAATAACAAAACAATTCACCATTCACGGATAGGGTTTCGTCACTAATTAACTGTTCTAGTTGCTGAACATGCTTCTCAATTACCGAACCTAATTCCTGCAAGCTAGCCACACCCTTGATCCCAATATAATGAATTTGAGGCAACGTTCGGTTCCCAATTTCGACTAAGTCTGAATGCACTCGTCCGGTTTCAAGCTTACTTTTAAGCATGCGTAACCCACGTTGATAATCCATCTCTATCATCGACTTAAACATACTTTTCAGAAAGAACAGATACCAAGGGACGCGAGATTGCATTTGCCATTCGACTAAACAGCCATTTTGTGACGGCGTCACGATTAGAGTCACCTTTCCATGGCTCTTGATTGGACGAAAGAAATGCAGCTCCATATCTAATCGATGCTCTTGAGTACTTTCCAGTACAATCGCGCCAGTCCCAATACGCTGACCATTCCATTGATAACCAGCTCCAACGTGGCCCTGATTATCACTGAATGTCAGCTCGCAGCTTGGTTCAAGAATGATCCATGGTGACCAGCTGGGCCAGTGTTTGAAGTTCTTGAGATAGCCAATAATTTCACTTTGATTCTTATTAATTTCAATACTTCGGCTGACCTGATAAGAGAGCATAACGGTTCCTCGAGTTTCCGCTTCACTAACTTCAGTCTAATTCAAATTCCAGTTTTTTCTTGTTTGACTGCGGGTTAGATGCGTACGACAAGAAAAAGCCAGAGCGTTAAGTCTCACTTGAATCAATACGCACAAAGCTAAGAGCAGAACTCCACTTTTGCACTAAATCGAACACCATCATCGTCCAGTACTAACGCCCACCCCATCCGTTCACATATTCGTTGTACGATAACAAGCCCACAACCATAACCAGCGTTGTACGTCTCGTTGCCATCGTGACGGTTTAGGATCTTAAGCGCATGACCTTTCAACTCAATTTCAATATCTCCCACACTATAGCTAAAGGCGTTTTTAATCAGATTGTTGATTACAATGGTCACAAAACTCTCCGGTGCCTTCACTACACCACTATGTTGTTCGTGCAAAGCGTAGTTCGAATCTTGCTTGGCAAATAAAGGAGCCAGCTCTTCCAGTTGTTTTTGTAAACAAGTAAGAAGCTGATGCTCTCCGTAATGCTGAGGCTCTATTTTCTCTTTACCAAGTAAGAGAAACGCTTCTGTCAGTACACGCATCTCGTCACAAGCTGACTGCATCCTCGTGATGGCTTTTTGCGCAACTCGAGGTTGATCAGGAAGACGCGTCAGAATGTCTGTTGAGCCTTTAATCACCATGATTGGCGTTCTCAACTCATGCGATGCAAAACGGCTAAATTCTTGTTCTCGTTTGAAGTAGCCCGCGATATCGTTCTTATTATCCAGCAAAGTCTGCTCTATCTGGCGTGTTTCGCTGAACTTAGTTTCAACTTGGAAAGCGGGTTGATCCGGTGACATTTGGCTAATTTTGTCTTCAATTTGCGCTAATGGCCGAGACAATATTCGCACCATGTAAATGCCATACCCAACCATGACAAATGAAAACAAACCACCGAGCAGCAGCGTAAACTGATGCAGCGAGCTTTCGTATTCGTCCAAGTAATCATCTGAGTCATCTTGAAATACAATGTACATAAGCCCCTTCCCTGAGGGATGGTTCAATACAACAAAGTGTTTATCTTCTTCACCAAGCAGGTATTCGTAAAAACCAGGTGAAGTAAAAGAGAGCAACCAATCCGGTGTCGGAGCTTCACTCCAATATGAGTTGAACTCCAATACGTTTGGCAATGGCGCATCCCAGCCCTGTTTCTCGAAATTCTCACTATAAAGCGCAGCTTCAGTATCTAGCCAGTGATGTAAACTCAGCACTTCCAGTTTGTTTTCTGCCACATAAATCAGCGACCAAAAAAGAGTAAACATCACAAACGTCATGACCCCAAAACCCCAACGGATCTTGCGATAAATGCTTGGATATTCGTTATGCTTTAAGTCGGTAACCTTGTCCATGAATAGTCTCTAATCGTGATTCTTCAAAACCTTTGTCTAGCGCGGTTCTTAAACCGTAAATATGGCTACGAAGTGCATCACTTCCGGGTGGTTCGTCTCCCCATACACTATCGATCACTTCTGTGCGCGAGACCGCTGCTGGAGCACGTTGGAGGAGCAATTTTAAAATTTTAGTTTGAATTCGACTCAGCTTAATTTCTTTGTCTTTTCTCGTTACTTTTCCTGTACGCGCATCTAAACAAATATCTGCAAATTTGAGCGTTCCGATATCTTGTCTTGGACCACGATTAGCCAAAGCATGAGCACGCAAACTGAGCTCTTCCATCGCAAATGGCTTCATTAAATAGTCATCTCCCCCCGCTTTAAAAGCCGCGATTTTGTCATCTAGCGTATCTTTTGCCGTTAGGAAGAGAATTGGCGTTCCACATAACTTATCTTGTCGAAGCTTCTGTACCGTACTGATGCCATCGAGCTTCGGCATCATGATATCCATGATGATTACATCGTAATGATTTTCCTCGATTAACTTAATCGCAGCCTCTCCATGAAACGCACAATCGATTATCATGCCTTCGAGCTCAAGATAGTCTGCAATCGTCTCCGAGACGTTATGGTTGTCATCTACAATTAAAATTTTCATAAAATCACATTTCTTCACGATCTCTTCACGATATGCCCAATAAGATACAGGCAATTTCCTAAACTCGCTCGTAAATTGAGGTTAATACAATGAAAAAACTCGCTCTTATTTCTGTAGTAGGTTTGGCATTGTCTGGTTGTGGTGGTTCAGGTGGTGGCAGCAATAGCGATAGCACACCAACTCAACCAGCAGTGAAACCAAGTGTAGCGATTGGCTCTGTTGAAGCGGTCAACGCTGAAGAAAGCACGTTAACCGTCAATGGACATACGTATCGTGTGTCTGAGGTGGTTTATGACGACACACAAGTGCAACTGGCCGATGTAAAACCAAAAATGGTGGTTCGCGTGGGGTCAGATATTCGGCAAGCTTCGAATAATGGCGTCCGAGTCACACTTGAACCAACCATTACAGGACGTGTCACAGCGATTGATCATGTGAAGAAAACATTTACGGTAAACGGCGTAGATCTGCAGTTTGACGGTTTAAGTGATGATATAGAGGTCAACGACTGGGTGATGGTGTCATCATTGCCAACTGCTGATGCGGGTTATCGAGTGTTGTCTGTGGTCGAAATCGACGTAGATAACGATTACCCAGCCCTTGGAAGCTACTACGAACTGGAAGGTCGCATTACTAGTACCGATGAAAATGCTGGCACGTTTGAGCTTGGTACAAATATAACCGTATCTTACGACAACATTAGCCAACTTAGCATCGGCCAATGGGTGGAAGTAGAAGGTGAAATGCAAAACGGTATCTTCATGGCACATGAGGTACAAGTTGAAGACTACGACGATCTAAAAAATGACAGCGATGTGGAAGGTATCGTGACTTGGGTTGCCAAGGATTATAGTGAGTTCTCTCTAAACTATCGAGGAGCCTTCTTCATTGATAACGCAACACGATTTGAGGATGGTAGCAAAGCTAATCTAGAACAAGGTCAAGAAGTAGAAGTGACCTCTGTGATGAAAAATGGCAAACGCACAGCTACCGTCATCGAATTTGAGCGGTCGGAGTTTGACAATGACAACCAATGGCGGGGTAAAGAGTTTGAATGTGAAGGCTATGTATCAAACTACGATGCTGATTCAAGAGTGTTTGAAGTTGAGCATTGTGAGAATGATGCTGATCAAGTACTAAGTAACACCACCGTTGTGATTGATGCACAAACACGCTTCCAAGGCATTGAAGAACTTAACCTAAATGGTGCTCGTGTCGAAGTCGAAGGTGTGATCATTAACAACCAAAATATTGCCCGTGAAGTGGAGTTAGACGTTTACGACAACTAATCCCTTCTACGCTTAAGAAAAAGTGTCACTTCGATGGCACTTTTTCTTTTCACCTTACTTTGCTTCCCAAGCTCAAACCAACAAATTCTCAGCCAAAGCCTTTTCTCTCCGTTACACTTTACCTATGTTCCACAAAATTGGTGACAACTATGAAAAAACGCAACCTCATTTTGTTAGTCTTGTTTTTTGGTTCAGCCACGAGCTTAGCTAGCGTTATGGATCCTGACTGCGATGCAGAAAAGGCAGCTAAAGCCGCTGCGACAAAAGCCGTGGTTGGTGTTGGTGGTCGCTGTACGCCTAAAGAGGCACTGAAAGATACCGCAGTTGATGCAGGAAAAGACAAATTGCCAGATGAAGGGATGGCGGGTAAAGCTGTTGATGCAATGACACCGGAAAAAGAGAAGAAAACGGTGAAAGACGTAACCAAAAAGCTCAATAAAGATTAACACCTACATCATAGATGTTTGAGCGTAAAAACATGTTCCTAGAATCAAGTGGCTATTTACCTGTTGTTTGAAGCACACGTCTAATCTTGGTTTTTTCATATTCCAAAAACTGCATTTGACCACACACTGTTTTTACTACACAAGTTCAAAAACTAGTAATAGTTTCTCCTAACTTTGAGACTTTGAGTCTAACTAAATGCGCAATGCATTGCATACAGATTGCTTGCCTATATTGTACACATACTATATCGGTTTAACGATGGTTAGAGGTTATAGTGAACAGACTCTAAAAACCGAACTGTAGTTCAATTGGCGGTACTGACTGGCTTAGATGCCGATTTGAACTTCATCAGAAACAACAGAGAAAAGGTTTTGCCTATAATCACAGGTGTCATTTTGTATCGACAGCTCAATAGACTCGACCAAAGAAAAGTCCTTGAGCAGGTACAGGCTTTAGGGAGTTCGAAATTTTTCGGTAAGATTCAAATGCTGGTAGCGCAAAGTATTGCTAAGCCAATGTGGAACCCTTGGAGCCTGTCAGATGGTGAGCTGCGCCAGTATTTTAATACTCATAAGGCAGTTGCAAATTTCCTTTCTACATGGTTTATCACCATCGATATTAAACTTGAGGTCGGCTTTATGGCAGCTGTTATATACGCACTATCAAAAGGTCAAGGGGCTGCATTGATTAAAGAAATGGCTTCAGTGCATATCGCTGAAGAGACTTTCAAAAACCTCAGCCTCTCATTAACTGCACAACAAGCTGGCGCGAGAGCATTTTTTGTAGCTGTTATTCTCACTACTGTACTCAAAGGCTTTAACGAGGCAGATGCGCTAGCTGCAAAGAAAGAGTTGTTACGACGTAATATGCTTATAATAGAGGATTTGTAAGCTATGTTTTGGATACTGGGTCTTTTGGTTTCCTTGTTTATCATGTACTCGGATTACGCGCATTACTTCTATACCAAGCGACATGGAAAGAAATCTAGGGTTTCTCGCTTATTAAGCTTGTTGATCACGGTAACGCTCCCTATGATTGCGACTATCGAGATTTTGAACGATCTTAATGTAGAGAAAACCAGCTACCAAGTGTGTGTAGTTTTAGTCTCAGCTTTAGTTGGCCTTCTGGTCTGCTTGTCGGAACAGTATCGTTTTAAGTCAGAAAGAGATTAGTGGTATCGGGTTGTACTGCTATCAACAAAGGCATCAAATTGGTGCCTATTTTATTGTTGGTGTATTAATAACTGATCTGGCGAGTAAGGTCGACTCGAATGTCTTCTCACGTTCACCCTCGAGCACGAGACCGCTATCATGACTTCTTTAATGAAGGAAAGAGAACCTTTTGACTCGGGGAATTAGAGCTCTTAATCGTCTGAGTGCACATAGTTCATACCCTCCATTGAGACGTCGGAATTATTCGCTGTACCATGATAGAAAATTATTTCTGTATTGAAACACATATACCTTGCTCGTGAATATCTAGCTGTCTCGGACATCTCAAATCTAGCCTCAACTTACATCCAAATGAAGTTGTAGTTTGTATGACCAATTGCTCATAGTTTATTTAACAAATAGAAACGAGTTCATGGGTAGCTAATACAAAAAAGAGCGCCGATTGACGCTCTTTCCGAACTCTAATAGATAACCAATTATGCGGTTTCTGCTTCACCTATCCAATGATAATGGTGGTTGGCTTTTTTTCCCACTAAACCGAGCTCTGCCAATTCTTCAAATACCTTGTCTACCTCTTCCGCAGACAGCCTAAACTGTTTAGCAACGGCTTTTTTGGTGCACGTAATTTGATGCGTTTTAAGTGCATCGCTAACTTGCTCTAACAAGGTTTTCGGTTCCTTTGGTTCTTCTGGCTCCGGCGCAGCTGGTATTTCTTGCTCTTCTTCCTCTTTTATATGAGGAAGATAACCCGCAGGCGCTGGGTCTATATCGCGAACTGTTTTCAATATCATGCCCTCATTTCTGCGATAGAAATATCGGAACCGTTGCTCTTCACCAATCAAGCCAACAAAAAATGCAGCAAAGAAGTCCAAAAGAATCGAAAGAAATACAACCAAGCCAAGCTGAGCTTGTTGAGAGGTGGTACCAAATGCATTGGCTAGGCTATCAATCAAACCAATCACTGAGCCTTGCGTCACCGGCGGTAAACTATCACGCTCCATAGCCAAGCGTTGCTGCTCTTCACGTAAGGTTTTGTTTTGATCCTGAATGCGAGTTACACCAGTCGCGATACGCTCCATCTCGATGTATTTCTGCGCTGCCATATTGTTGAGCTCAATCTGCTTATCGATTGCCGCAATCTGACGATTAAACGCTTCCACTTTCGCCTGCTCTACCGAAATATGACTTTGTGCACTATTGGTTGCACTATTAATCCCACCAATACTACCGCCAATGGAAATCGCAGCTAAAACTAAATAAAACACGAGAGCGGTTGCTGCTCCTGTGTAGTTGCGATGGGCTCGGCGCTCACCGTATTCATACCAAGCGTAAAATTTACCCGCTTCAAAAATGATCGCTAAACCACCAAATAAGGTTTGCATCATCGGGTTTTCGTCGATCGACAAAAACAGCAATAGAGAAAAAATAGTCGATGCTAAAATCGCAGCACCGGTGAATGCATATACACTCACCATGGCAAATCGACCTTTAGGGTATCGATATCCAATCTGTTGTTCGTATTTCATTTGAGAAATTTCTTAAGATTAATCGCCCCTCCGACTAAGTAGGACGGACGTTTCTGGCATGTACAAAGGAGCGCAGAATACCGTATCCTTTATTAAATTACTGTCATAATTCCGTTAATGGAAAACAAGTGAAGATTCGGTGTGCATTTTGAATCGATATCAGCCAAATCTAGCACGTAAAAACACCACCACGACACCCACTAACCGAAGCTTCAGTGACATATAAGAGAGATTAATTCGGTATCTTCAGAAGCGACTAAGCAAGACTGACAAGTTGAATTGGAGGTTGTGAATGTCAGCCGAATCAAGACATTAAAGCGTTAAAAATAGGCAACAAAACAAATAATGCACACTTACATCACCTTTTAGTAAACTGATAATTACATTGTTTGGTTAATTTGTTAGTATCCCGCGCCGAAGAAGATAAGCACTCAATTGTATGGAAAACACTCTAATACAGCACAAACACCATCGCTTGCACGCTATTGCGGTTATTATCGCGGTGTTGTTTCAGTTGTATTTAGCGTCCACAGCCGCTCTTAACCCTACACAAGTTCACAGCACAACTTGGCTCAACAAAGTCCAAAGTGAAAAGGTTTTACTGTGTACCGCAGATGGTTTCAAATGGGTGGATATCAATACGTTGATTGAGGCTAACGCTCAATCTTCTTCTAAGCTCATCCAAGATCTTAACTTACACGACGGCTTTCAGTTTGAATGTCCGCTTCTTCAAGCTGTTCAATTCTTTCTTCTGGTTGCGATTGGGCTTTACCTGACAACCATCCATTGGCTGCGCCGAGTAAAGTATGCACTGACGACTTATCATTTTTCAAAATGCGATAAGCTCGTTTACAAACACATCGCGCCTAAGCACTCTCCGCCGAGTGTTTTTCCTGCCTAACAGGCATCTAATCATTGACAACTTTATTCAAAAATAACGATGACTCTGTTTGTTGTCCATTCAGAGAAGCTATTCATTCAAAAGGAAAAGCACATGCTTAAATCATTTAAAACCGCCGCTATCGCGCTTATTGCTGTCATCGCTAGCCCACTGAGTTTAGCGCACGATTATGAAGCAGGAAAAATTCATATCGACCATCCATGGAGCCGCGAAGCGCCACCAAACGCACCTGTTATCGGTGGTTTTTTTCAATTAACCAACCACGGTGACAGTGAAGATGCATTGATCGCTGCAGAAAGCCCAATCGCAGGGCATGTCGAAATTCACACGCATAAGAAAGAAGATGGTGTGATGAAAATGATTAAGATTGACGAAGTGCGCGTTCCAGCCAATGACTCAGTGTTGTTTAAGCCAGGCAGCTTCCATTTAATGATTTTTAACCCAACACAAACTCTTAAAGAGGGTGACCGCTTCCCTATGACATTAACCTTCAAAAACGCAGGTAAGGTTGAAGTAGAAATGGCGGTTGAAAAACAAGGCCACATGGAAAAACACATGCATCATTAATGACGCAAACAAAAGTGCCCGCTGATTTAGCGGGCATTTTTATTTCAGCTTAGTAAAAATCAGTATTCCGATAGATCATAACCCGACTCTTAAGAATAATGGTGATAAATAACACTTGGCGAAACGGGGTCATATATCATAACAGCGTGCTCGGGCAAGAGATTCTAAATCACGCTCGTTCCTCGCTGTTCAGAATGACGTTAAAAGATTTAAGAATCCCAAATAGGTTTCCTACTCGCATGAAACTCAATCTCTCAGCGAAATCTTCCAACCATCATTTGATAAGCCTAAGCGAAGTCATAAATTTGGTAACAATGCCCATAGCGCAATTAGTTTTCTTTCTACTTGAAACAAACCTCAGCCCAACGAGCTAAGCCCGCAGTTACTGAGCCAAAATAGTTTCCACTGACAACCGGAATACTTGGCAGTACGGTTTGAACCGCATCGCGCAAGATTGGCGAGCGTGCCGAACCTCCAGTCATAAAGATAGCATCGGGGTTAACTCCAGCTTGCTCTACCGCTTCTGTCACCAACGCCGTCATTTTATTCTTTGGCGACTGGATCGCTTCGATCATTTCGTCACGTTGTACATCAACTTCAATCGTTTCTGATAGTAAGTTGATGCCAGTTCGGTAAGAAGCTTGTTCTGAAAGTGCCACTTTTGCCTCTTCGGCACGGCGAACAATGTTGTAGCCTAAAGACTCATGATACACCTCTAGCAAACGAGCAAGTTTTTCTGGCTCTTGAGCCTGCTTTTGAAGCAACTTTAACGCTGATAGGTTCTCTCGCGAATAGAAGTCACTCTGCGCTTCTACATTATTGATTGCTATCGGGTTCCAGAATTGGGTAGTCGGCATCACAATACCTGACTCCATTTTACTTCCCATGCCAAAAGGGAACATGAGCTGCTTAAATGCTAACGCGATATCAAGATCATTCCCGCCGACACGCTGGCCACTGTGAGCTAACAAGCTTGCGGTCCTATCTGCTTTGCCGCGCCAAGACGGTCCCATTTGGATCAACGAACAGTCCGTTGTACCACCGCCAATATCGACTACTAGAATGATTTTATCTTCGCTGAGTGTCGCTTCATACTCTAGGCCCGCCGCGACAGGCTCAAACTGAAACTCCACATTTTGGAAGCCCGCACGTTTCGCTGCCCGCAACAAAATGCGTTCAGCCTGAATGTTAGCCGTTTCACCGCCACGCCCATGAAAGTTAATTGGTCTGCCGATCACAGCATCGGTAATACTTTGCTGCGCATCGCTTTCGGCTTCCGACTTAATATTGTCCATCATCGCGCAGACAAGGTCTTCGAAAAAAGCCAATTGCACATCACGCAAGCCAGATGCACTAAGAAAAGACTTCGGCGATTTCACATAATAGATATCGCGAGGATCTTCCAAATAGAGATTAAGTGCAGCCTGACCAAACGCGATGTCGTCGGATTCTAAGTCAATACTTTCTTCTCGGTTTAAATTGATTGCCCGGCGTAAAACCTGCTCACCAACTTGATCTAATGGTTTAATATCTCGATGGCGAAATAAATGCTCGGATACCGATTCACGAGTCGGTGCAGCAAGGGTGGAAGGAATAAAAGGGCTGTTTCCTTCCAGATTAAGCAGTACTGGATCACCCGATTCCATTTTAGCCACTGAACAGTTTGCAGTACCATAGTCAAAGCCGATAAACATTGTTTCTCCCACTGTCCCACTGATTAGTGGCCTTTTGAGCGTTAAAAAGCTGGCAATGCTAACTTAATGGCATAAGAATTACTATCCCAAAATCAAGTGTAATTTAACGTGGAAAATCTATCTAAGGTACACTACTTTCTCTTTTTGCAGATGGCACAACAACCGCTACCAATAAAGCTAACAACAGGAACACGGGGCTAAGCATTAATCCATGCCAGATTGAATACCCATCATGGAACAGCCAGAATATACCAAGCGTCAGTAGGTACGAAAAGTAGCTGCAAAACACCAAGCTAATCGCGACAAAGCGCTTTTGATTAATAATAAGAATCCGCACTAGATACTGGCTAAGAATACCAGAGCAGCGCATGGCAAGTTGCCAATTAATGATAAAGAAAGCAAGCGCAATAAACCCAGCTACGACCAGTGCATCATGCGTGCTTAAAATGAAGTAGATACCAAATCGGCTTATGATGACCGGATAATCGCCTTCGTATATCGTTGACCAAGATATTGCGTTCGCTGCTGCTACGTAATTGGCAAAATAAGCAATGGCGTAGAAAGTCGTTTGAGAACTGAACGGCTGAAATACATCCGTACAAAATCCTCGCCACTCTTCTTTGTTGGCGGTAGGCCCAACCCAGTCACGTTTTTTTTGAGCGGTACGCCCGGCAAACGCAGGCCCGTTGCGAAACAACAGCCAAAATATATAGAGTGCAAGTATAACCAAGAGTATTGAAAACATACCCTTCCCCCTCATAAATTATCGGCGCCACTGCCAATGGCGTTGGGGTCGTAAACTGCACTTCCCTGCTATACCTATTTGATTTATCAAAGACTTATTATTTTATTACCACCAAAATTCATTTAATGGCATGCTAAACAGCAACATTTTCACGCTTTGTGCGTGAAGTTCGAAAGCCTACTTTTAGGTTTAGCACAAAAATAACTACAGCAAAGCGTAAGAAAGGGATTCCGCATCCATCAATGAAGATGAGGCGTTAAGCAGAAGCTGCGACCGCAATGAGAAGAGAAGGATTCAAAGCGGCCATGCATGGACGAGAAGAGCAACTATTTCTCTAACTTTTCTTCAAATACACCAATCTCTCTGCCCAACCAAATCGCGCGTTCTGTGTGATCAAGTAACTCTTCTTCGCTTACTGGGTGAATAAGCACAGAAAAATCGCCTCGAATCGTATCAAGCCACGCCAAGAACTCTTCACTCAATGATTCTAGGTGAATTTCAAACATCGGCATTTTGTGTGGGCCAACTAACCTTCCAACTAATGGAAACACACGCAGCACATCTTGACGCTCTTGACGGATGATCTCGTTCAAGGCTTGCGCTTTATCTTGTTCTCTTAAGGGAAAATAAACATGAGCGTGGTACATAACTTCTCCATAATCACTTCCACTTGAGCACCACCTACTTTGGATAAGCTCAAGGACTGCCGAGGGTATACATTTGTAATGCCGTCACCCTACCTTGATTCCACTCTGTTGGGAAGAAGTTATGCATTCTCATAAGGTCGAGGCTTCGAGCACAACAAAAATTTGCAATTCATCATATAGCAACTGTTTGAGTTGATTCATTAATAATGACTCACTTTGTCAAATTTTACAGCCAAATTTTGTTGCAAATATGTTTCATTAACCAGTAATTAAATTCGAGTTTAAAAATACCACCAACAAAATATCAGCATATTACTCTGCAAAATCAGGGTGTAAGCAAAACTTTACTACTGAGCGAAAGTCAAAATGAAGCATAATTTAACAATTTGTTTACACTTATTGTATCTGGCTATACCACGATTTAGTTAGAGGGTTAGATACAGAAAAGCCTTTCTCTGTATCTTGCGGTGAAATGGTCGCAGCGATGTTATCGACAAATAGTTTAAGGGACGAACAGATGCCTACCGCTATCGAAAGCACACGCAACCTTAGGTATGGCCTTTGCGCTGATATCAGAGTTTGAGTACCCATACAAACTCTGGTTTTGTATGAACAGCTGCAGTCCAAAAGACCCGCAGCGTCAAAAGGAGCTTGAGATGAACGTTCAGGCATTACCCATGCATCGGTTTATCGACCATCGTGGGGACCTAGTCGGCCAACTACCCAACTGGGCTGACACTGAAACATTGGTCGGGTTTTACCGAGATATGGTATTAACTCGCACTTACGACAACAAAGCAGTTGCCTTGCAACGCACCGGTAAGCTAGGGACCTATCCCTCACACTTAGGCGCGGAAGCCATAGGCATTGCGGTCGGCAGAGCACTTAAAGCCGATGATGTGTTTGTTCCTTACTACCGCGATATGCCTGCGATGTGGTGTCGTGGCATTGGCATGGAAAAGAACCTTCAATACTGGGGTGGCGATGAGCGCGGGAGTGATTTTGCTCCTGAAGGCAGTCCGGTTCCTAGCCGAGACCTTCCCTACTGTGTACCCATAGCGACGCAATGTACGCATGCTGTCGGGGTGGCTTCCGCGCTAAAAATTCAAGGTAACCATGAAGCTGCGCTAGTGATGTGCGGCGATGGTGGTACATCCAAAGGGGACTTTCTTGAGTCAATAAACTGCGCAGGTACTTGGAATATTCCACTTGTTTTCGTCGTAAACAATAACCAGTGGGCAATTTCAGTTCCGCGTAGTCTCCAATGTGCCGCCGATTTCTTATCAGAAAAAGCGCAAGGTGCAGGTATACCGGGTATTACTGTCGATGGTAACGATGTCGTCGCCGTTTATGATGCAACTAAAACCGCCCTTGAGAGAGCAAGAAAAGGGAAAGGTGCAACATTCATCGAAGCGGTGAGTTACCGACTGAGTGACCACACTACGGCCGATGATGCGACTCGTTATCGTAAAGAAGATGATGTTCAAACTGCATGGCAATACGAACCTATCGCACGTCTTAAAACGTACCTCCTTAATCAAGGCGCTTGGAGCGACGAACAAGAACAGCAATGGCTAGATTACTGTAAAGAGCAAGTAGAGTTAGCTGTTGAACGCTATCTGAGCTTACCGCCACAAGCACCAGAAACCGGTTTCGATTATTTGTATGAATCGCTACCTCAAGAGCTTCATGCACAAAGAGATGAACTCATCAACAAGGCAATGAGAATGCAGGGAGGCAGACATGGCTGAGCTAACGTTGGTTGAAGCAGTAAACCTTGCCCTGCACCACGAAATGCAACAAGACCCCAATGTTGTCGTACTAGGTGAAGACGTGGGCGATAATGGTGGTGTATTTCGTGCCACTGTTGGACTCAAGCAAGAGTTTGGTCTTAAACGAGTCATCGATACGCCACTCGCTGAAGCCTTAATCGGCGGGGTTGCGGTCGGTATGGCAACGCAAGGATTACGACCTGTCGCCGAATTTCAGTTTCAAGGTTTCGTTTTTCCTGCGATGGAGCACTTAATGTGCCACGCAGCTCGAATGCGTAACAGAACTCGCGGTCGGCTCACTTGTCCCGCGGTTTTTCGTGCGCCATTTGGCGGCGGTATCCACGCTCCGGAACACCACTCAGAAAGCGTGGAAGCGCTATTTGCTCACACTGCTGGATTTAAAGTGGTGATTCCTTCTTCTCCACAACGCGCATACGGCTTACTTCTTGCTGCAATTAGAAGCAATGATCCCGTCATGTTCTTCGAACCGAAGCGCATATATCGTACCGTTAAATCTGAAGTCGTTGATAACGGCGAAGCACTCCCACTCGACACATGCTTCACCTTACGTAAGGGGCGAGATATCACGCTCGTTACTTGGGGCGCATGCGTCGTAGAGTCACTTCAGGCCGCACAAACCTTGTCTAGTCAGGGAATTGAAGTCGAGGTGATTGATTTGGCGAGTATTAAGCCAATTGATACCGCGACGATTTTCAGCTCACTAGAAAAAACTGGACGTTTACTCGTTGTTCATGAAGCGAGTAAAACTTGTGGTGTGGGATCTGAGCTATTAGCTCGAACCGCTGAACACGCCATGTGCTTACTTAAAGCCCCACCTAAACGAGTAACTGGAATGGACACCATTATGCCTTATTACCGTAACGAAGATTATTTCATGGTTCAGAAAGAAGACATTGTGACCGCAGCGCGCGAACTCGTGGAGGATTGGAAATGAAGACGTTTAACTTACCCGATCTCGGCGAAGGCCTCGCTGAATCAGAAATTGTAAAATGGCACGTTAATGTCGGTGACATGGTTAAATTAGATCAAGTGATCTTAACCGTAGAGACAGCAAAAGCGACGGTCGACGTCCCTGCCCCCTATTCGGGCCGTGTGGTCAGCCGTCATGGTGAGGAAGGTGAAATCGTCAATATTGGTGCATTACTGCTAGAGATTGATGAAACAGGTGCCGGGAGAGAAGTAACGGCAGAGAAAAAAGCCACTGCTGACGCCGCAACCGTCGTCGGTAGCGTTTCTCACCAAGCGCATCATGTTAACGTTGATGATTTCTGGATTGGTGGCAACCACAACACGACAGAAAGTAACCTCGTTACCGCCCTGCCTTCGGCTCGCTTGTTGGCACAAAAACTTGGGGTAGATCTTAACCTTGTGTCAGGTAGTGGCCCGAACGGACTTATCGTAGATGCCGATATTTACGACGAAGCCGGAAAACAGCGTCCAGGCACCGAAGTTTTGAAAGGCGCTCGACGTACCATGGTATCGTCTATGACCGAATCGCACGAACATGTTGCTGCCGTAACCATTACGGAAGAAGCATTGTTGGAAGATTGGCTGCCAAACGAAGATATCAGTATCCGCCTTGTTCAAGCGATTGTTCATGCGTGTCAAGAAGAGCCCGCTTTAAACGCTTGGTTTGATGCCGAAACCATGACACGCTGTGTACACACAACGGTCAATGTAGGAATTGCAGTAGATAGCCGTCATGGATTGTACGTGCCAGTCTTGCGCCACGCAGATGAATACGAGCCACAAGATGTTCGTCGTTGGCTCGATCAAACCGTTGAAGGGATCAGAGAGAGAAAAATCGGTCGTGAGCAATTGCAACACGCGACGATTACGCTTTCCAACTTCGGCGCGATTGCCGGTATTTACGCGACACCTGTCGTCACACCGCCACAAGTCGCTATTGTCGGCGCGGGCCGAATACTCGACCGAGTTGTGATAAGAAATGGTCAAGCAATTTCGGTGAAAGCAATGCCGCTATCCGTAACGTTTGATCATCGCGCTTGTACTGGTGGTGAAGCTGCAAGGTTTACAAAAGTACTTGCAGAGCACCTGCAACGTCCGAGCGAAAAGTAACTTATAAAAATCAAATGATAAAGGCTTCCAGTCCGGAAGCCTTTTGTTTTAGGAAGCAAGACTATATCTACAGCTTCTCTAACAGCTCAGGCATTACCACAAACAAATCGTCGACCAATCCATAATCTGCAATGTCAAAAATAGGCGCATCAGGGTCGCTATTAATTGCAACAATCACCTTGGAATCTTTAATTCCCGCCAAATGCTGGATCGCGCCAGAAATTCCGACGGCAATGTATAACTCCGGTGCAACAATTTTGCCGGTTTGCCCAACTTGATGGTCATTAGACACATAGCCCGCATCGACCGCCGCTCGTGACGCCCCTACCGCTCCACCTAGCTTGTCAGCCAATTGTTCTACTAAAACAAACTTCTCTTTACTCCCGAATGCACGACCACCCGACACTACTACTCTAGCCGCTGGCAATTCTGGTCGCTCACTTTCTGGCGTTTGTTGCGAAACAAACTCACTAAGTTTATTGATAATCACCGTGTCGACTTGAGTAAGCTTAGGGACAACTGGCGTGTCAGATAGCTCTGCGGCATCAAAAGCCGTACTTCTTATGGTCATCACTTTATAGGGATCATTCGACGTGACTCTCGCCAATGCATTTCCAGCATAAATTGGACGAATCACCGTATCGATAGACTCGATTGTCATCACGTCAGAAAGTTGACCAACATTAAGCAACGCCGCCACACGAGGCATCACATTCTTACCAAATGTACTGGCAGGAGAAAGAATGTGTGAGTAGTTTTTGGCTACTTGTGAGATCAAAGGTGCGATATTTTCCGCTAATCCATGTTCATATCCCTTCGCATCAACCCAGATAATTTCTGCAACACCTTGAACACAATTCAACTCATCCAAAACTGATTGGCACTGATAACCAATAAGCAACACAGAAACAGGAAGCGATTTATCATCATCCTTAATCTCAAATGCCGCTTTAATTGCACACAGCGTCCCTACAGCCAACGATTGGTTGTCATGCTCTGCGAGCACAAGTGTTGCTAATGGTCGGTCTTCCATGGTCATGCCTCATATAACACGTCAGATCCATTACTTGAGCTTAGTCCACTTCACGTTAACGTCAACTGAGCTATAGTTTTCTGTATAGAAACCAAAACCTGTCACGCAGATGACGATAATAGAAAGGAAGCATAAAGATGGAACGAGAATGCATGGAGTTTGATGTCGTGATCGTGGGGGCCGGACCCGCAGGCTTAAGCGCCGCTTGTCGGCTAGCTCAACTCAACCAAGACAGTGAAGGTGACGCACTTTCAATTTGCGTTGTAGAAAAAGGCTCAGAAGTGGGCGCACATATTTTATCTGGCGCTGTTTTTGAAACTAGTGCCTTAGATGAGCTTTTCCCCGACTGGAAAGAAATGGAGGCCCCGCTAGCAGCCTCGGTTCAACGAGATAATTTCCTTTATCTTACTACTGAACAAAACCATATTCGAGTTCCTCACATCCTTACACCGCGTCCAATGATAAATGGCGAGAATAATTACGTAATTAGCCTTGCCAACCTTTGCCGTTGGCTCGCTAACCAAGCAGAAAATCTTGGGGTGGAAGTTTTTCCGGGCTTTGCCGCTGCAAGCATCAATTATGATCAGACTGGCGCCGTGACAGGCATTAACACGAGCGATATGGGACTAGATAAGAACGGCCAGGCCAAACCTAACTTTGAACCAGGTATCGAGCTAAGGGCAAAATACACCCTTTTTGCTGAAGGTTGTCGCGGACATCTGGGTAAAGAACTTATTCAAAGGTTCGACCTAGACGCAGGAAAGCAACCACAGCACTACGCGCTTGGCCTAAAAGAGATATGGGAGTTACCCACTGACAGTAAGGATGTATCTGGCAGTGTTATCCACTCCGCTGGCTGGCCCTTGAGTGAAACAAATACCACAGGCGGCGGTTTTCTCTATCACATGGAGAACAACCAAATCGCCGTCGGGCTTATTGTCGACTTGAATTACAGCAATCCTTACTTGAGTCCGTTTGACGAATTTCAACGCTTTAAGCACCATCCTGCTATTGAACCACATTTGAAAGGTGCTCAGCGCATCGCTTACGGCGCAAGAGCCATTGCGAAAGGTGGACTTTCCTCTCTGCCGAGACAGCAATTCCCTGGCGGTTTATTGATTGGTTGTGATGCGGGGACTTTGAACGTTGCTAAAATTAAAGGCAGCCACACAGCAATGAAATCCGGAATCATTGCAGCAGAAGCGGTACATACGGCCCGACAAACTGGAGCTTCTGAGCCAGACTACCAGTCGTTGTTTGAACCATCATGGTTGTATGACGAACTCGCTGAAACGCGTAACTTTGGTGCGAACATTCATAAGTTTGGCAGCATACTGGGCGGTGCTCTTTCGACTTTTGAACACAACCTGTGGCAACCACTGGTTAAGAAGCCGTTACCTTGGTCTATCAAGGACTATTCGCACGATCATGAGCAGTTAAAACCTAAACAAGAGTGCCACCCAATTGCATACCCAAAACCAGATGATGAAATCAGTTTTGATAAGCCTTCGTCGGTATTTTTGTCGGGAACACAGCACGAAGAGAATCAACCTTGTCACCTTGTTCTGACTTACCCTCACATTCCAATTGATGTGAATTTAGGTATGTATGACGAACCGAGTCAGCGCTATTGCCCCGCTGGGGTTTACGAAGTGGTGGAAGTGGACAATAAGTTGAAGTTTCAGATAAATGCCGCCAACTGCGTTCATTGCAAAACCTGTGACATCAAAGATCCTTCGCAAAACATCACGTGGAAAGCACCAGAAGGTGGCGGCGGACCAAGCTATCAAAACATGTAGATACGTTAGTATGTTGACGATCTAACAAATGGATAAACAAACCGATTGGCAGAGCCTCATTACTCCTGCCAATCGACAAAATGATCAAGCAAGAAGTCGATAGCCAATCGCGCTCGTAGTGGTAGAAAGTGACGATTCTGATAAACAATCCAGCTGCTGTTGCCGCTTCCCCAATACGGCTCTAGTATTGGCACCAAACGACCAGACGAAATAGCATCGTTGAAACTACTCTTCGGTAAGTACGCCACACCTAATCCTTCTGCACAGGCTTGCAAGACCGTGTGTGCGTTATTGCTCTTCCATCTGCCCTGCACTTTTACGCCATCTAAAGGCTTGCCGTCTTTTTCAAACAACCAAACGTCCTTATTGGCAATAATGCAGCTATGACGCTTGAGTTGCTCTGGGTGCGTTGGCAAACCATGTTCATCGAGATAACGCTGACTGGCTGCCGCTGCCATGGGACGATCCACCAGCTTTCTCGCAACCAAGCCTGAATCACTCAACCTGCCGTAACGAATGGCAAAATCGAAACCATCTTCAATAAAGTTGACCATGCTGGTGTTGAAGTTAATTTCAACCGTGAGATTAGGATGTTGCTTGGCAAACGCCATCAAGGCAGGCGCTACATGGTTCTCAGAAAACGCACCAGCGGCACTCACACGTAACGTACCACTCAATTGAGTTTGCTGCGTGGTGAGTTGCTCATTGGCTTGCTGAAGCCCAATCACCAACTCTTTACACTGTTGATAATACGCTTGCCCCGCTTCCGTTAGACTCACCATTCTTGTCGAACGTGCTAACAAAGCGACACCTAATCGCTCTTCTAGTCTTGTGACTTGGCGACTGACGTGACTGGTACTGCAACCTAACTGTTTTGCCGCTGCAGAAAACCCTAAGCTCTCAGCAACCGTAACAAACTCATTGATGCCTTCAAAACTGTCCATACTTACCTTTGCTATATAGCAATAATGTTTTGCCAATTAATCGTATTATCACTTATTTGTTTAGCAATTAGTATGAAGGTGTTCAACAAATACACGTAAGCCAAAAAGGAAACCATCATGAAGAAAGTACTCATCATTGTGACGAACCATGCGACCCTTGGTGAAACTGACCAAGCAAACGGAACTTACGCGCCAGAGCTCACTCATGCCCTTAGCGAACTACTGGGTGCAGGCTTCGATTACGACATTGCCTCTATCAAAGGCGGGCAAGCACCACTGTACGGAACCGACATCGAAGGTGACGCAATAAACGAGAAAATCTTGGCGGATGATGATTTCCAGAACCGCATCAATAACACGATTCCAGTGTCACAAATCAACGGTGACAACTATGATGCGATCTTCTATCCGGGTGGTTTTGGTCTTCTTTCAGACCTAGCGAGCAACGAAGATTTTGCCAAGATTTCTGCAAAACACTATGAAGATGGCGGTATTGTTGCAGCAGTTTGTCATGGTCCGGGCGCTCTTCTTCCTATCACGCTTAGCAATGGCGAAAAGCTGCTTGCGTCTAAATCAGTAACAGGTTTCACTCGCGAAGAAGAGATCGACTTCGGCACCATCAACGATATCCCATTCCTATTGGAAGAATCTCTTGCACGCAGCGCAGCGCGCTACTCTAAAGTGCAACCATGGCAAGAGTTTGTAATTGTGGATGATCGTGTCATCACAGGTCAAAACCCAACGAGCGCACACGGCGTAGGCAGAGCGATTGTTGAACACCTAGCTTAAACGCGCCGGAAACTACAACCATCCTAGAAGAGGAAAGCGTGCTTTGTCATGCTTTCCCTTGCTACAGGCGATTGCAAGATGCGCTTATACTTCTACCCCTGCTTCATCTTCTTCTACGATATCCGTTTCTTGGTTCGCCTCTTCCAACCATTGCTGTAAAGATTCACTTGCTAGCACCTTTTGTTGGTAAGCTTTGGCACCTTCCGATAACTCGATACCGTAAGTTTGGAAACGCAATGCCACAGGTGCATACATAGCATCAGCTATCGACCATTCTCCAAATAGCCAACCGTTGGGATACAGTTTGGCTTGCTCAGCCCAAATGGCATCAATACGCGCAATATCCTTACGCGCACCTTCCGTTAAATCGACTTTTCTGCGTGCGCGGATGTTCATTGGGAGTTCGCTTCTTAAGTTAAAGAAACCCGAATGCATTTCTGATGCGATGGCGCGTGCTTTAGCCCGTTCTGCAGACTTACTTGGCCATGCTTTGCCTTGTAAGTATTGCTCGTTAACGTATTCCAAAATCGCTAATGAATCCCACACTGTTGCGTCACCATCCACTAAGGTAGGGACTTTCGCGGTTGGTGTAATATCTTCCAAGGTCTTATAAAAATCTTCTGTGAATAATTTGAGCTTGGTGACTTTCACATCCAGTTTGAATTGAGAAAAGATCAGCCATGCGCGAAGTGACCAGCTTGAGTAGTTTTGATTAGCAATAAACAGTTTCATGACGCCTCCATACGGTTCGTGTTTTGAGTACCCATTCACAATATCTGATTGTATTTAAGGGGACTAACGGATAGTTTTGATGGAACACTTCAACAAAAACGATGGATGAGTTTTAGATATGGATATCGATGCGTTACGCAGCTTTCTGGCTTTTGTCGAAACGGGAAGTTTCACTCGTGCAGCCAAGCAGATCAATCGCACCCAATCCGCGTTCAGTGCTCAAATGCGTAAGCTAGAAGACGAACTCAGCGTCAGTTTGTTTGAAAAAGAAGGTCGCAACCTAGTATTGAGTGAAGCGGGACTGGCACTGCGCTCTCACGCAGAGCAATTGGTTAGCTTGCACAATCAAGCGCTGAAACAAGTGAAACGTTATGAAAACAAGCGCCCTCTTCGCTTAGGTTGCCCCGAGGATTACAACGACAATATCCTGCCTAGAGTCATTCGCGTATTACAACAATCTGAGCCCACATGTTCGATTCAAGTCTTTAGTGAGCCAAGCATCACTTTGAGAGAAAAACTCGATGAAGGAAAGCTAGACGCCGCTATTGTGACAAGAGCACCGGACAGTGAGGAAGGTTACTGGCTAGCAAGCGACAAAGGCGTATGGATTGCTCATCCTGATTTTGACATTGAGAACGCCCAACCTCTCCCTCTCGCCCTATTCCAAACCGACTGTAAATACCATGCGGCAGCAGTAGACGGATTAACCAAACGTGGCACTCCTTATCAACTACTGGCATGTTGCAATACGGCTTCTGCACAACGAGCAATTGTACGTTCAGGCATGGCTATCGGTGCGATGGGCAGTATTAGCGTTAGCGAGGATCTTAAGATCTTAGACGATATGCCATCGCTACCTTCCGTGGATATCGTTTTGGTCACGGGCGTCGAGCCTCATCCGATACTGGATAAAGAATGCTTGGCGCAATTGGTTGAGTTAATGGCTTAACCGGATTAGCTAGCCAATCACAAAGTTAAATTGGCCAGTTAATCGCCCGTCGGTTCGTATGGTTTCAAACTGTAGATAATCTCGGGCTTTGCCACCCCACCATTCATCACCAGTATTGCCTTTTAAGTACAACTGAGTGGTCAGAAGCTCTTGGTTATCCCGCCACAACTTAACGTGAATGTGCGGTGGGCGAGAAGCATAAGGCACGGGGTACAAAGTCTGGAACAAGTAGCGACCATCCGATTGAGTTTCTACCGCGCCAAAACCTGCAAAGTGAGTATCAAACTTATCATTATTTGGCTGCTTAGGGTGATCGTAAATCCCCTGCCCATCGCATTGCCAGATTTCTACTTTGATGCCTGAAACTGGGTTTCCCGATGTATCTACGACTTTACCTTGCAACACGATAGCTTCACCGACCAAACCTTCTGATTGCAGAATCAAGTTTTGACGAAGAGGAATGTTCACTACTGGATAAAATGGCCCTTCAGTTTGTGCTGGCGTTGGCCGGATTGGTGCTTTCGCTTTTAAAGAGGGTACGAACAACAATGTCCACAGCACTAAAAAGTGTCTTCTTTCCATGGTGCCACCAATACAATTGCGTTGAATTAAGTTTGGGGGAACTTGAGGGATTTGCCATAACGAATATAAAAAATGCCCCTGCAAGAGAGTCATTTGCAAAGGCACTGTGGAACGAGATGATGAGTGTTGATTGAAGGTTTATGCGGCTTCGAACGCCAATGCTTTCTTCTCTACCTGACGGAAAATGAGAGTTAGCACACCATTTACCGTTAAATAAAATGCGCCTGCAATACCAAATACCGTCAACGTATCGTAGGTTTGTGCGTTAATGCGCTGCGCGTAACCCATCAGATCCATGATCGTAATCGTGCTTGCTAGTGACGTGCCTTTGAAGACCAAAATCACTTCGTTCGAGTAAGCCGGAACAGCACGGCGAATAGCGTATGGCAGAAGCACTTTCAGTGTTGCGGTTTTGTTCATGCCTAACGCACGACACGCTTGCCATTGACCGGAAGGAATCGCGTTAAACGCTCCTTTGAACAACTGAGTGCTGTATGCAGCGGTATTTAGTGCTAGTGCTAACATCGCACAGAACCAAGGTTGGCTTAACCATGTCCAAAATACACTTTCTCTTACAGCATCAAACTGACCCGGACCGTAGTACACCAAGAAGAGCTGCACCAATAAAGGCGTACCAGTAAACAAGGTGATGATGCCACGACTTAACCAATGCAAACCCGGAGTACGTAGGATCAGAGTCAGCGTCATCATCAAAGCTAAGAGACAGCCCACAACCAAAGAAGCGGCGGTCAATTGAAGGCTAGTGCCTAAGCCATCCAGCATTTGCCAAACGTGTTGTTCGTTCATGCGGTCGCCTCCTGTCCCATACTCATACCTTGAATTGAGAACTTCTTATCAATCAGTTTTACGGCACGTTGCGTAATCAAAGTAATGCCTAAGTAAATCGCCGCAGCTGTTGCGTACCATGTAAACGCTTCATGCGTCGCTGCAGATGTTAGCTGCGCTTGTTTCAACAAATCCGTTACGCCAATCAGTGATACAAGCGCGGTGTCTTTCAGCAGAACCAACCATTGGTTAGTTAAACCTGGTAGTGCGTGTCTTACTGCTTGTGGTAAAACAATGCGAACGAAAGCGTGTGCTTGACTGATGCCGAGTGCACTTGCTGCTTCTCTCTGCCCTCTTCCAACGGCTTTTAATGCGCCACGTAGAGTTTGAGAAGCGTAGGAAGCGAAGATCAATGACAACGCCACCACGCCAGACAAGAACGGGCTAACTTCAATAAAGTCGCCGGTGATTAAAAACAGAACCTGCGTCGAACCAAAATAGATGAACAACACGACAAGGATTTCTGGCAAGCCACGTACAATCGTCACAAACGCCGTCATTGGCCATTTAACGAAAACGCGGCGAGACATTTCACCACTGGCGAATACCACTGCCAGAATCAAACCGACTAAGAGGCTTGTGAAGGCTAGCTGGACAGTCATCCAACTAGCTTGAACAAGCGATAAAGAGTAACCCGTTAGTGCCATATTACTTACCGAAGTATTTGTTGTAGATTACGTCGTATTCGCCGTTTGCTTTCACTGTTTTCAGTGCTGTGTTCAGCTTGTTCACTAGCTCGTCGTTACCTTTATTTACTGCGATACCGAAACCGTTACCGAAGTATTTAGGTTTAGTGATGTGCTCACCCACGTAAGCTAGGTTGTCTTCTTTCTTGAACCATTCTGCTACGACTGCTGTGTCACCGAATACAGAATCAATACGGCCATTTTTCATATCGATGAACGCGTCTTGGTAGCTTGAGTAAGGAACCGCGGTTACGCCCGGCATTTGCTCAATCAGGTAGCTTTGGTGTGTTGAACCGTTTTGAACACCAACACGCTTACCTTCTAGTGCTTTTTGAGCAGTCACTTTTTCTTTGATAGAAACAAACGCTGCTGAGTTGTCATAGTATGCATTCGTGAAATTCACTTGCTCCAAACGCGCCTCAGTAATGTCCATTGCAGAGATTGCCGCATCGTAGCGCTTGAATTTTAATGCAGGGATCAGGCTGTCAAAAGATTGGTTGTGGAAGGTGCATTTTGCTTCCATTTCTTTACATAGTGCGTTCGCCAGATCCACATCAAAACCTTGGATTTGGTTGTTTTCATCCATGTACTCGAATGGGGCGTACGTCGCTTCCATCGCAAATTTGATCTCTTCTTGTGCTGCTGCGTTTGCTGCCATAGTTGCAGAAGAAAGGCCGATTAGTGAAGCTAGTAGAATCTTTTTCATTGCAATACTCCGTGTGTACTTAGTGGGCTGACACTCGCAATGACAGCCGAGCTTATCTGTTAAATAGACTGAACTTTAAAAACGTAATTTAGTGATTTAAGTAGTCAGCAAACTGGGCGGTTTGCGGGTTAGAAAACGAATCATTTGTGCCGTGCTCAACGATGTGTCCTTTTTCTAAATACAGTACGTGACTAGCGATTTTCTTGGCGAAATCCACTTCGTGCGTCACAACTACTTGTGTAATTCCGGTTTCGCTTAAATTTTTAATAATCTTAACGACTTGGTTAGTAATTTCCGGATCAAGCGCAGCGGTCGGTTCATCAAAAAGCAAGACTTCCGGTTTCATCATCAATGCACGAGCAATCGCCACACGTTGTTGCTGACCACCAGAAAGTTGCATCGGCCATGCATCCGCTTTGTCTGCCAAATGCAGCGTCGCAAGAATTTGCATTGCCTGCTTCTTCGCTTCTTCTTTATCCATGCCAGCGACTTTTACCGGAGCCTCAATCAGGTTCTCCATCACTGTCATGTGTGGCCATAGGTTGTACTGCTGGAACACCATGCCTACTTTACGACGAAGCGCTAAACCTTGTTTCTCTTTGATTTCAGTAGAGAAATCAAAAACATCATTTGCGATGTTTAGCTTGCCGTTATCCGCACCTTCAAGAAGGTTAAGAACACGTAGTAGAGAGCTCTTCCCTGCACCACTTGGACCAAGTAACACCAGTGTTTCGCCGCTTTCACACTTAAAGCTGACATCGTGAAGCACTTGTGTCTCACCGTAGGATTTATTGATTCCGCTTACCTGAATAGTCATGCTGACATACCGCATTAATTGTCACTTAGCATTTATATTACTCAAAAGGATTTTTTATGCAATAAAAATGTATAAAAATTAATTTTGTTAAATTTTTGTATGATAAGCAATCAATACAACAGAGAATATGACTGGTTTAATCAGTTGGTTTTAACTGAAATTGTTGATGAAAATCCAACAATATGATGGCAATCGAAACAAGGTTAAAATTCTGGTTACTTTTGTGCTTGTGTAGACGGAATTTTGAGTCTTTGAACGTACTACACCCGACGCAGACCTTCTCATTTTTGCCGGGCTTCCCCCCTCGATTTCCGGTAAAGCCTTCTATCGGCGGGTTCCTGATTAGGACTTTGTGAATAGACTATAATTTCTCTTTGTATTCTGACCCTTAATTCGAGTCATCTAAGTATGAGTGAGATAACCCCATGTTGAAGTCGCATTGTTTTTCTCTCATTGCACTTGCTTCTCTGAGCTTACTTTCTATACCCAGCGTTTGGAGTAGAACAGCAATCGTGTTACCTGGATTGCATGAACAGGGTATTGATCTTCAAGATAAGCCTATCTCTGCTGCGGCTACACGTGAATGGGAACTGGATTATGCTGATATCTTATTCGGCGCTTACGAAAGTAAAAGTCATAATGAGCGTGTACAAGCACTTGGTTACATGTACAACCAAAAGCTGGAACTTAACTCAGGTTGGCTGGAAAACGATATACGTAACCAAGCAGAACTGAATGGAATTGACTACGAAGATTTCTTTCTCCACTTTTCTGAAGACACTATCCTAGCTGAAGTCGACTCAAGCCATGGTGAAAATACATTACTCAATCGAAAACCGATGATTGTTGGTTATACGGCTAGTGCTGACCACGCCGGTTTTTGGCTATATCAACCACCGCCATGGGATGCTGATGTATTTGGCCAGGCGAATAATGGTGGAGCCCTCTATGTCTATCACTCAGAGAAGTTCGACCGCTTAACCTTTACGTTCTCTCAGTTTGCTCAAGGCGGCAGCTTCACGATTGAATACCCTTCTGCTATCGACTCGTTTGGTCGGGTAACTGAATGGAAAAGCTTCGCGATTAAAAAAGACAAAACTGAGAACATGACTAAAAACCAAACAGTAAACTGGTCTGTTCCTTCGGATTGGGTTCGCGCTACAACGCATGATGGTAGCGGAAAAACTTATGGTGGCGGTCAGTACTTTGGCTCCACCTTTTTACGCGACGGCGGCCGCCTTTACTTTGCGAAAATTACTTGGCATGACGACAACATAGAAAACCGCCCACGTCTCGAAAACATTCAACTCAAAAATAGCTTCCCTGCCGTCAATATCTCAGGAGCACCAACGGAGACACCGGAAGGTCAAACCATTCAACGCTGGCGTAAAATTCGTGGCTTCGACAAATCTGCAGATCGAAACCAAGACAATTATCTTTCTTGGAATGAATACAAAAACCGTTCAAATAAGAATGCAACCGCACGATTTCGTTGGGAGTCACGCGTTATTCCATTTGGTCGTATGTGGAATCAAACCTCTTCTTGGGCATTGACCAATCTCGGCAATCCCTTTTTTGCCAATACAATGCGCCACTCTTACCAAGCTGAATGGGCGAAACAAGGTTTAAATGGTGCGTACAACGACGATACGAATAAGTTACTCGGTGCAAATCAGTTCTACATATATTCCGGAGGCACAGTGGATGAGCTTGGTTTGGTGGCGGGTAGCCAAGCTGCTGACGATGCGTACAAAGCGCAATTCTCGGCGTTCTTGAATAAACTGGCAACGCTGGATGAAGATGCGTTAATTGGCCTCAACATAGGTACGGCAAACTTATTCGGTCGTAATGGGCAAAACCACTTGGTTAACGCTGGCTCCTTGTACTTGCGCGAGCACTACCTTTTCCCTTCTACCGGCTTTAGTGGCTATGCTGGGTTAGCTAAGTTTTGGGATAACTCTGCACTCGCCAAAGCTGGCCAGAAAGTGATTTATCAAGCGACAACGCGTTATGGTCGCGTTCAATACTTTGGCAACACAGAAGACAATTGGAAACAGGACCAATACTCTGCACTAGCGGTGTTCTACTTAAACTATCACCCTGAGCGCAGTTACTTTAATCAGTGGAACAATGGCTATTTATATGGAAGTAATAACACAACAGGTGACAACTTCTGGAAGGCAGGCGTACCAATGAATATTGCTTATCAACCTAGCACCTTGCTTGCCGTTGATTTGGGAGAGCCTGCCAATCAAACACCAGAGGGGTATCAGGCGACTCCGGTAATGATGTCCACCAGTACGCCCTATCCTGCCGATTACACAGTCATTGGAGATGCTTCTATGAGCAAAGTGGCTCATCCTGACTTGCCCAATGGCTCTATCGATTTGTTACCAACCCATACGTACTTTGCGTATCGCTCAGACGATACGGTGGTGATGCATGGTCCTACGGAGATGGTGTTAGCCCGCGAATTCACTAAAGGCCGAGTGCTGTATCGAACTGATTTCTTTGGCAAGAATATCGATTATTTCACCTCACCGAAGATAACTATCGCACTTCCAGAGCCTATGCGACCTGTAGATCAAGACGGTAACATCGGCGACTATGTTTCTCATATTGAGATTGGCGGCTACGAAGGGGTGTTCTTGCTGTATTAATTCCCTTTCAACCCGTCTCATCAAACGCTTCATAAATCGCCGTTTTTATGCTTAACGTCACTGAAAAAAACTTGTTCACTGAATCTTTATAAACCGATGTATATACTGAAGTAAATGACAACGACAAGGAAATTCAGTCACATGAAGACGACACCTTCAATGCTCTCTGTTCTGCTGCTATCAGCATTATCTACTCATGCAAATGCGGACGAATGCGGAAAAATAACCATCGCAGACATGAATTGGAATTCGGCAAGCTTAATGGCGCACATCGACCAATTTGTCTTAAATGAAGGCTACCAGTGCGATGCGGAATTGATCCCTGGTGATAGCGTTCCTACAGGCACCTCTATGATTGAAAAGGGACAGCCTGACGTTGCGCCAGAGTTATGGACAAACGGTATTAAAGAAGCACTTGATAAAGGGATTGCGGATAAACGCTTGCGCATCGCTAGTGAATCGCTTGTCAATGGTGGTGAAGAAGGGTTTTGGGTTCCCGCCTATCTGGTAAAACAGTATCCAGAACTCGCGACGATAGAAGGCGTCATCAAGCACGCCAAACTATTTGAACACCCAGAGGATGATGACAAGTTCGCGTTTTATAGCTGCCCTGCTGGTTGGACATGCCAAATCACCTCCGGTCACTTGTTTAATGCATTAGGGTTAAGTGAGCACGGCTTTGAGATGGTTGACCCAGGATCTGGCGCAGCATTAGCTGGCACCATCGCCAAAGCCTATGATCGCAAAATGCCTTGGTTTGGTTACTACTGGTCACCGACCCCCGTATTGGGCAAGTATGATATGGTCAAAGTGGATTTTGGTAGCGGAACAGATTTAGAAGAGTATCGCAACTGTACCACTCAGCCTGATTGCGCTTCACCAAAAGTAACAATGTACCCACCTTCTCCAGTTCGCACAGTAACAACTGAGGCGTTTGCGAGCAAAGAACCCCAAGCATTCGCGTACTTGCAGAAACGCGGATTTACCAACGAGCAAATGAGTGAAATGCTGGCCTGGATGGAAGATAACTACGCGGACGGTGAAGAAGCGATGTTTTACTTCTTTAATACCTACCCTGACTTGTGGAAAGGCTGGGTATCTGAAGACGTCGCGGTGAGAATCGAAAAAGCGCTTTGATGATTAATACTTAAAGTGCCACAAATCATTTAACCTCCCATACCGTTTGAATAAACGGCATGGGAGACTCGTCAACGACTCGTTAATACATGGTGTGACCATTCAATGTTTCTTTAGGAATCTCTTGCAGAGCGTCCCAATGTTCAACAATCTTCCCATTATGATCAAAACGAAAGAAATCCATCGTCACGTATTCAATATCATTAGGCCATGTTTGGTGAGTGTGTAGTGCCACTAAGTTCCCTTCAGCAATAGCTCGTACAAACGTAATGTCTTTATTGGGATACTCATTTTGCATCCGCTCAAAATACTCGATAAAAGCCTCGGGGCCATTTCCAACTAATGGATTGTGCTGGATGTACTCATCGCCAACATAGTCTTCAACCGCTTTTCTTGGATTACCTCGATAGGCGGTTTCGTAAAACGCAATGGCATTTCTTTTATTCTCTTGCAGATCCATTTTTCTTACCTGTGTTGCTCCATCTTGCGGATAACGGTAATCATAGTCTTTGAACTTCAGAAGTGACCAAACTTCGCGCACAAAAAAGGCCGCTAAAGAGCAGCCTTCATCACTTCTACTTGGAATCATCGCCTTTCATCGCTTAAACCACACCGCCAGCACCGAGCATAGAACGCTCACTGTTCTCCACCAGCAACGCGGTTGCGGTTTGTTTCAGTGTTTCCCATTCTTGGTCTTCGACAAAGATACCATTTTGCCAAGAAGCTTGTTGCGTGCGGCTTAACTCATCACCTTCAATGTGGGTGGTATACCCTTGTGCACTTTTCTCGATATCGAAATCGTTCACGGAGAGCTCGATAACCATACTATGCAAATCCGTATCATGCCCATCAAACTGATCCGAGAAAAAGACTTCTGGCGCGATTCGTCCACGGTTTAACACATAAAGCGTTCGCTTGGGACTAGAGCCATTGACCCATTGTGCACGGCACGCAATGCCTTTTGCAGAGAGCTTCAACAACTCACTAAAACCTAGCCAACGGTTATGGCACTGCGTCAACGTGATAGCAATCGACTTACGGTTAATCATTTTCTCAAGTGCGAAATCCAACACGGCGGGTAAATGACACGCTACACTCCCGTTGTGCAGTTCTACCTCTATGTTTGACGGCGTACTGTTGGTCACCGATACGGCGCAGTCTGAATCTAACCCAAGAAACAGACTGGCGTTATTAAAATGACGAACTCCATGTAAGCCAACCATTTGCAAGTCCGCCACCATGTTCGCAATGACATCCGCCTCACCACAGTGACGGCGCATGCCAAGAAATGCCTTATTAACCGCGGCCACCAATTCGTTGTGAGAGACGATCATAATGCAAATCCTCCACTGATTTTTTGATTATCACTTTGCGCAATTTCGTCACGTGGCGGCATGCTAGGGAAAATCCATGTGTCTGCCAGTTTAGGGTCGTGAATTTCATCTAACAACGGCGCACCTTGGAAGAAAGTTACTCGAACCCAACGATCCGAGCGCGGATCAAACTTAGTCGCGCCAAAGATCGCCAATTTACAGCGCAGTAAGTGCATTGGTAACGCATCTTTACGCAGCACATTCATTTGAATATCCCCCATCGCACGGTTGCCTAGCGTCCATACGCGACGTGTGATCGAACGATAAGCCGGTTTTTGCAATAGAAACTCTGCTACGGACATTTCTACATCACAGTCAAGCAAGGCCTGGTACAAGCGATTCACTTGTCTGCCGATATCAAGCGGCAGTTCTTTTTCTTCTCCAGCCTCTTCCCCGCGAACACCAAGCCTTGGCTCTTCTTTATCTTGTGAGCGATACCAGAACCAGTAGTTGTTCTCGGCTAGTGAGTAATCCGCATCAATCGCCCAGCGGTACTTGCTTTGCAACACTTCCAGTAAATCTTGGATCTTTTTCCCGCCCGGAATAGATAACGTTTCATCCGTATTCATTTGGCTAGCAAATTCATCCACTAAAGATGGGTAGAGTTCGATCAAGCAAGAGGTGAGGATTTCTTGGGCTTCCACACTCATTGTTTTCTTATGCTCGACCAAACTCGCCCAGTTCGGATGTAATGCCATTAACGTTGTTAGCTTCGATAGCAGTTGTTTGATGTCTGCTATCGCTTGATGATTGAGCCTGTCTTGATGTTCATTGATGGTGATGACTTGCTCTAAATGACGCTGTGCTTTTTGCAGCAATCCTTGCAAAGGAGCATGGAACGACGCTTCACATGGCATCGCAAAGACTCGCGCTACCGCACGTTCACGAGAGGTCATCCATTGGTCAACAATACACGGATGATTAATCAAGTATGGAGCCATGCCTAAGCCAGTCGCATTGCCGACACCAAGGTAGCGCTGCAAGCCACGATGCAAAGCCACCGCGTTGTCGCCACCTTGTTGAAGTGCCAGATAGTGCACCCAATCTAGGCTGAATTCACGCAACATATATACTGCACACATTTGCGCACTAAAAGACTGGCTGAAATCTGAGTTGTTCTCTAACAGTTTGAAATCGGCGATACCAAACTTTCCGTTACCATAAACAGCTGTGGTACGCAGGATATAACCCACTTCCGCTAACTCTTTCGGCTCAGGCTGCTCGCCTTGAGAAAGCGCGCTAACAATGTGCTCAAACACGCGCACACTTTTATTTGCGCGAGCAAGAACAAGTACGTTGTTTGGATTACGCCCCGCTTCTTGTAGCGGTACATTTTCTCGCAATCTTTCCAACAAAGTAACATCAACATCGCCTTGAACCAGTGCAAATGTGACGTCCCACTTTTCTGCAATAACGCGATCATTACGCTCGTCGTCGGCAATTTCATCACAGAATACCACCAAATGATAAACGTGCTCTGGCGTGGTCAATTTGTAAATCACATGACCATAACCACGAGGACAAAGCTGCCACTCATGCTTGGTTACTTGCCAGTTTTGGCTTGCCATATTACGAATCAGACTGCGTACAAAGCTAATTCGGTTTTGGTGCATTGCGCCAAGCCTTTCGGCTGCCATGACAATCGCTGCATCGCGCATAGTTGCTTCCGTATAAGTAGAACGATGTGCATCCATTTTGCTCACCACCTATTTGTTATTGTAAGAATACTAGGGTTTGTGCGGATGCAGGAGGAAAACACCCGCACAAGCTCCACGTTGTTTGAATTAGATAATTGTTATAGCCCTTGCTCTTTCGCCATTTTGATTGCGATTTGCGGTGCATTCCAAAGTGACGGCAACAGAATCAGCGAAACCGGAACCGCGGTAATCACAATGAAAGATTGCAGTGCAGAAATGCCGCCAGAGCCAAGGGAAATTAGGATCAATGCCGTCACACCCATCATTACGCCCCAGAAGGTACGGATGATCGCATTCGGCTCCGTTTCACCACTGATCACGACACTGATTGTGTAGGTCATTGAGTCGCCCGTCGTGACGATGAAGATCGTGGTTAAAATCAGAAATAGAATTGAAGTCAACATTGGCATTGGTAGTTGCTGAGTCACCGCAAGCAAAGCACCTGGCAGGTTAAAGCCTTCGAACGCCGCACTCACGCTACCCGGTTCAGCAATTTCAAACGCAAGGCCTGAGCCGCCCACAATCGTGAACCAAAAACAGGTGGTTAACGGAGCCACAATACTGATGGTGGAAATGACTTGGCGGATAGTTCGACCACGGGAAATACGCGCAATAAAAATTGCCATCATCGGACCATAACCAAGGAACCAGCCCCAGAAAAATACTGTCCACCAGCTTAGCCAACCTTCATCACCACGATAGGTCGCCATTGGGATAAAGTTATCTAGCATACTCCCTACACCTTGAATGTATCCGTTAAAGATAAAATTCGTAGGGCCAAAAAACAGGATGTAAACCATCAATGCCATTGCCAGAATCACGTTGTAACGACTAAGCAGTTGCATGCCTCTGCTTAATCCACTGAGTGCTGACAAGGTGTAAAGAGCAATCGCAAACAAGATGATGATAAGCTGAGTGGTAAAGCCATCAGGAATATCAAACAGCGCATTTAACGCGTAGCTAACCTGCAAGCCTAAAAACCCAATTGGTCCGATGGTGCCCGCGGCTACCGCGATAATGCAGCACGCGTCAATCAATGCACCGAGTTGGCCTTTAAGTGCTCGTTCGCCCAAGACTGGGTAAAGCAAAATACGGGGTTTTAGTGGTAAACCTTTGTCGTAATGCAGGTGCATCACCACGATGGAAGTTAAGCTACCTACAATCGCCCAAGCCAGAAAGCCCCAGTGCATAAAGGATTGCGACAACGCATTCACCGCACCTTGCTGCGGGTTATCTTGCGCGCCGTACAAAGGGGGTGGGCTAACGTAATGCGCGATAGGCTCAGCCGCGGCCCAGAAAACACCACCACCAGCCAATAAGGTACAGAAAATAATCGCCATCCAGCGGAAAGAATCCATTTCTGGTTTTGCAATCCCGCCCAACATCACCTTGCCTGTTCGCCCTGCAGCCAAGCCAAGACCAATAAGAAAAGTGAGAAGCAGCAGTAACTGCCAGTATGGACCAAACACCTGAACTGCCCAGCTAAAACCGGCGTTAACGATCGTAGATAACAGCTCGCCGTCATAAAGTGCAATAGCAACGAACAACGCGATGAAACCACCGCTATACCAAAAGGCCGGGTTATTCAGTCCTAATTTGTCCGTCGTGTTTTCTGTTGTTGATGTGTTGTGTTTTGCTTTTGACTTGCCCGATGACACGCTCATCGTGGAAGCTTTCATGCTATTGGTTAAATCAGACATACTCTGGCTCCAGAGGTTCTTTGCAGCAGCCAAAGACTGGCTACAAATGTGAGTTTTACGCCTGCCGTATTGTTATTATGTGGGCAGGCGGTTCCTACTTTGGGGAATGCTATGAAAAAGGCTCTAATCCTTCTTTAAGGAAGTTGAACCAGTTTTCACCCAATATTTTTCCAGCCTCAGATTCACTGAATCCGTGACCCATTAATCCGTTGTAGATGTTCTCCATCCCTGCGCTGCCGCAGAACCATGGCAGCGCATCTGGCCATCCCGAGTTACTTGCTGAACCTTCGCCGTAATCCATCGCTTTTGACCAACGCCCGTTGCGCATCCACTCCAACACTTGTTGCGGCTGATTTAGGCACAAATCGCTACCGATACCTAAATGGTCAACGCCAAACATGTCTGCGGTTTTCGCAACCATCTGGCAGAAATCATCCAGCGTGCACTGGCTGCCATTTGGCAAATGGAACGGATATAAACTGAATCCGATCAAACCACCGCGCTCCGTCAGTGCTTTGATCACGGTGTTGGACTTGTTGCGCAGTGCGTCATGCGCAAACGTCGGGTTAGCATGGCTGATACAAATTGGACGCGAAGAGAGCTCGATAGCTTCCAACGTCGAACGCTCCGCGCTGTGGGACATATCAATGATCATCCCGACTCGGTTCATCTCTTCAATCGCTTGCTTACCAAAGCGAGTTACACCTGAATCGTTTTGTTCGTAACAACCTGTCGCTAGTAAGCTTTGGTTGTTGTAGGTCAGTTGCATGATCAGCAGACCTTGGCGGCGCATCACTTCAATCAGACCAATTTCATCATCAATCGGTGAGCAATTCTGCGCGCCGAAGAAGATGCCGACTTTGCCTTCTGCTTTGGCTTTTTCTACATCTGCCATTGAATAAATAGGCATGATGAGGTCCGCATTTTGCTCGAAGCGCAAGTTCCATTCAGCAAAACGCGTTAAGGTTTCGCGCGCAGTTTCGTGGTAGACGATGGTGGCATGAACGGCGGTAATGCCACTCGCCTTAAGCGTTTGGAAATACTCTCGATCCCAATTGCAGTACTGCAATCCGTCAATCACAATCCGTTGTTGGTACATAACCACTCCTTAAACAATTTCTTAGCCTTTTCGTGCGGGCAACTGACACCATCAGTTACCCTGCCGATCTTAGTAAGGACGCTGATAAGCGGTTTTCACTACGGTGTAGAACTCTTTGGCGTACTGACCTTGCTCACGAGGACCAAAGCTAGATTCTTTACGGCCACCAAATGGAACGTGATAATCTGTACCCGCAGTTGGCAAATTAACCATGACGCAGCCCGTTTGGACTTGCTGTTTGAAGATCGCGCTATTACGCAAGCTTTGCGTGATAATGCCGCCTGTCAGGCCAAAGCGCGTATCGTTCGCGACTGCAATTGCCTCATCCAGATCAGAAACGCGAATCACGCTCGCCATTGGCGCAAAGACTTCTTCTTGGTTCACTTCCCAGCCATTCTGTGTATTTAAAAACAGAGTTGGTGACATGTAGTAACCGTCATGCTCTAGGCTCAGACGCTCACCACCGAAAGCCAACTCCGCGCCTGCTTGGCGTGCGTTTTCGATCCACTCAAAGTTCGCATTCAGCTGGTTACCATCAACCACAGGGCCCATGAATACGCCCTCTTCTAGAGCGTGACCCACTTTAAGTTCGCTCATGCGTTTGATTAGCGCTTCAACATACGCGTCGTGAATTCCGTCCATAACCACAAGACGAGAAGACGCGGTGCACTTTTGACCTGCACCCGAGAATGAGCCTGCGATTGTTGCTTCGACAGCAATCTGAATGTCTGCATCATCTGCCACTACGAGCGCATTTTTGCTACCCATCTCTAGCTGACAACGCACAAAATTTGGTGCCGTTGCCGCTGCAACTTTACGGCCTGTGTCCACAGAACCAGTGAAGCTCACGCCGTTCACATCCTTCGAATTGATAAGGGTATTACCGACTTGCGAACCGCTACCCAAAACGAGGTTAAACGTGCCAGCAGGTAAACCTTGGCGATGGATAATCTCTGTCAGCGCAACGGCACTTGCTGGGGTTAGGTTGGCAGGCTTCCAGACGACGCTGTTGCCAAACGCAAGTGCTGGCGCGATTTTCCAAGCCGCTGTTGCTGTTGGGAAGTTCCAAGGAGAGATAATGGCGATAACGCCGACGGCTTCGCGAGTAACTTCAACGGAGACACCTGGACGGACGGAAGCAGCGCTATCGCCAATTTGACGCAGAACCTCAGCAGCAAAGTATTGGAAGAATTGGCCAGCACGGTAAATCTCACCTCGACCTTCAGCAAATGGCTTACCTTCTTCACGCGAAAGCAAGGTGCCCAATTCGTCACATCGTGCAATGAGCTCATCACCAATCGCTTGTAGCACTGCTTGCTTGCGCTCGATTGGTGTTTTTTCCCACTCTGGCTGCGCTGATTTAGCCGCTTGAATCGCTTGCTCTACTTGCGACACACTCGCTTGTGCGAAATCGCCAATGTTTTCGCTGATATCAGAAGGGTTAATATTGGCGATGGTGTCCATGCCCGATTGCCATTCACCTGCTATATAGAGGGATTTTTCTGCTTGAACATTGTTAATAAAAGTCATGGTTCTTTCCTTGTTCTTCCGATTTGTGATGGCAAGCCACCCACTCACTGATCTCTAATTGTTCTTATTGGATTTATTCTGGTTGGCTTGCCGACGCGTAGACGACAAACTCCACCAACATCTCTTCTCGCGCTAACCCTGCAACCACCATGGCGGCGCGATTTGGGTACGGCGCTTCAAAATATTCCGCGTACACTTGGTTAACGGTCTTTAAGTATTCTCTGTCGGTCACATAAATCAGGACCTGCAACACCGAGTCCAAAGACTCCCCTGCACACTCCAGGGTGTGAATGAGATTGTGAAAGGTTTGACGTGTTTGTGCTTCGATACCGCCTTCCACAACCGCGCCTGTGTCATCAATAGGAATTTGAGCCGTATACAGGGTTCCGTTGTTGACTATCGCCCATTCAAGCGGCGCTTTAGAAGCAAATAGACTGGTTTTAACTGGGTGTTTTTTAGTAGGAGTATTCACGTGCCTTTCAACCTTTGTAACAGCTTTGTTTCAATATGGTTAAATGATGCACATTGACAGGCGATAAATCTAACGGTAAATTTTTGACATTTGATAAATTAAACTTATCACTCTATTTAAAATAACGTAAATAAAGGGATTAAGAGGCATTAGGGATGAGTATTAAGCTTCAACAATTAATGCATTTTGTGATGGTAGTCGAGGAAGGAGGCTTTCGAGCCGCTTCACATCGTGCAAATCGTTCTCAGGCGGCACTGTCCACATCGATAAAAGAGCTTGAAAAAATTCTAGGGCAAACGCTGTTTGAACCCGGAAACAAAACCAAATTGACCCCGTTTGGTGAAATTTGTCTGCCCAAAGTGGTTCAGTTTCTCAATATCTACAGTGCACTAGACAACGATCTCAAAGCAGCCGCTGCCGGACAGCAAGGGAGAGTGCGAATTGCGAGCGTTCCTTCTGTTGCAGCGAAGCTCATTCCTAGCGTGTTGGGCGCCTTTTGCGAACAGTATCCAAATGTAGAAGTAAGCTTGATAGACGATAATGCCGCTGGCGTCGAGGCTCGCCTACTCTCCGGTGAGGTCGACTTAGCGCTCGGTAACCCCTCTCACCTCGATGAGGGCGGCATTGACTTTACGCCGCTGTTAGCCGATCCAATAGGCGTGGTGTGTTTAAAGGACAACCCTATTGCGAGTCATCCAGAAGGAATCGAGTGGCAAACTTTGTTGGAACAACCCTTTATCCGTAACGGCACTTGTACACTTCTCGATCCAACCCCAGCAAGAGCTCTGAGTCAGCAAGCGCTCTATTCGGTCGAAAATATTACTTCGCTGTTTTCTGTCTTAGAACTTGGGATTGGTGTCACGACCCTACCGAAGCTTGCTTTCCCAACCAATGAAACACGCTTGGTTTGGATTCCGCTTATCGATCCACCACTTGAAAGGCAAATTGGTATATTTACGTTAACCGATCGCACGATCTCGCCTCAAGCTAAAGCATTTCACGATCTTTGTGTGCATTATTTAAACTATCAAAAAGAAGATAAATAATGGTTCGATTAACATGCGGATAATTAAAAGCCTCCATATTCAGAGTGGAGGCTAATTTGTATTTGTGTATTCGCTTCGTTCTATTTTTTGCGACGATTTCGGTTCTTATACACCACGCAAAAGTTACCACGCTTGGTACGACACTTTGAGCAACGTTCGCAATCTACTGGTGCGCGATTGCCTTCTTTCCAACGTTTGATCAACTGCGGCTCAGCCAATAAAGGGCGTGACACAGCAAAAAATTGGATATCTGTGTTTTCTGCAATTTTCTCAATCGCATCAATGTCGCTCAGCCCGCCGACAGTAATCACCGGTATGCTAACGTCCTGACTGATCACGTGACCATATTCGTGAAAGTAACCTTCTTCTTGTAGTCTGTAACCATCGAACGTTTGACCAACAAGTTCGTTTGCTTTGCCGTGAACATTGCCAGATACGATGATCGCATCAACGCCTACTTCTTCAAGTTTCTTACAGACGACGCGAGTTTCATCGAACGTTAAACCGCCGTCAAAGAACTCTGTTGCCGTCAGTTTAACGAGGATCGGAAATTCGCTTCCAACCAGCTTTCTGGTTTCAGAGTAAATTTCTAAAAGAAAGCGCATGCGATTTTCTAAGTCACCACCATATTCGTCTTCGCGACGATTATAGTACGGGCTTAAAAACTGGTTAATTAAATAAGTGTGCGCCGCATGAATCTCTACGCCGTCAAAACCAGCGTCTTGAGCACGTTTACTCGCCAATGCGAATGCCTTTACGATGTAGTCGATTTCGTCCTTTGTCATCGCTTTGCCTTGCGTATTTGTACCACGCTCAGGCACGTCACTCGGAGCGAAGATGACACGCTCACCGACGTTATGGGTGGTTTTGGTGCCACCGTAAGCAATTTGCATCACGATTTTAGAATCTTGTTGATGTACTAGCTCTGTTAGCTTTTTGTATTCTTCAATAAAAGAGTCGTTGTAGATCCCCATCATACCTGCGTTGGGTTTCTCTTCTTCAACGATATTGGCATAACCCGTGACAATAAGCCCAACCTCCCCTTTCGCAAGCGTTTCGTAAATATCGTAAAGCTTTGCCGTCATGTGACCATCTTCGGTCGCCATGTTCTCCCACGTTGCGCTTCTCACAAAACGGTTCTTTAGGGTCATGTTGCCAATGCGGGCTTCGGAAAACAAAATGCTCAAAACCAGTCCTCTTAAAGTTGTCTTTATGTTTTATCTTTTCGCAAGTAAACAAGAACGAAAAAGGAACAGCGATACACGATGTATGGCTGTTCCTTCTCTGAATCCTTGAGACCTGCAAACTACAGGCGCACCTTAATGCCTCGGAGACGACAAAACTTTAATCTGGGTTAAGGTTTAGTGAGTTTTTAGATTATGTAAAAGGATGATTCTTAATCGTGTTCATTTCACTGGAGTTAAGATGCTTCCTCACCCACTTTCAGTCGTAAAACTTTTGTATTTCGCTAGCTGGTGATTCAACTTAAACATTCACATTGTTAGTTTGTATGCTGCTATGGGAACTAGCACTACCCCAAATGTTTACATTACAAACTATCGATATTGAATTCTCATATGGTAAGTAGAGTTATTGCGCTGTTTATACTTTTAGCTTAATCGTCGCTATCTCTTGGCATTATTACGCGTCAGCGGAAACGCGCGATCTACTATGTTTTACACACTGGTTGTTTTTGCTTTTAGATATGAATACGTGATAGTGAAGCTAGAGGAGGAACAGGGAAAATAAAGGACAATAGAAAGTTAAATGACCTTACTTCTAGGTAAGGTCATTCATGCATTCAGCAGCAAAAGATATTGGCGCGTAGCAAACGCTTAGGTCTGGTTGTTACAGAGCTAGAGGAATCAACTCGACGCCAAGCACACCACTGATCCCCATCACCACTAGCAGTGAGACTTTAAACACCGACTTTGACCAAGCGATATAGTTGTTGTCATCAATGCTGCGAAAGGTCACTTTCGTCCACATAAAGCAAACAACCGCTGCAACCGCTAAGTATTCATACCCGGCTTCACCTAGTAAAAATAACCCCAATGATGCTGCTCCAAACGCCACGACATACGCTTTCATGTGTCGATGAGCTTTATGAATGCCCTCTTTAACTGGCAATACGGGAATCCCGGCTTCTCGGTAGTCTTGCATGCGGAACATGGCAATGGCATACGAGTGCGGCATTTGCCAGAGACAGAACATGGTAAAGAGTAAAATCGCTTCCAAGCTAATGAAGTTTGTTACCGCTAAGTAACCCACCAATGGCGGAACTGAGCCTGAGATACTTCCCACTAAGGTTCCATACACCGAGTTACGTTTGTACCACATCGTGTAAAAGAACACGTAATACACGTAGCCAAGCAACACGACGACAGCGGATAGTGGGTTCACTCGGATAAATAACAGTGCGGTTCCTACCAGCAATAAAGCAAGTGCATAAACAAACGCAATATCGATATTGATGTTGCCTTTCACTGTTTCACGATTTCGTGTACGTGCCATCTTTTGGTCGATATCACGATCGAAAATATTATTCACCACACAACCTGAAGCGATGACTAACCCAACACCAACTAACGTCGTAACGAACAGCATTAGACTGGCTGGTTCTGTTTTTGCGGCGAGGAAGAACCCCGCCGCAACAGAAATCAGGTTGCCGAAAATAATGCCCGGTTTAGTGATAGACAAATAACTTTTCAGCATACCTTGACCTACAATTTCATGTTGACGTTCATGTTGTAGATGATCCATACCGAGCCAGCGATAAGGATAAGTACAACAATGGCGGTAAACATCAGTGATACAAGATTCCAACGTCCGTCGGATGTTTTTGTTTCCATGTGCAAGAAGTATTTAAAGTGAACAAATATCTGTACTAATGCACATCCAAATAGAATCGCATAGGTCGTTGTATCTGGTAATGATTTCGTCCAAACAAAGTAGAACGGAATTACCGTCAGAATCAGTGAGGCAATAAAGCCTTTCACGTAATCTGACGAACTGGTTTCTACATGTTGATCCATTACATTACCCCCAGTAAGTAAACGATGGTAAAGACACAAATCCAAACGATATCTAGAAAGTGCCAGAATAGGCTTAAGCAGTTAAAGCGCATTGCCATATTGTCGTTCAGACCTTTCGTCGACAGTTGATGATACGCTACCGCTAACCAAATCAGACCAAAGGTTACGTGCAGGCCGTGCGTACCAACCAACGTAAAGAATGCCGACAGGAATGCACTTGTTTGTGGCCCATAGCCTTCTTCAATCAGGTGATGGAACTCATAGACCTCCATACAGATAAAGCCAAGACCAAGCGCGAACGTGACTAACATCCAGCGTTTGAGACCAGCAACGTTGTTGCGCTTCATCGCGATAATGCCAAAACCAAATGTGATACTGCTAAACAGCAGCAGCATGGTTTCGACAAACACGAATGGGAGTGCGAAAATGTCTTTACCTGTTGGGCCCGCAATTGAATTGCTCGACAGCACAGCGTAAGTCGCGAACAAGGTCGCAAACAATACACAGTCACTCATCAGGTAAACCCAGAAGCCAAATAGCTTGTTGCCATTCGTGTCATGGTGGTGATCATGGTCGTGATGTGCTGCGATATTAGTTTGCATACGTCACCTCCAGATCATCTTTACTTTCGCTGTCTTTCACTGAGTTTTTCTTCGCTTCTTCAAGCTGAGCTCGACGTTTGGCCTCAATTGCTTTGATCTCTTCAACTTCCACGTAGTAATCCACATCATCGTTATAGCTATGCTGAATACACGTCACGATAATACCGACCAAACTTGCCGCCGCTAGCCACCAGATGTACCAAATCATGCCGAAGCCAAATAGGAGCGACCAAGCCGACACGTAGATGCCTGTTGCCGTGTTTTTTGGCATATGAATACGTTCGTATTCCACTTCTTTAGTTGGATCGAACTCGCCACTTTGTTTCTGGTACCAGAAGGCATCCAGCACATCACCTTTTGGTAGGTGCGCAAAGTTGTAGAACGGCGGTGGAGACGATGTTGCCCACTCAAGAGTACGTCCACCCCACGGGTCACCAGTTAGATCACGGTTTTGCTCGCGGTCACGGATACTCACGTAAATTTGGATGAACTGAGACAATACGCCCAGCGCAATCACAACCGTACCTGCTGCGGCAATCGACAACAGTGGGAAGTATTCTGGGTTGATGTCTTGGCTTAAACGACGAGTCATCCCCATAAAGCCCAGCGCGTAAAGCGGCAGGAACGCCATTAAGAAACCAATAATCCAAAGATAGAACGCACGTTTGCCCCAAGTTTCATTCATGGTGAAACCGGTCGCTTTCGGGAACCAGTAAGTGATCGCAGCGAAACATCCAAACACCACACCACCGATGATAACGTTGTGGAAGTGAGCGATAAGGAATACTGAGTTATGCAGAACGAAATCTGCACCCGGAACAGCCATTAGTACGCCCGTCATACCACCAACAGTAAAGGTGATAAGGAAGCCCACCGTCCACATCATTGGCGTCGTAAAGCGGATGCGGCCTTTGTACATCGTGAATAGCCAGTTGAAGATCTTCACCCCTGTTGGGATAGAAATGATCATCGTGGCAATACCGAAGAAGGCATTTACGTTCGCGCCAGACCCCATCGTAAAGAAGTGGTGTAGCCAAACGACAAAGGCAAGAATCGTGATAACTACGGTAGCCCAAACTAGCGATGTGTAACCGAACAACTTTTTACGTGAGAAGGTTGCGGTGACTTCTGAGAACACACCAAAAATTGGCAAGATCAAAATGTACACTTCTGGGTGACCCCAAGCCCAAATCAGGTTGACGTACATCATTACGTTGCCGCCAAGATCATTGGTAAAGAAGTGCATGCCTAGGTATCTATCCAGCGTAAGCAGAGCGATAGTCACCGTTAGGATTGGGAATGAAATGATGATCAAAATGTTTGCACACAGAGACGCCCAAGTGAAAACTGGCATCTTCATCATTGGCATAGACGGTGTACGCATACGCAAAATGGTCGCGAAGAAGTTCACGCCTGTTAACGTCGTACCAACACCTGATATCTGCAGCGCCCAAATCCAATAGTCGACCCCGACTCCTGGGCTAGCCTCAATACCTGAAAGCGGCGGATACGCCAACCAGCCGGTACGACCAAATTCACCTAAGCCGAGAGACATGTTTGTTAGGATGACACCTACAACAAACAGCCAGAAGCTCAAGTTATTCAGATACGGGAAAGCTACGTCACGCGCACCAATCTGCAATGGCACGATGATGTTCATCAGACCAATGACCAATGGCATCGCTACAAAAAAGATCATGATCACGCCGTGGGCAGTAAAAATTTGATCGTAGTGATGCGGTGGCAAGTAACCTGCTTCACCCGCAGAAGAAAGGAGTTGCTGACTACGCATCATGACTGCGTCAGCAAAACCACGAACAAGCATCACCATCGCTACTGCGATGTACATGAAGCCAAGTTTTTTATGGTCTACTGAAGTAAACCATTCATTCCACAAATATTGCCACTTTCCGGCTTTGGTCACCGCGTAAACTACGGCTAAACCAACCAGCGCCACAACCGCTAGGGTGATGACGATAATAGGTTCGTGGAATGGAACTGAATCAAGAGTTAATCTTCCAAACATTACGATTATCCTTGGTTTTCAGGCAAACAGTTCATTGAACCAGGATGCTGAGTCACAACGTCGGTGAACAAGAACGGAGGAACGCTAGAGAACAAAGTGACTGGCTCTGCGATACTTGGCGCTGCCAGTGAGCTGTATTGCTCCCAATCTTCAATACGATCAGGGCTCGCCTTCACTTTCTGCACCCAATTTAGGAACGCAGCACGATCAGACATTGCTGAAGCTGTGAACTTCATTTGCGAAAAGCCTTCGCCGCTGTAGTTCGATGCAAAACCCTTATAGTCACCTTCGTGGTTCGCTATGAGGTTGAGCTTGGTTACCATTCCTGGCATCGCGTAGATCTGTGTACCTAAGCGAGGGATGAAAAACGCGTTCATGATGTTGTCCGAAGTCAGTTTGAACTGCACTGGCACGTCTTTCGGGAACGCCACATAGTTCACCGTCGCAATGTTTTCCTCTGGATAGATGAACAACCATTTCCAATCGAGTGACACCACTTCGATGGTCATTGGTTTAACATCACTTTCCAAAGGTTTGGATGGCTCTAGTTCATGAGTCGAACGCCATGTGATCGTCGCAAGAATCGCAATGATGATGATTGGAATTGTCCATACCACCACTTCGATTTTGGTCGAGTGTGACCACTCGGGTGCGTACTCTTCTTCAGTATTAGAGGCGCGGTATCGGTAAGCGAAGTAAATCGTCATTAAAATCACAGGGATTACAACGATCAACATCAGCAAAAGAGCAGTAATAATTAACTCTTTTTCTTGCACACCAATGGCACCTTTGGGGTCAAGTAAAGCTGAATTACATCCTGAGAGCATAAGTATGACGGACGCCAAACTTCCCCTCGACAAGATGCGTTTATATCTTGAGGCTTCCATTAACTTTCTCGATGGTTGTCTGGTTTCAAAACAGATGCCAATCAAAGTAAATAAGAGCTCACAAATTGCGCAGAGGTAATGTATGAGAACAAGAAGAAACTTCGATAAGTAGTTATTCTACTTACAATTTTTCAACTTCGTCATCAAGCATTTAACCAGCTAGAATGAACCGTTATTTGCTACGATACGATTGGTATCAAGCCAAGAACCAGTTGTTATAGTCATTAGAATGTTTATGTGTTGAGCATGAGTAACGTCGGGTTCAGAGCGAAACAAAACGGAATTGAGTGGAGATCAAAACCACACTCTTAGTGTGAGTTTATTGTTACACTTTGAAACACTATGTTACATTTGGCGCATTATGAGGAGTAAAAAGTTAAAGCTCATTAGCCACAACTGGAAACTAACCTTCCATTAATGGAAGTTACACACTTTAAATAGAATATTAACCTCAACACGAATTTCTCGTGCTTCAACAATTAATTATTTAAAAACAAATAGTTGAAACTTAAAATTGATGAGACTGACTATCAACTTCATTTACGCAGATAGCCTTAATGAGAAGCGGAAACTAAAAAACCAAAAGTGTGATCAACATCAAATTAATGATTTCACTTAATATTTGAGTGGTATTTACATCTCTTTATTGGATTGTGAGAAATCATTCTCAAGGTAAATCCAAACATAAGTTGTAAATACATTTGGGTTGCGCAGAATTGGCACTCCACAACATAGAAAATGCTGAAATGGAAAGAAACTTATTATTCAGGTCTATCAGAGCCTTATTTCAGTAGTCACTTACATACGAATACCGCCATCCACTTCTAAAACCCTGCCAGTAAAGTAATCACTCTCAATAATGTATTTTACTGCATGCGCGATTTCGCTTGTTTCGCCCATCCTGCCAACTGGGATCATCTTTTCTAATCGCTCTATGGCTTCGGGTTTCATTTGCTCTGCCATCGCGGTGTGTACTACACCTGGTGCAACCGCCGCCGCGCGAATACCGTATCTTGCGAGCTCACGGGCCCATGTTGTCGCCATGGTCGCGACCGCCGCTTTTGACGCAGAATAATTGGTTTGTCCGATATTCCCTGCTCTCGCAACACTAGAAATATTGATGATAACGCCTTGGGAGCCACTCTCAATCATCTTGACGGCAGCTTCACGCCCACACAAAAATGTTCCTGTCACGTTAACGTTCATGACCAAATTGAATTGATCCAAAGACATCTTACTGATCACGCCATCTTTTGCTTTTACAAGTAACCCATCTCTTAATACGCCAGCGTTATTGACTAACCCATTGAGTTGACCAAAATCTTGGATAATCGCTTCAAACGTGGTTTCAACGTCGATTTCGTTGGTGACATCCACTTGATATGTCAACGCTTTCGCACTCAGCATTCGACACTGCTCTTGTGTTTCCATTAAGCCACTGGCGTTTACATCCAACAACGCTAAATCAGCGCCAGCTTGAGCAAGGGTAATGGCCATCATTTGCCCAAGCCCCTGCCCTGCTCCTGTAATGGCAATAACACTACTTTTTATGTCCATATTGGTGCACTCCATAGCTCGTAATGTTCTCTATCTCAACCAGTCTAAGTTGGCCGAAATGATGCGCGTTTTACGTCACCATCTCGGGCTGGTTTGTCACAAAACTCGGTCTAGCCTTTCTTACTCTTGTATAACTCAAATAAGCTTGAGAAATCGAGTTCGCCGTGGCCGCTCGCGTTGTGGAAAGAATATAAGTTGCGCGCTAACGACCCCATCGGAACCGAAGAATGTGTTTGTAACGCCGCATCTAACCCCAAGCCGAGATCTTTCAGCATGAGTTTGCTCATAAAGCCCGGTTGGTAATCGTGACTGGCTGGCGCACTGTCCATCACGCCTGGGCAAGGATTGTAAAGCTCCAATGCCCAATTTCGGCCAGAGCTTTGCAGCATGATGTTTGATAGCACTTTTGGATCGAGTCCATGATCGATACCTAGGTTTAATGCCTCGCACGTACCAGACATTAAAATGCCGAGCATAAGGTTGTTACAGATTTTCGCCATTTGACCATCGCCTGCTTTGCCAGCATGGAAAACATTTTTTCCCATATACTGCAAAATGGCATTGGCTTTAGAAAACGCTTGATCCGAACCACCAACAATAAAGGTTAATGTCGCCGCTTTAGCGCCAGCAACGCCCCCCGAAACGGGCGCGTCGACAAACAACACGCGTTTATTTGCCGCTTCATTGGCGACTAATCGCGCAGAGTCCGGATCAATGGTTGAACAATCAATCATCAAGGTACTTGGCGAGACAAGATTGAGGACACCTACGCCACCATGTAAGTCACCAAGATACACGGAACGAACGTGAGACCCTGCTGGTAGCATCGTGATGACTGTGCTAGCACCATCCACGACTTCCTCAATAGAGCTCGCCACCACCGCACCAAAAGGTACTAGTTGCTTTGCGGCTTCGCTATCGACATCGAATACTTGCACGTTAAATCCAGACGCGAGTAAGTTTTGCGCCATCGGATGCCCCATTCTTCCTAAACCGATAAATGCGATGGTACTCATGATCATTCTCCTTATTGACCTAGTGTTTGTTCACCCAAATCAGCAAGCGGATGTTCGTCATCCGGCCAAAGTGAGGTAAACAAGGTATCGATGACATCTTCATCGACTTCACTGACACTGTTAAACATCCAGTTAGGTTCGCCATCCCGGTCAATAAGCCGAGAACGGACGCCCTCTTTAAACTCACCTAATAAGGCACTGCGAACCGACAAACTCAACTCTAAACGGAAACAATCTGCAAGCGGTAAGCTGTGGTACTCTTTCACTTGTCTAAAGCAAATATGCGCGGTGATCGCACTGCCCGATGCGAACGTTTGTTTCGCGTTTTCTATCCACTGGCTATTCCCTTCGATAGCCATGATTCGCTGTGCTATCGCATTAAGATCAAAGCCTTTGCACGCTTCCTCTATCTGATCTAAGTATGGACAAATTTGCGTGGTTGGTTTGCTATCAATAACCTGTTCTTCCATTAATTGTAGTAGCGCAGTTACCAACTCTTTCGCATCTTCTTTGCCCCACTGGAGCCGCTTTAGCTCATCCAGTAAGGTGGGATACTGCTCTTCCAACAGTAACCAATCGGCCAAACCAATAGTGACAGCGTCACTTGAATTTACCATTGAACCTGTCAATCCGAGGAATAAACCCACTTGCGGATCTATCTGGCTTAAAAACCACGTACCTCCCACATCAGGATACAGTCCGATATTGATTTCTGGCATAGCAAGGCGTGATGTTGTTGTCACAACTTTATGGCTGGTTCCCATAAAAAGCCCCATCCCACCGCCCATGACAATACCTTCTCCCCAACCGATAATGGGTTTGTTGTAAGTGTGGATGAGATAGTCACACTCATACTCTAACGAGAAATAGTTCGTACAGAACTCTACGATTTTTTCTTTACTCTCGTTATGCATGACGTGATACATAGCTCGAACATCACCACCAGCACAGAATGCTTTTTCTCCAGCGCCAGTCAGTACCACACAAGCCATATGTGGATCATCTTGCCACTTGATAAGCTGATCGTTAAGTTGGACTAACATGTCATACGTCAATGCATTCAATGAAGCGGTGTTGTCTAACGTTGCGATACCAATGCGGTGCACGCCATCTAAGCACTCTATTTCACTAATGGTTACCATCCCTGCCATGTGGCCTCCTATCGGTTTTTCCATTGCGGTGGGCGTTTTTCTAAAAAGGCGCGAACACCCTCAACTTGATCTTCCGTATCAAAAAGATTCAGAAACAACTCTCGCTCTTTCATTAAGCCGTGCTTAAGTGGCGCAGAGCGCATATTTTGAATGAGCGCCTTACATGCGGCGACAGAAGATGGTGACTGGTTCGCAACAGATTCAGCAAGTTCCAGCGCTTTACTTAAAGCTTCACCTTTGGGAACCAACTCCTCAACTAGGCCTAGTTCTTTTGCTTTGTCAGCGCTGACTTGCTCTCCACATAAAATGATACGCTTTGCCCAGCCTTCCCCTACTAACGCTGTGAGGTTTTGGGTACCGCCAGCGCAGGGCAAAAGTCCGACTTTGGCTTCTGGTAAAGCAAGTACCGCTTGCTCTTCAACTACTCGAATGTCACAAGCTAATGCCACTTCTAACCCTCCGCCCATGGCGTAACCATTAATGGCGGCAATGGAAACACCACGGAATTCAGAGAGCGTTTCAAACGCTTCACCAAAGCATCGCGCCATGTCTAACGCAACCGCTTTGTCACCATCAGAAAATAGCTTGAGATCCGCACCAGCAGAGAAAAACTTGTCTCCACTGCCAGTTAAAACCAATGAATAGACCTGCTTATCATCGTTAAGTTTGAGTATCAGCGACTTCAGTGCCTTGAGGCTCTCTGCTGTCCACGTATTGGCTGGCGGGTTGTTCATTGTCACCACGGCAACGTGATTAGTGATCGTATGTTGAATGGCTGCTTGGGTTAATGGCATATCTGAATCCTTTCTCAATGAGCAAATCCAATACTTCGCTACAGCAAGGCCGATTCCTCAGAGAGCAAACGACGTGCGATGATCAAGCGCATGATTTCGTTCGTTCCCTCCAGAATTTGATGCACACGCACATCTCTGAAATGACGCTCCATTGGATACTCTTTGATGTAACCATAGCCGCCATAAAGCTGCAGCGCTTGGTCGCAAACCTGAAAGCCCACATCGGTTGCGAACCGTTTTGCCATCGCGCAATAAGCCGTGGCATCCGGGTCATTTCGGTCGAGTTTACTGGCGGCATAGCGCACCAACTGCCGCGCAGCCACTAGCTCTGTCGCCATGTCTGCCAATTTGAATTGTAAGGCTTGAAACTGCGCAAGCGACTTGCCGAACTGCTTACGTTCTTGAATGTACCGTGCCGCCTGATTAAGGGCCTGTTGAGCCGTACCGACGGAGCAGGTCGCAATATTTATACGCCCTCCATCAAGCCCTTTCATCGCAAAGACAAAACCTTGCCCTTCTTCGCCCAGTAAATGGCTAGCTGGAATAACAACATTTTCAAAAGTAACCGCTCGTGTTGGTTGGCTGTTCCAACCCATTTTGGGTTCTTTGCGCCCATAGCTGATACCATCTGTTTGAGCAGGAACAACAAATGCAGACACGCCTTTGGCATCCGCTTCTCCGGTTCTCGCCATCACGACCAAAACATCTGTCTCTCCAGCGCCAGAGATAAAGGCTTTGCCGCCGTTGATGACATACTTATCTCCCTTTTTTGTAGCGGAAGTGGTCAGTACAGCGGCGTCTGATCCTGCGTTGGGTTCGGTTAAGCAATAGGAGCCTAACCACTCCCCCGTAACTAATTTCGGACAGAACTGCGTTTTGGCTTCATCGGTAGCAAAACTGGCTATCATCCAACTGACCATGTTGTGAATCGTCATAAACGCCGTAGTGGACGTACATCCCATGGCCAGTTGTTCAAAGATAATTGACGCATCCAAACGGCTTAACCCTAAGCCGCCATGTTCTTCTGGTGTGTAGAGACTGAGAAACCCCAGTTCCCCCGCCTCTCTCAATACGTCTTTGGGGAAGATCTGCTTTTCATCCCACTCAGCCGCCATCGGTGCTAAACGCTCATCGGCAAATTGTTGAGCGGTATCGGCAAATGCACGTTGATCTTCATTAAGTTCAAAGTCCATAAAAGCTCCTTTTATTCACTCAGCGCAGTTGGATGGTCAGATTTGGCCCCGTTGGAATATCGTCATCAAACCAACGCGCCGTCACCGTTTTGGTCTCGGTATAAAAACGCACTGCTTGTTTACCATACGCATGTAAATCACCATAGAAACTGCCTCTCCAACCAGTAAAGGAGAAAAATGGTAAAGGGACTGGAATTGGCACATTAATCCCCACTTGACCGACTTGAATGTCATGCTGATATTTTCTCGCAGCAGCGCCATTAGCGGTAAATATAGAAGTTCCGTTGCCGTAAGGGTTGCGATTCACCAACTCAATGGCCTCTTGCAACGTTTCGACTTCCATACAAACTAAAACAGGGCCAAATATCTCTTGCGTGTAAATCGACATGTTCGCTGTTACACCGCTAAACAAGGTTGGGCCAATCCAGTTTCCATCGGGAAAGCCGTCCACTTCACACTGACTGCCATCGAGTTCACACACTGCGCCTTGTTGTTTGCCATCTTCGATTAGGTCCAATACGCGTTGCTTGGCTTGCTCACTGATCAATGGGCCATAAGCAGCCTGTTCATCATCCCAAGGCCCTGGGTGTACTTTCGCCATCGCCAGTTTCAGGTCTGCAATCCATTGTTTTGAATCGCCGACAAATACCGCAACAGAAATCGCCATACAGCGTTGCCCCGCAGCCCCAACGGAGGCTCCGATTAGGTTATTCACCACTTGATCTTTGTTTGCATCAGGCATGATCACCATGTGATTCTTTGCACCAGCAAAAGCTTGAACCCGTTTAAAATGTTTAGTCCCTGTGGTGTAGATATAACGGGCAACGGGAACCGAGCCAACAAATGACACCGCTCGAATATCAGGATGAGCCAGAAGAAAGTCGACTTGCTCTTTGCGGCCATGAACGATCTGCAACACTCCTTTCGGCGCGCCAGCTTGCTCAAATAGTTCAGCTAAACGAATAGAGGTCAACGGCACTTGTTCGGAGGGTTTAAGCACAAATGTATTGCCCGCAGCGATAGCGATTGGGAACATCCACAACGGAATCATGGCAGGAAAGTTAAATGGCGTAATGCCGCAACACACACCTAGGGGCTGAATCATTGAGTAACTATCAATATCCGTGGCAACGTTTTCGACGGTTTCGCCCATCATGTTGCTGGCAATGTTTGCCGCCTGCTCAACAACCTCTATGCCTCGCCACACATCGCCTTTAGCATCCGCTAAAATCTTACCCGTTTCATGAGAAAGCAGTGTGGCAAGCTCATCATGATGCTCTTTGAGCAAGTGCTGATAACGAAGCATAACTCGGGCACGCTCGGGTATCGCCACTTCTTTCCAAGATTGGAATGTCTCTTTCGCATTATCAATGGCGGCTTCCATCTCGTGCTCTGTGGAACATGGAACGTACGCAATGACATCATTAGTGGCGGGATTGGTTACCTCAACCCAATCCGATGTTTGAGATTCACGAAACTCGCCACCAATAAACAAGGGAACCAAACGAGTCATCATTTACTCCTTTCTGATTTCAATTAAAGCGGTATTTCAATGCCTATCGCCGTGGCTTCTCCACCGCCGATACAAAGTGATGCAACACCCCGCATCACTTTTTTGGCTTCGAGATCACCATTGGTGCCTAGCGCTTGTAGCTGACGCAAACTGTGAATCAATGTCACCAGAATTCGTGCGCCACTAGCCCCTATCGGATGCCCAAGTGCACAGGCTCCACCTTTAATATTTACTTTGCTTGTATCTAGTCCAAGTTCCGCCACCGCTATTTGTGTCACGACGGCAAAGGCTTCATTGATTTCCCACAGGTCCACTTCATAAATTGACCAATCTAGCTGGAACAGCAGTTGCTCAATTGCGTAGACGGGTGCCAAAGTAAATTCTGCAGGTTTTCTGGCATGTGTAGAGTGCGCCTTGATGATCGCAAGTGGTTTAAGCCCCTGATGACGCGCAGTGTCTTCATCCATAAGCACAAGAGCCGCCGCGCCATCTGAAATGGCACTCGAATTAGCAGCGGTCACCGTACCTTTTTCATCGAATGCAGGTTTGAGTTGAGGAATTTTACCAAGGTCAATCGAGCGTGGGTGCTCATCGTAGTCCAGCACCGCTTGTTCTGACTTGGTATTGAGTGAAACCGGCGAAAGTTCATCGGCAAACAAGCCTCGCTCTTGAGCTTCCAACGCACGTTTTGCCGACATCACGGCCCATTCATCCATTTGCTCTCTGGTGAACTTAAGCCTGTCAGCGACTTGCTGAGCATAAACACCCATTAAGTGCCCTTCGTAAGCATCTTGTAGCCCATCGAGAAACATGTGGTCATACGCAGACTGGTGCCCCATACGCATTCCCTTTCTCGCCTCCCTCAGCAAATACGGCGCATTGGTCATACTTTCCATACCACCAGCAATGGCAGAGCGAATCGTTCCAGCTTTAATGAGATCGTGCGCTAACATGACGCTCTTCATGCCAGAGCCACACACTTTGTTAATGGTGGTGCCCCCTACACCCAAAGGAAGATCTGCCCCCATAGATGCTTGCCTCGCAGGAGCTTGTCCACACCCTGCTGGAAGCACACATCCCATGAACACTTCATCCACCGAAGTCACATTCACTTCGTGCATTGCCGCCTTGATCGCCAGTGCGCCTAATTGAGGAGCAGAGTAAGTTTGCAACTTGCCTTGAAAGCGCCCAATTGGCGTTCTTTTCGCGCTGACAATCCAGATGTCTTTTCCCATGATTCGCATTCCCTTAAGGTATATGTGAACACTTGGCAGACTGATGACACCCTACATAGAATTACTCACCAAGCGCCACACCAGCCTTTATCGCCTTTTTCACTAACAAACTTTCATTCCGCGATTTCTTGACGTTTACGTAAGCATAGCACTAGCCTTTACAATGAGATGAAAAAACACACCAAGCAGACGTTTATATTTCAAAGTTGATGTTCGGCCTTCCCATTTAAGGTTCGATTTCCAGAAACTGGATTTTTATTCGAGGTAAGTATGTTATGGAAAAATACAAGATCAGTGACCTCGCCAAGGAGTTTGATATTACTACTCGCAGTATCCGGTTTTATGAAGACGTGGGTCTGATTGAACCAGAGCGAAAAGGCAATATGCGCGTTTATCAACGCAGGGATAGAATTCGCCTCAAACTGATTTTAAGAGGGAAACGACTCGGTTTTTCGTTGGCAGAAATTCGTGAACTTTTCGAGCTCTACGACATGCAACAAACCGAAGGACAGTTATTGAAAATGCTCAATATCATTGAAGAGAAACAAGCCGTCCTACAGCAACAACTCAACGACATCAGCGTCGTTATGGCAGAGTTGAATGCCGCTAAGGAGCGTTGTATTCAAACACTCAAAAGCAAGCAGACATAAACGCTATACTCAATTAGCAACACCGCTACAGGCTTTTCCACCTTACCTCTGATACCGGGAGACGTTATGAAAAGCACCTATACCCCACTCAATTTCGGACTTGGTGATACCATCGATATGCTCCGAGAACACGTTAATGCCTTTGCTACGGAACATATCGCGCCCATCGCCGCTGAGATAGACCGCGATAACCAGTTCCCGAATCATTTATGGCCTTTGTTGGGAGAAATGGGGTTGCTTGGTGTGACCGTCGATGAAGAGCTTGGTGGTGCAGGCATGGGATACCTCGCTCATGTTGTTGCCATGGAAGAAATCAGCCGTGCCTCTGCGTCTGTCGCTTTAAGCTACGGCGCTCATTCTAACCTGTGCGTCAACCAAATCTTTCGTAACGGCACGCCTTCTCAACGCGAAAAATACCTTCCAAAACTCATTGATGGTACGCACGTTGGCGCCCTAGCGATGAGCGAGCCCAATGCCGGTTCAGACGTGATAAGCATGCAACTGAAAGCGGAGAACAAGGGCGACCATTTTGTACTGAATGGCAACAAAATGTGGATAACAAATGGGCCCGATGCTGACGTAGTGGTGCTTTACGCTAAAACAGATGTCAGCGCAGGTTCACGTGGCATTACCGCATTCATTATTGAACGTAACTTCGCAGGTTTCACTCATGCTCAAAAGCTGGACAAGCTAGGCATGAGAGGCTCGAATACTTGCGAACTTGTATTTAACCATTGCGTAGTGCCAAAAGAGAATATTCTTGGCGAGTTGAATCAAGGCGTCGAGGTATTAATGAGTGGGCTGGATTACGAGCGCGTCGTCCTCGCTGCCGGACCACTCGGGATAATGCAAGCTTGCATGGACATTGTGGTCCCGTACGTACATGAACGAGAGCAGTTTGGAAAATCCATTGGCGAGTTTCAGTTAGTTCAGGGCAAGATCGCCGATATGTACTCTCGAATGAGTGCAGCAAAAGCGTATGCATATACCGTCGCAGCGGCTTGTGATCGAGGTAACGCAACACGCAAAGACGCCGCTGGCGCGATTTTGTACAGTGCAGAACTCGCCACACAAATGGCACTCGATGCAATCCAGTTGCTCGGTGGGAATGGCTACATCAATGAATACTCTGCTGGTCGTTTGCTACGTGATGCAAAGCTTTATGAAATCGGCGCGGGTACCTCTGAGATTCGCCGCATGTTAATAGGCCGAGAGCTGTTCGAAGAATCTCGCTAACGGAACATACGACAAGGAAGTCATTATGGCCATTATCAAAAGTAAAACTAAGCCAACTGACGAGTTATTTCTTTCCAATAAAGCTGCGATGGAAACGTTGGTCACTCAACTTAATCAACACATCGAGACCATCAAACAGGGCGGCGGTGAAAAAGCCATTGAGCACCAGAGGCAAAAAGGAAAACTCCCCGCACGAGAACGCATCGCGCGCTTGCTTGATGACAACACTGACTTTCTTGAAATCAGCCAGTTTGCCGCCTGGCAAGTGTATGACGAAGCGATCCCCTGCGCTGGTGTTATCGCCGGCATTGGTATCATAGAGGGGATTCAATGCATGGTCATCGCCAACGATGCTTCGGTAAAAGGCGGAACCTACTACCCACTCACGGTAAAAAAACACCTTAGAGCACAAGAGATTGCCCAACGTTGCCAACTCCCCTGCGTGTATTTGGTGGACTCCGGTGGCGCAAATCTCCCTCATCAGTCCGACGTCTTCCCCGACAAAGAACACTTTGGTCGCATTTTCTTTAACCAAGCGAGAATGTCAGCGAAAGGCATCCCCCAAGTTGCTGTTGTGATGGGGCTTTGCACTGCTGGGGGCGCGTACGTTCCTGCCATGGCGGATGTGTCCATTATGGTTAAAGAGCAAGGCACCATTTTTTTGGCGGGGCCACCTTTGGTGAAAGCGGCCACTGGCGAAGTCGTGACGGGTGAAGAGCTCGGCGGTGCAGACGTGCATTGTCGAAAATCTGGTGTCGCAGATTATTACGCTGAAAATGATGAACATGCCCTAATGCTTGCGAGAGAAGCCATTGCCAATGCCAATAGAACAAGACCTGTTAAGCCAGAAAACACCGTGCTTCCTCCCCGCTACGACGCAGAAGAAATCTACGGAATCGTGAATGCCAACTTACGACTGTCATTCGACGTTCGAGAAATTATTGCCCGCATCGTCGATGATTCTGATTTCGACGAATTCAAAGCCTTGTACGGCAGAACGCTAGTGTGTGGTTTCGCTCGTATTCAAGGACACTTGATTGGCATTGTGGCAAACAACGGTATCTTGTTTTCTGAATCGGCACAAAAAGGCGCGCACTTTATTGAGCTGTGCGCCAAACGGAAAACACCGCTTCTTTTTCTCCAAAATATTACCGGCTTTATGGTCGGAAAAAAGGTTGAAGAAGAAGGCATCGCAAAACATGGCGCCAAGCTAGTGATGGCCGTCGCTTGTGCTGACGTGCCGAAGTTTACCGTGATCATCGGTGGATCGTACGGCGCTGGTAATTACGGCATGTGCGGCCGAGCGTATGATCCAACCATGATGTGGATGTGGCCGAACGCGCGTATTTCTGTGATGGGCGGAGAACAAGCAGCAGGCGTTTTAACACAAGTTCGAAAAGACGCGAAGGAACGTCAGGGGGAAGCGTGGTCAGAGCAAGAAGAGCACATTTTTAGAGAATCGATCATAGACTTGTATGAAACACAAGGACATCCCTATTTTGCGAGTGCTCGGCTATGGGATGACGGAATTATTGACCCTAAAAAAACGCGTCAGGTGTTGAGTCAAGCGTTAATAGCAGCATTAAACGCCCCCATTCCTGATAGCGAGTTTGGCGTCTTCAGAATGTAAACATCCAAAGATGAATTAAGGAAGTTAGTATGCAGGAAATGCAACCAAGCATTATTCCCAACGCCCAAAGGCAAGATGATGTTCTTTGGCATGTCGATGATAATGGCGTAGCGACCATTACCTTAAACAGAACAGCCAAACACAATGCTTTTGACGCTTGTACGATCGACTTGCTGATCCACCGCCTAGATTATCTCGCTTTACGAACGGATGTGCGGTGCTTGGTATTAAGAAGTAACGGTAAGCATTTTTCATCCGGGGCCGATTTGAATTGGATGCAGTCGATGGCCGACAGCACGAGGCAAGATAACTTCGTTGATGCCCAAAACTTGGCAAGACTCATGGAAACATTAGATTCGTTCCCTCAACCCACCATCGCAGTTGTTCAAGGTTCCGCTTATGGTGGTGCTTTAGGGTTGATTTGTTGTAGTGATATCGCCATCGCAAGCCAAAGTGCCAACTTTTGCTTAAGTGAAGTTAGGCTTGGTTTAGTTCCAGCAACCATTGCGCCTTACGTCATGCGCGCGATGGGGAATAGACAAGCTAGACGCTATATCTTAAGTGGTGAAGTCATTTCAGCCGAAGATGCCGAACGGTTTGGTATTGTGCACGAAGTAAAAGAAGCCAAACAGCTTGAAAGTGCGGTCGGTAGCGTAATCAAGACTTTACTACTGAATAGCCCAGATGCGATGCGTAAAGCAAAAACGCTCTGCCATCAATGTCATCAAAACCCCATTGATCAACAACTGATTCACTATACTAGCAAGCTCATTGCGGACATTAGAGTATCACCCCAAGGTCAAGATGGGCTGCAAGCGTTTCTTGAAAAACGTAGCCCAAGTTGGGTCACCAAGTCACAGGACAAGTAATGCTACCTTCCAAAGTAAAGATTGTCGAAGTAGGTCCTAGAGATGGGTTGCAAAATGAATCTCCTGTTGCGACCCAAACTAAAATCCGGCTGATCAACTTACTCTCTGATACTGGGTTAACGCATATTGAGGCGGGCTCTTTTGTCTCACCCAAATGGGTGCCACAAATGGCGGACTCAATAGAGGTCATGAAAGCAATAACACGGCGAAATCATGTTACCTACTCTGCCCTGACTCCAAACCTAAAAGGCTTAGAACAAGCGTTGGAGGCTGACGCCAATCAGGTCGCAATTTTCACTTCATCCTCAGAAGGATTCTGCCAACACAATATCAATTGCTCGATTGCAGAAAGCCTAACTCGCTTCGAACCTGTAATGCGATTAGCCACCAAATACGGCATCCCTGTTCGTGGCTATCTATCCTGCGTTGCCGACTGCCCTTACGATGGCCCGACAGCCCCTAAACAAGTGGCGAGCGTGGTCAAATCACTCATCGATTTAGGGTGTTATGAGGTGTCTCTAGGCGACACAATCGGTACAGGCACGCCAAACCGTATCGCTGCTATGCTAGAAGCCGTCATGTTGGTTGCACCTCTTCCCCAGCTGGCTGTCCATTTCCACGACACATGGGGACAAGCTCTCACCAACATTTATCAGGCACTGAGTATGGGCATCAATACCATCGACAGTAGTGTAGCTGGGCTGGGTGGATGCCCATACGCTCATGGCGCATCAGGAAATGTCGCAACGGAGGATGTACTGTATTTATGCCAAGGGTTAGGAATAGAAACGGGGATCGACTTAGAGCTACTGGCTAAAGCTGGCTGGATGATCAGCGAAGAGCAGGGTCGGCAGCCTACATCAAAAGTGTCATTAGCATTGCGTAACCGCGTATTATCACTTTCGTAGAAGGCCATCCGGCACCTCAAATTCTCCCAACCCAAGCTAGCTCCATCTACTTTCGAGTAGTGAAGCGAAACCGCCCGCCAGTACGGTAAATAATTAAAGAAAATAAGATAAGCACACAACCTACTAATTTATTTGCCGTTAGCACTTCGCCATACCACAGCACGCTCAGAATAACCGTCCAAACTGGTTCTAATATCATAATTAGAGCAGCGTTACCTGCCTGAACAAATTTTTGCCCCATGGTTTGCATTACGTAACGCAAGCTCGTCGCTAATAAGGTACTCAACGCAAACCACCACCAAATAGAGGAGTCCACCTCTGCCGGGAAAGATTCCATAAAAAATGAAACCAACAAACCTAAACAACCTGCTGAAAAAAGTTGCACGCAAGTAAGCAGCAGCACAGGTAGTTTTTGAGAGTATTTGCTGTTCACATTAAAATGAAGCGCCAAAACCAGTGCTGCACCAAGAAACCACAATTGACTGGCCGATTGTTTCCAGCCACCAACTAAAGAAAGACAAGCAAGACCTAATACAGCGATAGGCAAAGAAAGCCAGAAAATTCGTTGTGGTCGTTGACGAAACATAACCCATGCAACAATCGGCACAAACAGCATGGAAAGGCTCATGATAAATGCGCCTTCCCCGAGAGTATCACTGATAGAAATAGCGTAAATCCATGTCATAACGGCACTGCCTAACAGGAGCCCGACACCACCAGCAGAAAGCACATCTTTTAAGTTTGCTTTCAGCAAAGGTCGGTAACATAGAGGCAGTAAGCAGAGCGAAGCGATAGTAAATCGCGCCCCAATAAAGCCAAAAGGTGGTAAACCCTGTATTGTTTCCTTAGAGAATATCCAGCCAAGTGCCGCGATCATCGTCGTCGCAACCAGAATAACCGTCGCTTTGCGTTCTGAGTTAAACATAAGTACTCACAAAATATGGAACACACAATAGCGTAGCAAGAGAGTTTTACTGCACTATTGTGTAAATTTGAAAGGGGTTTGTGTCGAGCGAAAAAGTGAAAGCCCGATCCTCTCCTGTATTGTTGTCACGCAGATTGAAGTTCTGCTGCTAGATACATTAAATGCAGGCAAAGTCTTAAGGCAAGCCTTTTCGCATACTAAATTACTTTAGCATTCTATACAGCAAGCAAACTGGCTAAAACCTGTACCAGGTGTCGAACTACCTCCCCTTCAAAACGCTTAACTTGACTGCGGCAGGAGTAGTATTGCGACTTCAGCGCTCCTCAATACAGGTTGAATAAGGCGAATTGCTTTTTACCCATCGCCCCTACAATGAAAACTTATTGATTAACTACAACGAGCGGTTAAATTGCTCCACGGCCTCTACAACACGGATAGCGCCATCTTGTATTTCATTCATCACATTGCCTGCTTTTTCAGAGAGCTCTAGCGTATCTAGTGCTTCTTTTTGGCATTTAGCGATCAGCTTAACTGCGTTATCTGTTCGCTGTAGGTTTTCACTGACCATTGTGACAATTTCATCGGTGGTTGCATTGGTTCTTGTAGCAAGCTGTCTGACTTCATCAGCAACAACGGCAAAACCTCTACCATGCTCACCCGCACGAGCCGCTTCTATCGCCGCATTTAACGCCAATAAGTTAGTTTGGTCAGCGATACCACTGATGCTATTTACCAACTCGCTAATACGCGATGAGTGCGCTTTAAGCTCGTCAATCGCGGTGTTCGCTTGCTGCATTTGCTCGGAAAGTATCTGCATCTTTTCTAACGTTGAGCCTATAACCTCTTGCCCTTGCAGGGTTTGTGTTCCAGTTTCTTGCGAGATTTCATTCGCCAATTGCGCAGCCTGGGCCATTTTCTGTTCCTGCATCACCTGCTGGGTAATATCTGTCGCGAACTTAACGACCTTATAGAGCTCTCCTCTGTCGTTATGGATTGGGTTATATGAAGCCTCTAACCACACCTCTTCACCATAACGGTTAACTCGTTTGAATCGCTCTGATGAAAATTGCCCTTTTGCTAAACGTTGCCAAAACTCACGGTAAGCTTGAGAGCTCGACTCTTCCTGATCACAAAACATGCGATGATGCTTCCCTAGAATCTGATCAAGCGTATAACCCATTGTGTTTAGGAAATTATCGTTGGCTTTTAAAACATGGCCATCTAATGTGAACTCAATTACCGCCATAGAACGACTTAATGCATTTAGCATGTCCTCTTGCTCACGAGATGATTTGATCGTTCGCGTAAGTTCAGAAGCAAAAACAAAAAAGCTTTCTACTTCTCTGCGCTCATTTAAAACAGGCTGGATAATCGTTCTTAACCAGGCTTCCTCACCATTACCTTTCTGTACTTGCAATGCCCCATTCCAGAACACTTTATCTTGGACGGCTTTCTTCATTCGATGAAAGTGATCTGTATTGCGCGAATTTGACGGTACCAATTCAGTAATCGATTTCGTTAAGATCTCATCATCATTTAAGAAAAGTTCTTGCTGTAGCTTAGTATTTGCAGAAGTAATGATGCCTTTACTATCCAATGTTAAGCGGATCATCTCTTCATCTAAACTGGTTTGGATTTGCTGCAGGATTTGCAACTCCTGCTTTAATCGTTGATTTTCTTGTTGAAGCGACTTATTAAAAAACATGACTTTCTCTCATTTGACCGACCTTCGGACTAGTCAAAGGTTTATTATTTGTATACCGAATAAACTGCAAGCGGCCAAATCGTTTGGTTGCATATTCAAACGCGATTTCTATTTCTCATCAAAGGACCCTGCTGGGAATACGGCGATTTTTTCTCCAGTGTAACCTAGCGCAGTATACTGAAATTTCTTCAGCGCCCAAGCTGTTTATACATTTATCAATATTAAAGCTCTTTATCGCCAGTTTGAGGTTTGTATTTGTGGATATACTTATATGGAGAAGTGGTGTGTTCAGATCAACAAGCCTTTCCATCAAAAAGGGGCTTTGACTTAGTTCCAATAATTTTTGCCGTTTTATCGCTGTTCCATCCGCCGTTTGAGCGATTATCCACTCCTTATTCGCTTGTATTTCTATTAACAACGCACGGAGGAACCAGCAACAAGCGCATCGATTTGCCCAGTATCAATACGTTGTGGTATCCGCTCATTCAGTTTGCCGTGAAGGTGATGAATCACCACCTCACCAGTCGACTCGTCACGATCAGAAATGAGGTAATGAGGTAATGAGGTAATGAGGTAATGAGGTAATGAGGTAATAACGCATGACACCAGAGATTACATTATGTGTCCAACATTGTGCCCACTCCTAAGTTTCATAACTTCCTTCCCTCGGACGCTTCTATCTCTCACCACAACAACTATGCTTAAAACGACATGTATTCAATTGTCTAGCTTCAACATATGAAGGTTAAGTGAACATAAACAAGCGAAGGAAACAGGGCCATGGAAGTCGATAAAAATGATAAGTTAACAAAAAAATTACAGATAGTGATTCATTGGTCTGTAAGAGTATTGTCGATAGTTATGTTGTTTGTAATCGTCATGGGTGTGATAGATGTTGCATGGACGATATATCAAAAACTTATCACGCCACCTAAACTCATTCTGACGATTTCAGATATGCTAGCCACTTTTGGTGCTTTTATGGCCGTTTTAATTGCTATTGAAATTTTCATCAATATAACTATTTACCTGCGAGAGAATGTTATTCATGTAAAAATCGTCATGGCCACCGCGCTGATGGCAATCTCCCGAAAGGTCATTATTATAGACTTTGAAACCTTGTCTCCAATGTACCTGATTGGAATTGCGGCTGTAGTTCTTAGTATGAGTCTTGGTTACTGGCTGATCCATAAACTGCCCAATAAGAGCCATACTGAATAAACTTCTCAGCCTCCCGACTTTTCAGATACTCTCACGGCATGAAAAAGTCTTGTCTTGGCACGTTGAAGCTAATAAATTCCTCCATGCTAGGCTCTATATACTGCGAGACTACAAGATTATAGAGTAGTGCCTAAGCGGAGAAATTATCGATATTGTTTTCTAGCAGCTAATCTTTGAGTATTGGCACAGCTCAATGGGGGCAAGTGTTGCTCCAGTTCCCCCATCTGATATATACCCTCAACATCTATGCATTTTACTTTCAACTCCTTCAGCTCAGTTTGCGAAACAGCCTTAAAGGTCAAAGTAACTTTCAATCCCATTCAGAGTGTTGGTCGTGGCCACAGCGGCTAATATCAACCCCATGATCCGACTTACAGCACTAGCTCCTGTATTCCCAATAATCCTGTGTATGCCGCTGGCCATTAATAGCAAGATATAAACAACCAATAGTACCAGCAGCATCATAGCCACGGTCTGGACTTGCTCCCAAATATTAAACCGCACGTTCTCTGTGAGTAAAACGGCGGCTAATATTGCGCCAGGGCTAGCAATTGATGGAATGGCTAGAGGAAAAACTGCTGTATCATGATGACTATTGAGCGTTCTGATTTCTTCTGCTGGTTTACTCTCACCAAATATCATAGTCAAAGCAAACAAGAACAATACGATACCGCCCGAGATTTGAAACGCAGACAAGGGAATACGCATTGCTGTAAGTATGATTTCACCAGCAACAACAAAAAACAGTAGGATAGCAGCGGAGAATAGAGTCGCAAACAGAGCGACCTTACGCTTTGCCACTTCTTCATAGCTTTTTGTGGTTGCGATAAAAACGGGCACAGTACCTATGGGATCGATGACAGCAAAGAAAAAGATAAAAGTTGCCACAAAGTCAATCATGCTACTTCTCCAGTACCAATTTAGCTTTAAGGATAGAAGATCAGCTTGAAGTAGCAGAGAAAATGTTTGACGCTAACATAGCGAGAGCTCATTCAGAAAAACAAAAATGGTGCGTTATTTACAATACAGAACTTACTTCTATCCTATCGATAACTATTAATATCTCAAAGGTAATGACTACCATACCTAACGGTAGTCGCCATCGCTTTAGACTTCTCAGAGAACATCAAAAAAAACAAGTGAACGAGAAGAATATCGACGTCATAAGATAGTGAGGCTTTAGTGTTTATACCAGTGCTCTTTTGACTCCATTTGAGCTTTTACTTCTGCACTATATTCAGCAGTAGGTCGTGCCAATAACCTTGGAATGCCGATAGGTTCTCCGGACTCTAAACAATAGCCATACTCCCCTGTGCGCAAGCGAGCCAACGATTGTTGAATCTTAGGTAACAACTTTTGCTCTCTATCTATGATTCTTAATGCGATTGCAGATTGCTCCTCACTGGACGCCCTATCGCTTTCGTCACTGAATTCCATTGGCGTAATCATCTCTTCTTTCGCGCGTTCAATATGCGCTAACGTCGATTCATAAAGCTCAAATAATCGGTTTTCAAAAAATGCGAGCTGAGCTTCATTCATATAATCCGCCTCGGGCGCTGCAAGAATTTCTTCTTCTGTCATGACATGCTTTTTCTCTTCGTTCATAGAACCTCCACACCGAGATAAGAGTTCGCTCTCTAAATTCCGTACATCTGAATCTGTATAACTTAACGACGAATGAATGCGCCAATAAGGTGCAGTACTCGACACAGTCACAAACTGCTTGATGCCAGAGTTAAGATCACCGACTATATTAATTGTTATATTATAACATTACACTATAAAGAGCATGAGCATGAACACCCAGAAACTCCCTGTTACGGTTTTGTCCGGCTTTCTAGGCGCAGGAAAAACAACCGTTTTAAGTCATATTCTTAACAATAGACAAGGCAGAAAAGTGGCGGTCATCGTCAACGACATGAGCGAAGTCAACATCGACGCAGCGACCGTTCAGAATGAAGTTTCTCTCAACCACAGTGAAGAAAAGTTGGTTGAAATGAGTAACGGCTGCATCTGTTGTACCCTGCGTGAGGATCTACTTGAAGAAGTTACTAAACTCGCGCAAGAAGGCAGATTCGATTACTTAGTTATCGAGTCCACTGGCATCGCCGAGCCACTCCCCGTTGCAGAGACTTTTACTTTTGCCGATGAAAACGGGCTCTCACTTTCAGACGTTGCACGTTTAGACACCATGGTTACAGTAGTTGATGCGATTAACTTTCTGCGTGATTACGATGAAGCTAAGTTCTTAACAGAGACAGCCGAATCCTTAGGTGAAGACGATGAACGCAGCGTCGCCGACTTGCTCGTTGATCAAGTAGAGTTCGCTGACGTTATCTTGATAAGTAAAACCGACCTCGCTGAGAAATCAGAAATCGAAAGGCTTCTTGCTATTCTTAAAACTCTCAATACATCGGCCACTATTCTTCCTATCTCGAATGGTGAAGTAGAACTTGATGCGGTACTCGACACACAAAGCTTCAGTTTTGAAAAGGCACAACAAGCCCCAGGTTGGTTGAAGGAAATGCGAGGCGAGCACATACCTGAAACCGAAGAATACGGCATTTCCAGCTTTGCCTATCATGCGAGACGCCCTTTCCATCCAGAGAAGTTTTACGACTTCCTCCACAATGCGAAAGATTACGGCAAACTGATTCGTTCCAAAGGTTACTTTTGGCTAGCAACCAGACCAGAGTTTGTCGGCCAATGGAGCCAAGCGGGAGGCATCGCACGTTATGGTGTTGCGGGTATGTTTTGGAAAGCGATTCCGAAGGAGGAGTGGCCGACGGATCAAGATTACCTAGATGCTATAAACGACATTTGGCAAGAACCATACGGCGATATGCGACAAGAATTGGTGTTTATTGGTCAGGGATTAGAGCAAGAGAAATTGATTGCTCGTCTTAACGAATGCTTGTTAACAGAAGATGAGATGGAGCAAGGGCTCGACTATTGGTTATCTCTGGAAGACCCTTTCCCTGAATGGGAACAGTAAACGACTGAGATACAAAAAAGCCTCCCACCATTCGGGAGGCTTTTTAGTTACACTGAGCCAATTTTGTTATATAGAACCAACGCAGCAAGTCCGTCTTGGAACAAGCTGAGATTCAAGCATGCAGCGAGGGAATCCTCACCAGCGCATTCAAACCGTCTTCTTCTGGCTCAACTTAGCTATTTTCTTTGGCCAAGGATCTTCAAATGTTGCCCCTTGTTGCCATTGCTCCAATTCCCCTTCCGTTAAAAAGCAGTTTTCCAGCGCATCAATAAACGCATCGACTTCGTTTTCCTGCCCAATCACCGTTAAGCGACAACGACGATCACCAAAGCGGCTTTCAACACTGTCTATCTTATCTTGCAGGATTTGACGATGTTCCTCAGTGAAGTTTTGCGATTCGTCATTGATTACCGAAGCGCGCCAAAAGCCTGTAATTTCAAGCCCCACATTGCCGCTTGCTTGGCTCCAAAGCAGTGAAACATCGTCTCGAGTTGGAAACCAAAAGAACCCTTTACTGCGGAACACACCTTTAGTTAAATACTGGTGGCAGGTATTCCACAAACGCGCAGGATGAAAAGGTCGATCATCTTTGATCACTTTCGCGACAAGGCTTTGTTCGTCTTTATCAGAGAGATTCAACGGCTCATTCACCGTCTCACGAAGTTCTGCGATTAACTGCTCAACAAGGAAGAAATTGTAGTCTTGCTCACCTTTCAACATGCGGATATCCAAGTTTCCCCACGACGTTTTGATTATCTCGGTGTAAACGTTAAGCGGGTGAATCGCCTGCGCGATGTTGCGAACGGTATTGTCGTCCACTTTGTCCGTCTTGGTGAGCATGATACGGCTTGAGAACATGATTTGCTCTACCAACAAGTTTTCAACGCCGCGAACACCCTGCTGCACGTTCTCCTGCCACTTAGGGATTAAGGCAGAACCTTGTCGATAGTCATCTCGCAACCAAGTCGCATCCACCAACGTAATTACGTCTTTGAGTGCGAATTGTGCGTTACTTTTGAAGTACTCGACCAAAGGTAAAGGATGACTACTGCCCGACGTTTCAATCACAACCCATTCTGGCGATTTTTCTGCGCAGAGCTTTTTAAGGGCTTTATCGAGCTGCTTTACACCACTCAGGCTGCTGATGCTGTCTCCACTGATCGTAACAAAGTTGCCCTGCTCTTCACTCACCGCATCGGTATTTAAGATAAGCACGCCATCGACGTCTAACTCACTCATGTCATTAACAATAACGGACAGATCAATACCAGAAGAATCGGCTTGTTGAAGAATATTGCGTAAAAACGTGGTTTTCCCGGACCCGAGAAACCCATGCAAAATGGTGACTGGAATTGATGGCATACTTTTGACCTACAAACTCTGGATGAACGCATGTTATAACATAACAGCTTAGTGAGTTATAGAAGGAATCCAATTGCTGTCTTAGACGCAAAACTTAAGAATCGGTAAAGATCACAGGGGCTGATTTCTCAGAACTCTCCTTCGTTTCTCATCACGTTTCATCACCAGCAAAGGTCTGACTATTGATAAAAATAATAAGTGGTTACAAAACGACCATTGCTTTGTTTATAAAATTGGAGAAAGATGACAATACAGCGATTTATAGGAGGTGGTGTTATGACTTTAGTTCTTACCGTTCTTATTTTCCTAAGTTGTATTGCGATGCTCGCGATTGGTGTGATGTTTTCACGTAGGCCGATCAAAGGCGGAGGTTGTTGCAAAGTGTCCGATGTTGCGGATGTGGGCGCACGTAAAAGAAAAAATCGCAGTCATTATTCTTCTAGGAACACATATTGACACTCACCTATTGCTCCAACCTCACAACACAAAATAGCATAACTGAGCCCTAACAAATTGTCGGGACTCAGTTTTTCGTTTCTACTAGATAATCAAACTCTGATACTCGCGCCAAAAACGAAGGTTTCTGGATGTTAGGAAGCGACTTCGCGATAGGTAAGTCGGCTTTCATTGCATCAACCGGACGATTACGAACTAAAACTTCAAAATGTAAATGTGGTCCGGTTGAACGACCAGTATTCCCAGAGAGGGCTATTTTTTGCCCACGCTTTATAACTTGACCTTTTTTAACCAAGATTTTATTCAAGTGTAGGTAACGAGTTTTGTACACACTGTTATGTTCAATCACTAAATAATTACCGGCATAAGGGTGCTTGCGGACCGCAATTACTTTTCCATCCCCAGTAGAATAAACTGGCGCACCGATTGGTGTCGCGAAATCCGTTCCGTTATGCGGGGTGACTCTTCCCGTCACTGGGTGTTTACGCTTAGGGTTAAACCCAGAGGTGATTCGGCGGTATGCCCTATCGACAGGATAACGGTTAAACGCTCGCTCCAAACTGTTACCAGCTCTATCATAGAACCGTCCATCCTCGGCTAGAAATGCAGCGACTTCGCCCCTCGCTAAGTTAAAAGAAATAGCCTTAATCTCACTATTGCCAGTTTTGTGTTCACCTAAATATTGCTGTTTCACTAATATATCGAAACGGTCACCGGCTCTAAGAGATCGCGCAAAATCAATCTTATCTTTCATCACCTGCGTAATATTTGCGACGTGGCCTGATGTCAATCCAACTCGATGTGCCGAGACTGAAAAACTCCCTTTGATTTCTCCCGAAAATAAGGTTTCACGCCATTCCCCTGAAATTTCCTGAAATTCGTAAGAGAAGGAGCCATCGTTTTCTCTAGTGTAGATAGCCTTCTCTACAAGGCTCATATGATAAATTAGTCGACTCAATTGCCCCATGTCATCCATCACTAATTCAAGCTCTTCTCCGGGCTTAATCATATCTAGCTGGAGGTGATCAAGATCAACTGAGAGAATTTGCTGCAAAATACCGTAAGGGAGACCCAATTGAGCGAAGATACCACTGAGCGTATCTCCCACTTTAACTATGTAGTGTATTTGTTTAGGTTTAGGTTTAGGCAACGGAGTCAAACTGCTATCTGAGGGAACCACTATCTTTGATGATGGAGGTGGTGACGAATCACTGCTTTGATTCAGTTGAGTGCTGTGACTATCTTGATTTGGCTCATCCTCTGTAGGTAGAAGCAAAGCGACCGAAAAACAAAACACAGCAACGATTAAAGCAATAAATTTAAACTGACTCATGAGAAACTAAGTATCAATAACAACGATTGTTATGTTATAACATATATAGGATTATTTTTACTCAGTTTAGTAAACGTTTATTCAGTTCACTGGATTGGCTAAGAGAAGACCAGTCATTCAACCCATTCTCTTTGAGAAGGCTCAATAATGAACACATTCAATTCAGCACTTATCGTTGCAGGAACACACGGAAACGAACTTTCTAGTATTTATTTACATAAACTAATCAAAGAAAAACGTTACTCTGTCAATAGATCAACCTTTTCAGCCTGCTCGATCATCGCAAACTCCGAAGCAGTAAAACACAACGTCCGATACATCGATACAGACTTAAATCGCGAGTTCTCAGCAATGAATAGCAATCATTGTCCTGATTTGCATGAAAGCAAGATTGCACATCAATTTATCGAGAAATATGCAAACCAAGAAAAACTGTTGATTGTTGACCTGCACAATACAACAAGCAATATGGGAGCGACGTTGATTTTGCTTTCTAACGATGTGTTTTATCGGAAACTGGGCGCGTACGTCAAACAACGAATGCCATCAGCACATGTCCTTTTCGAAGAGCGAAAAGAATGGCAAGAGCAACCTTACCTTTGTACTGCTGGGCAATATGGAATAATGATTGAGGTCGGGGCGCAAGCACATGGTGCGCTAGAGTACAGTACGCTGGAGTTGATGAAACAGATGCTTACCGCAGTATTGGACTATGTTGAAAAGCACAACCTCAACCAAATAGGCTTACTGAGCGATTATGAGGCGTTTTTTTACACCGAAGAAATCAGGGTTCCACTTGATCAAGAGGGTATGCGGCAAGCACTAGTACACCCTACTATTTGTGGCAGAGATTTTGAGGCGGTCAAACCAGGAGCACCTTTATTAGCGACTTTCGCTGGTTATGATATCCATTGGAATGGCAAAGGGGAAATTTACCCGCACTTTATCAATGAGAGCGCCTACAGTACCGCAAATATAGCAATGGCCCTCGCTAAAAAAAGACGTGTTTCTTCCGTGTAACTTAAAGCAAGTAATTAGGCCACGTGTAACGTGGATACCTCACCCCATGAATAAAACTGTGCCTGAACCGCATAGGCAGAAAATACGGGTACTAACCCCACCCTAATACGGCAGCATAAGTGCCCTAAGCGCAGCTTTAAAAGAAACCCCACTAGAATTTTAAGGAGGTAAGACATTATGGTTAAAAGGAGAGTTTTCTCTTTTCTATCATGATGCCTTCTCCAAACATCGAAATAATCTATCTTCAAATTGGTCATCTAGACCGGAAGAGATCAGTTCTAGGCGGCTTTCTGAACACTCGTCTAGCTCAAACTCTGTGAGTCCATCTGATGTTAGATTGTAACCAAAAATACCGCTTCCCGTGATAAAAACCGCTTTCATTCGTTCGACCTTGAGGTCGAGCAGCAATAATCTCAGCTTTTGATGATCGAACACGTTTTCAGCGGATATACGCCAACCGATACTGTAGAAACCTTCCCCCTGATTGGTTGCTTTTAGAATGCCGCTCTCAGGCATAGGCAACTCAGGAACAAGTGACTTTTTCTCTCTTTCACGATAAAGAACAGAGGGCGTTTTTTGCACGTCAATACGAGTCGCTCCCTCACATTCATGAAAAGGGATAGCGCCATGTTCAGCGAAAATCACTTTTGTTTCCCGCAGACCGAGCTTTGCTATATAAGCCGTCAGCTTTTGCTCATCTTCATCTTGATAGAGATCGCGCTTATTACCTACCACTGTATCTGCGATAGTGATTTGCTGGTTAAACGTTTCATGCTCAGTGTACTTAGGATCCGATAGTTTACGTGCATCGACTAAAGTAATGTTTTTTTGCAAAGCGAGAATTTGACGATAATACTCGGTCGATAGCACTTGCAGTACTTCTTTAGGATGACCAAGGCCTGTAGGTTCAATCAACAATCGATCTGGCCTTGCTTCAGACAATAATTGATTTAAGGCGATTTGCATCGGAAGACCTGCTGCACAGCACATACATCCCCCGGGGACCTCTCGAATAAACACTTGGTCTTGTTGTTTTTTTTGGCCTTGTAACAAGCTGCCATCAATACCAACTTCGCCAAATTCATTGACCAATACAGCCCAACGTTCATGACTCGGTTTATGGGTCAATAAGTGCATCATTGCCGATGTTTTCCCCACCCCGAGAAAGCCAGTGATGATGTTAGTCGGCACTCGCGAAATCAGTGGCTTATTAAAGTTCATTGGCAATTCTCCGGTAGCCTTGGACTAGTTCATAGTTGGCAGAAACGACGGATTCGGAAAAAGCTGAATATTCTGGCGGCACTTTAGAGATACTCTCTAAATCAAAACCGACACCAATATTGGTCATCGGTGGTACATGGAAATAAGCGGGTAAATCGAGGCCATCGACGACACAGTTATGACGAATAACACACCTCTCACCGATGACGCTATTGAACACGACGGAGTTGAAGCCAATGAAAACATCATCACAAACCTGACAAGGACCATGAATAATCGAACGATGAGCAATGGATGAGCGCTCACCAATGGTCACCGCAGCCCCTGCCTTAGAGTGAATTACGACACCATCTTGGATATTGGTGTCACGTTTGATGACGATAGCTTCCATGTCTCCATGGTTATTAACTTCGTCAGCTCGAATAACAGCATAGGGTCCAATAAAAACGTTATCCTCAATAATGACTTTGCCACAGATAATAGCGGTTGGATCGATAAAGGCTGTTGAGGACACCTGTGGCATATGGCCCGTTGGGTTTCTTCTTAACATAATGCTTCCAGTTTGTTTATGGCTCTTTTTTTACGGTCAGCGACTTAACGATTGAAGGATAAACGCATCGCTCCAGCTGGTTTATCGATGACTTTGTTATTGTCATAAACTAGCGCGCCATTGACCCAAGTCTTTTGAATTTGAGCTGAAAATTCATGTCCAGCAAAAGGCGACCAACCACAATGATATAAACTGTTTTCGTTGCTAACTCGTGTTGGGGTATGAGCATCAACCAACACCAAATCGGCGTAGTAACCTTCACGGATAAAACCTCGGCCTTGAATGCCATAGCGAATGGCCGGGTTGTGCGCAGTTTTTTCGACTACTTGAGTCAAACTCATATGACCTAAACGGACATGCTCGAAGAGAGTAAGTAACGCATGCTGAACTAACGGCAGTCCGGCTGGAGCCTGCTCGTAAGGCACTTGTTTTTCTTGCCAAGTGTGAGGAGCGTGGTCTGTTGCAATGATATCTATTTGCCCCGTATTTAACGCTTTTAACAACGCATCGCGGTCACTAGGAAACTTGATTGAAGGATTACATTTGATCAAGTTACCAAGAGCGCCATAATCTTTGTTGCTGAACCAAAGATGGTGAACACAAGCCTCCGCGGTGATTGATTTGTCTCGAATGTCTCCCTCGTCAAAAAGTGCTAGCTCCTTCGCCGTTGTGATGTGCAGCACATGCAGTTGGCTGTGATACTTTTTGGCAAGTTCTACCGCATAAGAAGATGAAGCGTAACAGGCCTCTTCGTCACGCAAAATGGGATGGTCTTCGATAGTGAAACCTGGCTTCTTAAGCCTTTGCTTTTGCTGGTTTTGTTTAATAACAGTCCCACTTTCACAATGAGTAACAATGAGTACTGGAGAGTCACGAAAAATTGACTCTAACGCTTGCGGATCTTCGACTAACAAATTTCCTGTTGATGCCCCCATAAATACTTTCACACCACAATGTTGTTTGGGGTTAAGTTGTTTAATCTGTTCAAGATTGTCTTCGGTTGCACCGAGGTAGAAAGAATAATTCGCAAACGAGCTTTCTTTAGCGAGAGCGAACTTGCGCTCTAACGAGTCAATAGTCGTTGTAGCCGGACTAACATTGGGCATTTCCATGTAGCTTGTAATACCGCCGGCCACCGCTGCCCGCGACTCACTTGCAATTGTGCCTTTATGTGTCAGCCCAGGTTCTCGGAAATGCACTTGATCGTCAATCATGCCTGGCAGTAAGTAAGCCCCTTTAGCATCAATTACAATATCTCCGTGTTGTACGGATATATTAGTAGCAATCTTGTCAATTCTTTGATCAACAATACGTAACTCTGTTTCGGTAATGGCTCTTTCGTTGACCACCCGAGCGTTTTTAATCAATGTTGCTGACATAATTCATTCTTTTAGATAATTTGAAAAGGTGGCCAATACTCGGTCACCTTGTGAAGCTATAAGGGGAGATCGTGTGTCTGCCTCATAGGGGGCGGTTTGCGCATTCATCGCAAACACAGGAAATCTCAAATTGTGGGCTAAGAACGGTGAAGCCTTCTTGTATGGCTTTCGCACATACGCTAGAAATAACATTGGCTTCAACCGCTATTTCACTAACCTTTCCACACTGAGAGCAAATCAAAAACTGTGGAACGCCATGCTCCTGATCGCACGCGATTTGAGAACAAACGACGTATTTACTAGATGTATTGAGCTTATGGACAAAGTGCTCTGCTTCAAGGAAATCGAGTATTCGATAAACCGACATCGCTTGAATGTTTTGAGAAAAGTTGTGATTGCAGTAGTCAACTAGTTCGTAGGCAGAAAGCGGCTTCTCCGCATATAGCAGTGAAGTCAGTATCAATTTCCGTTTAGTAGTGAGTTGTTTACCTCGCAGCAGGCAGATTTTCTCTACCTGCTTCATGACGTCATCTACCGTTTTGAGCTTTCTCATATCTCTAGATGAAATCCAATGTGAGTAGTAAGCGACGTTCATTGTCTGCAACATGTGGAGAGCGATGTATAAGTCCAGTGGCTTCATTGCCTTCCCAACCACTTCCTTTGAGCAGGGCAACATCGCCAGGCTGCATTCGTCGTATGGCACTTTCAGAGTCGTATAAGCCCGATAGGTGATCAGGTTGACCAAGACTACCGGCACCGAGTTTAGTGCGATCAATGGTATCGTTGGTTAACCATTCGGTCGCTCGGCCGGTATAAGTTATGACAAGTCTGCAAGGCACACGATCAAAGTGAAATTTCGGGCACATCGGGCTGTCTAGGCGAGTTAGCCTCAAACCTGCTTCTTTAACCTCAAACAAACAGCAGAACATATCGACGATTAAAGCAACATCTTCACTCAGCGCATCAGCACACGCATAGCCCTTTAACTTGCTTCGTACCCATTGTGCAGCATCATCTGGCGTGACACTTTGTACCAGTGCCAATCTAGGCTCCTGTGCCAGCATCAGATTAATGTCCTTCGTCAACTCTTTCGAGAGCGTTCGCTGCCATATGGCAATATTGTGCTCTGGTTTGTAGATGTCGCTAAGTATGTTCGCTGATGTCGATATCGCCAACGATGATGTTGTTTGGACACGAAGCGGGTTCTCAACTACATCAATGCTCATATATCTTCCTCCCAAGCGTTAAAAAGGTCAGGTAAAGGTTTTAATAACGTTGATTTTCTAGGGCTATGAGACCTAGTAATCGTTACGATTTCGCTCTAGTTCACGGACATATTGACACAGTCCCACCCCATGTAGAGTCAAGTCAGACAACGCTTGTGAAGAAATCAACGTTTACTCTCTCTCAATAGGAGACTACTGGTTGTGAGATCAATTCTTTAAACAACAAATTGTAGAGCCCCAAACAAAGCAATGTTATAACATAACAATTAATCTTTTCAATATTTACCTTTTTTGATTAAAAATAATTAGGGGAACATCATGAGCATGCGAGCACGGAAATTATATTCCGCGATTAGAAAAGTAACGCGTAGGTGAATCGCCATAGACCCGACGAAACATCGCGATAAAGTTGCTGGGCGTCGAATAACCCAAAGCATGTGCAACCGCTCCTACAGATTCCCCTCGAGCTATCATTTCTAATGAATGTATTAGCAGTACTTGTTGCCGCCATTCATTAAAACTCATGTTTAACTCACTTCGAATCAATCGTCTTAACGTCCGAGATGAGACTGCCCCAATATTGGCCCAATGCTCCACAGAATGTTTGCTGTTTGGGTCTATTAAAATTGCTTGAGTAACTTTTTGCAGTCTCGGATCTCTGGGCAGCGGGATGTGGAGTGACTCATGAGGGCTATTGACGATTTCATCGGATATTACGGCAAGAATACGTAAAGACTGTATGGATAGATCGTCTGTTTTGCTCCATATCGATGCTCTAACCGATAGGGCTTTCAACACATCGCTCATTTGGATAACACAAGGTCTCATTGGAAACCGCTCACAACTCTCTGGAGTAAACAGTAATGAACGACCTTTCAGAGAACCACAAAAATAAACACTGTGCATCGCACCCGGGGGGATCCAACCAGCTCGGTGAGGTGGTAGTATCCACGTTCCTTCATCGGTTTTGACCTGAATTAGCCCTTCATCTATACACAGTAACTGGCCTCGATGATGACTGTGCCAATTATGTGGCCGTTGATCCAAATGGTTGAAGTCGCTCCTTTCATGCTGCCACTCCTTAACGATCAGTGCGGCGCCATTTTTCCATTCGCTGTAATCAGAGTTTGTCACTTTATTTACTCAATTCCATTTTGGCCATTATTCATTATTTTCTGTCCTCTTAACGTTACCATAGCAAGTTAGCGTTCGAGTAACATTTTAGCAACGACCATTTTATCGAAGGCAGAACCATCATGAACGAACCTATCTTTATTATCTATTACATTACGGCAGGCTTGGGCATTGGCTTTCTCGCAGGACTCGTTGGTGTGGGTGGTGGTGGAATGGCCGTCCCTATTTTTGCGTTTCTATTTTCACTACAGGGAATAGCTGATACGGAAGTAGTGCATCTTGCGTTGGGGACATCAATGGCTTCGATGATTGTTACAACATTGGGCAGCATGCGCGCTCACTACAAAAAAGAGAATGTAGACTCGACAATGGTAGTAAAAATGTTGAGCGGAGTTCTAGTCGGAACATTTTGCGCCACATTCGTAGCATCGTATCTACAAGGAGTCTATCTGGCAGGCTTTTTCAGCGTATTCATGTTGTATGTTGCTTATAAGATGTTTCTCAACACTGAAAATGAGTACAACCCTAACCCACATGGGGCTATCGGTAATATCACTGTAGGCTCGGTCATTGGCTCTGTATCAGCACTTGTCTCTATAAGCGGTGCGGGGTTGATCATCCCCTATCTTGTCCAGCAAAATTTTGAAGTAAAACGTGCTATTGGAACCTCTGCTGCGATAGGTTTCCCTATCGCGCTGTCAGGAAGCCTCGGTTACATGTTAAACGGATGGGAAAATACAGATTGGAACAACTTAGTCTTAGGATACATATACCTTCCTGCAATGCTCAGCTTCTCCATTAGTAGCTACTTAACTACTAGCCTCGGCGTGCGTTGTGCAGAGTATTTCCCAAATAAAGTTCTTAAGAAAATCGTTGGTATTTTGTGTGTTCTTCTAAGTTTCAAAATGTTGGTACAAGTACTTAGTTAGAGCAAATAACACGGTCACTAGTAGGCCTTGCACTATGGTGAAAGGATAAGCCTGCAAAAACTTACTTCTCGCTTTGCTGGTCCAAGCACACAATGTGTAAGAAAGCTCCTCATTGTTGCACTCTTATGACTTTGTTAACCTGGCCAGAATTACATCCAAAATGTGCTGATGATTGTCCTTTCTGGAAACCTCGTCACGCTCCTGGCAAAGTGCTTCCTCCCCTTCTGATGCGAGAATTTTAATGCCACGCTCAGTACATTCTGCGAACGCACTAAACTGACTCGCACTGGGGATCTCTTGAAATGTTACATTGGGAAGAGCAACAAGTGATTCGGCTGGTGTCAGTGCGGGATATAGCCGATCAGAGAGCGCCACCACGGTGATAGCATTGTTCATCAAGGCCAGAGTTTCAGGGACAAAAGTTTTCGTTAGCTCAGGGTTGATAACGACGACCGATTTCAGTTTGTTTTCAGACTGAAATCGGGGAAATTTTTGATCCGGGATGCTGGTAATATCAACGTTATTTTCACGTAACCAATGACAGTCTACATTGGTGGCGTTGTGACACGATGTTCGATATTTCTCCGGGCTTATTTGCGCTCCGGAGAGCATCAGCATAGATGTGCCGCCCAGAAAAAAGCCGACCCCCTGCACTGCATCAGTATCTACGCCTCCGGACAGTATCCCGACCGAACTTAATTCGTTCAGCCCAAGCACCAAATCACTGGTTCTGAATGTGATTTCATCGACAGCCATTTCTGCATTGATTTCGTTCGGTGCAGGAGGCTTTGGTACCACAACGACATAACCTTGTTGCGCCAGGCTCGAGGCTATCCAACCACTGTGGGAAAACGCTGACCGTGTTCCGCCCTGCGACAAAAGCACAACGGGAAATTTTCCACTTGCTAAAGGGGCATCTAACTGCGTTTCGACTGATTTAAAAATGTTCCCCCTACCAAACGTGAAATTGTTTTTTTCGTTCGTTGTGGGATACCAATAATAGACTTCTACTGGCTTATCTCTGTCTTCACTGAATCCCGTTTTGATTGTTAGCGCAGAATGGTATTTCGGCTCATTCGTACTGGCGCTGGCACTGACACACAATGTAGCGAGTAGAAACGACATTATTATTTTGGTTTTCATTTTTCCCTCAGCCGGTCAACACATTATTCTGCACGGCATCTAGAAAAATAACGCGCAGGAGATTCTCCATATATTTTGCGAAACATAGCAATTAAGCTATTCATAGTCGAGGTAACCCAAAGAAAATGATAGACCGCTCCAGCTAGAGCCTTTCTTTTCAATAATTTTCTGCGGATATCCACCATGCAGAAGTTTGTACTTTACTCATTGTAAACGACTAATCATGGCCTCTTAAGGCAACATTAGAAAACCAACCGTATTCACAATCCATAACTCCATAACTCATAGTTACACCGATGTATATCTAAGTGAGCTGAAGCTTCATTGCCCATCCAGTGCCCTTTGCATTTTTATAGCAAGGTAGCCAAGCACCATTTTATGACGGACCATTGCTGCCTGCGCTAATGCTTTTGTTTTGTATCGTAACTGATTTGCTTACTGACGTTCTTTAGTTGCACTCCTACCTTATTAAATGCCTTTTGAATAGTTGTGGAAACATGCTGGCGGCCCTCTCCTTCAAAAAAGTTAGCTCGATCTTGCTTCGTTTCGAATACACAGACTATTTCTAAACTTTGTGGAAAAGAAGAGAATTTGACGGTATGAGTCACCCAAAGAAAGCCATCGTAGCCTTTTAGCGTATCTTCACAAACTTCGGTCAACACTTCTCTAATTAGATTCTCGACCTTCTTATCTGATTTGCGCATGAATTAAACTGCCTTCCTATCTAACGCCTTTAATTAGGTCTCAGTCTACATTGTCTTAAACAGTATTTGGCAGTGGTATTTAGTCAATAGCCTGTAGATGAGGTTATTCGCACGAAGATTTACCGACCTACTCGCTTCGAACTACATCTTACGCTGTTAAAAATAAGCGCTTTGCAACTCTACAAAACGCTTCTAACTTATTAGATTATTTTAAGTGTGTTTCAAGGAATGCAGAAACCTTGTCCATTGCAATGCCGACTGCTTCTGGATGGTCATACAGTTCATAGTGAGACCAATTTTCCAAATTAACCAGCTGTCGGTCTTTTGATTGAACAGAGCGGCCATAAATTTCCTGCCCATCACGATAAGCACCAAACGCCCCGACTTTTTGCCCTACCACGGCCATAACAGGCTGAGTCAATAACGTTTCGGCAAATGCAAAGGCATCCCAGCTCAGTGTTTTCTGTGCATGTGAAAACAGCATACGAGTTGCACCACCTTCGGTTTGTCCACGTGATGTTTTGTAGTATTCAGTAGCTTCGAACACGTCTCGTTCTGTTAATCCATTTTCTTTTGCAAATTCAATATTTGGAGGAAGAAGTTCATCGATTTTCAGCTCTGAGCCGCGAGCTTCGGCTGTTCTCTGTGCAGCCATAGCTTCAAGATTGGCGATAGGGTCGTACATACTAAAGCCTTCACGGAACAAGCGGCCTAAGTTAACAGGCGTAATACCTACGACAGCTTTCAAGCGCTTTTCGGTTAGGGCTGAATTGATCATGTAACCACCACCGCCGCAGATACCGAGTCCACCAATTCTATTCTCATCGACATATGGTAAAGTTACTGCATAGTCGATAACGCGACTGATATCTTCAACACGTTGACTTGGGTCTTCTACGTAGCGAGGCAATCCTCCCGATTCTCCTTGGAAGCTCGCGTCAAATGCGATCACGACGTAACCTAACTCAGCAAGGGCTTTACCATAGACAGCGCTGGATGTTTGTTCTTTACAACTACCAAAAGGATGAACGCTTATCATTGTTGGGTAGCGTTTCGATTCATTGAAGCCTTCTGGAAATAAAATTAATGCAGACATATCCCAAGCCATATCAGCATTTCTAAAAGTGATTTTTTGCATATTCATAATCAATACCTTAAGAGTAAAAAGCCTTGAGAGCAGAAAGGCTCGAAGCAATTGAGCCTTTCATCGGGAATATTAAAGAGTGCGTTGGAAGAAAGATGCGAGTTGGGATACTGCGTCATCGACGTATTCGGCAACATCATAAAGCGACATATGGTTTGCACCATCAATGGCATACAAGGTTTTATCTGAACTCGCTGCACGTTCTATCAGGTCATCACTCATCCATTTGCTGCCTGCGTCACTACCAACGACAGCAAGAATTGGCTGAGTTAGGAATGCTTCCGCTTTGTGGTACGCATCGTAAGTAATGATCTGGTTTAAGTTACGAGTTAGAGCAAAACCCGGCGCATTTGGATGTTCACAACGTGGTGTGTGGTAATACTCCCAAGCTTCGCGTAGCTCTGCATTTGAGGCATCTTCTTCACGCATCGGAGCTAGAGGAATAGTCGCGAATTCTGTACCATTCGTGTCGGTTGTGCGAGCATTCGAACCAAATTCTAAGTAACCAACAGCGTCAGCATCGTTAACCGAATTATCCCAACCATTACGGAACATTTGGCCAATGTTTACGGCACTAACCATACCCAGTGCTTTGATTCGACGATCATTGATCGCTGCATTTGCACTATAGCCCGCACCAGCACAAATCCCCATTGCGCCAATTTTATCGTTATCGACGTACTCTAACGTTGTCAGATAGTCGACGACTGCGCTCACGTCTTCAGTACTCGTGTAAGGGTTTTCCATTTGGCGAGGCTCACCTGTACTTTCACCTTGATACGAACGGTCAAACGCAATGGCAATTATGCCGCTTTTTGCAAGTTTACTCGCATATAGGCCTGCGGTTTGCTCTTTTACGCCACCACCTGGGTGTGAAACAACAACCGCCGCATATTGTTTACTTGCATCAAAATCTGTAGGGAAGTTGATAACCGCTGAAATCTCAATACCTTGACCATTGAGATTTTTGAAAGTGACTTTAGACATAGCGACATTCTCCATTAGAGGTTAACTGTTCATCTCAGGCTGACCTAAGCTTCGATGTAATATTAGTCAACACACTGTTTCGGATAAATATCGTTTTATCTACATGACTGTTTAGTTATACTTAACAAATGAGAATAGAACCTTCTTTAATTTCATCACTGACGTGGTTTGCACATATTGCTCGCCATCGCAGTTTCACTAAAGCAGCCTTAGAAATGGGGGTAACCCGTGCTGCCTTATCACAACACCTAAAAGCGTTAGAACAACAGCTACAAGTTCGGTTAATTAATCGAACCACCAGAAGTATGTCGCTGACGGAAGAAGGCCAACGTCTGCTTGATATTTTGCAACCTTCATTGGTGAACATTGAGCAGGTCGTTAACGAATTGAACGACTCTCATCTTGAGCCTTCGGGATTAATCCGTATCAGTGTATCAAGAACCGCTGCTCGGCTGCTTATTGAGCCCTATCTAGGTGAGTTCCTCTCTCGTTATCCTAAAATACGCCTAGAGCTAATCATGGATGATGGGTTTTCTAACATCGTCGCAGAAGGCGTTGACGCTGGCATTCGCTTAGGATTAAGCTTAGATGAACATATGGTTGCGATCCCTATTACTCCGCCGTTAACAACGGCAATAGTGAGCTCTCCTGAATACTTTAGGCAAAATGGACTACCTCAAACTCCTGAGGATTTAGAAGATCACAATTGCCTTGCTTATCGTTTTACCTCTAGCGGAACAATTGATCATTGGTCGCTAACCTCTCCAGATGTTGCAAAGCGCACCCTCGTTTTCGAGCCTAAAGGTAATGCTATTTTTAATGATGACTATAGTATGTTACAAGCTGCAATACAGGGTGTGGGTTTAGTGAAGCATATTGATTTATGGGTGGAAAAGCACATAGATGAGGGAAGATTGACCCGAGTTCTGACACCTTGGTGCAAAGAGTTTCCAGGGTTTTATTTATATATGCCTTCACGAGAGCATATGCCGAAAAAAATCCGCGTCTTGATGGATTTTTTAATCGAAAAGCGCGAAGCTCTGAAACTCAAAGAGTAATTACCAAATTGCTTTAAGTAAATTACCACCTTCTAAAGAAGGTGGCTTTGTGTGAGCCCCCTAAAAGGGGGCCTTTGTTTAGTCCAGCGCCAATTGCTGCTGCTCTACTCGCTCTTGCTTCTCTTGATGTCTTACATATCGGCGTATTATTTCTTCATTGATTCCAACACTATCGACAAAATAGCCTCTTTGCCAAAAGTGATTACCCCAAAGCCTGTTCTTCCTAAGGTGAGGAAACTTGCTAAATAGCTTTAAGGCTATTTTGCCTTTCAATACCCCCATCAACTTGGATATCGAAAGCTTTGGTGGGACCTTTACAACTAAATGGACGTGGTCAACTTGTACGTTTAGCTCTACGACTTCACATCCAAGTTGATTACAGTAAACATAAATACATCGATAAACTTCTTTACCTATATTGTTCTTCAAGATCCTAAATCGATACTTTGGCGTCCACACTATATGGTATTGACAACGCCAAAATACGTGGGAAGCTTGATTGTATCTACTCATGTTATTTGTCCTCTTTGACTTCTGGAAAAATCAAAGACGCATTTAGCATGAGTAGTTTTACAGGCAAAGCCGAAACGGATGATAACCACCTACTGAAGTAGGTGGTTTAGGGCTGAAAATAAAAAAGCGAGCACGAGGCTCGCTTTTAACTTTCTGTTTTCGTTATATATTACAATAGCTCAACCGATTGTTTAGCTATCACAAATTCCTCGTTAGTAGGAATAACAAGAGCTTTGGCACCTAACAACTCAGATGCTGCAATAACACCTGCGTTACCAAATCTTGCATCTTCGTTACCTTTCTCATCTTCAACAAAACCTAACAGTTTTAGGTTTTTCAAGATTTCACGACGAATTGGTAGTGAGTTTTCACCAATACCACCAGTGAAGATGATGCCGTCTAATGAATCCAGAGCCGCGAGGTAGGATGTAATGTATTTCGCAACGCGGTAAGTGAAGATCTCAAATGCCAACTTCGCACGTGAATTCCCCGCTTCCATTGCTTCTAGTACGCCACGAGCATCACTTGTCACACCAGATACACCTAAGAAACCTGACTTCTTGTTCATCATCTCGAACACTTCGTCTTTTTCCCAGCCTTTACGGAAAAGGAACTCGATAACACTTGGGTCGAGGTCACCACAGCGAGTGCCCATCATTAGGCCAGCTAACGGCGTCAAACCCATACTTGTATCAACACATTCGCCATTTTTAACCGCACTCACTGATGCACCGTTACCTAAGTGCACAGTGATAAAGCTGCTTTCTTCAACCGGCTTATCTAGCATTTTCGCTGCTTCACGGCTTACGTAGTAGTGGCTTGTACCGTGAGCACCGTAACGACGCACTTTATGCTCTTCGTAAAGCTCGTAAGGAAGTGCGTACATAAAGGCTTTGGCTGGCATTGTTTGGTGGAAAGCAGTGTCAAATACAGCAAATTGAGGCAGTGAAGGGAACGCCGCCATTGCCGCTCTCATGCCTTCAGCGTTCGCTTTGTTATGAAGTGGTGCAAGTTCAGCAAGGCGCTCTACTTCTTGAATAACTGTTTCATCAACTTTCACAGTTCCTTTAAAGGTTTCACCGCCTGCGACAATGCGATGGCCTACAGCGACAAATTTTGAGCTCAAACCTAGAGTTTCGAGTAGTTTTACCACTCGCTCAACAGCGTACTGATGATGGTTACCGCCAGCTGGAATTGCTTCAACGGTTTTTTCTCCCTGATATTTCCAACTGATTTCAGCTTCAGGTAAGCCAAAACACTCACCAATACCTGATACCAAAGCTTCACCGGTTTCAGAATCAATAACAGCAAATTTTAATGAAGAGCTACCAGAGTTGATCACCAGTACAAACGAATTAGACATGAAATAGTTATCCTGTTGTAGAGCAGAGGTTGTAATAGCGCTTGTGCGCTGCGTACTTCTTGTTTGCCCCTCTATTATTCAATAATTTTTTAATCTTTCAACAATCTTTTAGTAAAAGCGATTTGATTGAACAAATTTTGTTGATCTGTAGCAAGTTTTGATTTTATTTGAAGACTAAAAAATATCACTTGTTAAACATAATTTATGAATAGGTCAATTTGTACAAAGTCAGATATATAAGCTACGTTGTTTATTGGGTGAACAAAAATAACAAACCAATCAATAAATCGGGGTAATAATGTGCCCACTATTGCATTTCTATTAGTGATCTTAGGTTTGATTTTGCTCTGCTGGGGATGGCAGATGACAAAAAACATCTGCTCGAAAACTGACGTAACCGGGTGGACTTTCCTATTATTGTTAATCAGCTGTTTCATTTTTGCTTATGCCGTTTTTTTGCACGCTATCATGCAAAAACCTATTACTTCTCTCTTAGAAACGGGGGTTTCTCTTATACTTTTTGGCGGCAGTATCTTTGTCGTGCTGGTGATTAAGTGGAGCAACGATTCGATATTAAAGCTTCATACTGTTGCTGAAAGAGAGAAGCGCAATGCCGTCCATGACGCTCTTACTGGGCTCCCTTATCGTAAATACTACTTTGAGTCTATCGAAGACATGACACAACCTGAAGGCCAATGACTGATTCAAATTATGAGATAACCTCAAAAACGTCGAAAGATTGATAATACGTTTCAAGGTAAGCTGGTTAATTTCTTTTCACAGCAAGCCGCACTGAAGGCTCCCGCTCTATCGTTGAGAACACGATTGCGCTAGCACATGGATTAGGGTATTCGGTCGTAGCAGAAGGCGTTCAAGACATGGACACACTGCATTTTTTGAGAAGTCGAGGCTGTGACATCATTCAGGGTTACTTGTTCTGCCCTGCCCTTAGACGAAGTAATAAGTTGGGTAAACAAACACGATGAAAAGCAAAACCGTATTAGACGCGCATAAAAAAGCCGAGCGCTTTGCTCGGCTTTCAATTCTTTTTGTAGCAACTTAAACCGTCGCTTTAATCACTCGTGATTATGCGTCTGTACGACGGCCACGACCGTGACCACGTTCACCACGATGTGCACCACGGTGATCACCACCACGGTTGCGATCGAAACGACGTTCGCCACCTTCACGATTACCATCGCGGTTGCCGTCACGGTTACCACGGAAACCACCTTCGCGACGACCGCCTTCACGACGATCACCACCACGATTGCCGCCTTCGCGGTTGCCACGGTAACCACCGCCATCACGACGACCACCATCGCGACGACCACCGTCACGGCGACCACCACGAGACTCGCGGAAATCATCGAAATCACATACTACAGCACCAACATCTTGTTGACGGATACGTAGTTTGCTTAGCTTGTTCGCCGCGTCTGAAGTCATTGCTTTAGGTAGCTGTACGAATGTGTGACCTTGAGCTAGCTTGATCGCACCGATAGAACCTTTACCTAGACCTAGTTCGTTTGCTAGAGCGCCAACGATGTCTTTAACTTGAACGCCTTGCTCACGACCAACTTGAAGCTGGTAAGTATCCCAGTCTTGGTTGTTGAAGTTACGACCGCCGTCGCGACCACCTTCACGGCGCTCTTTACGACGTTGCTTGTCACGCTCAATTGCTTCAACCATTGGGTCTTCGCCAATGTAGAACAGAGGACGTTTGCCTTGCTGACGCTTAAGAAGCATAGCAGCAAGTGTTGCTGGGTCGATGTCTAGAGAAGTTTGTAGTTTCTCTACCAGCTCAGCAAATTTGTCTAGTGCTTTGTGCTCTTTCTCTGCTTCAAGCTCAGCGCCTAGCTTAGCTAGACGAGCTTCAGCAACTTGGTCACGTAGAGGAAGTTGGATTTCTTCCATAGATGACTTAGTTACACGCTCGATAGTGCGAAGCATACGAATTTGGTTAGTGCGAACTAGAAGGATCGCTTTACCCTTACGTCCAGCACGGCCAGTACGACCGATACGGTGGATGTATGACTCAACATCAAATGGGATGTCGTAGTTAAATACGTGCGTAATACGTGGAACGTCAAGACCACGAGCTACAACATCAGTTGCAACTAGGATGTCAATAACACCTTGTTTGATGTGATCAACAGTACGTTCACGTAGAGACTGAGGAATGTCACCGTGCAGTGCAGCTGCTTTGAAGCCACGTGCAGATAGCCAGTCAGCCAGACGCTCAGTATCTTGACGAGTACGTACGAATACGATTGACGCGTCAGTTTCTTCAGTTTCAAGAAGACGAGACATCGCTTCATCTTTCTCTACACCTTTCACTACCCAGAACTGTTGTTGAACTTTGTCTACAGTGTGGTTTTTACCAGCAACGTCAACCGTTACAGGGTCACGAAGGAAGCGTTCAACGATCTTCTTCAGCATTGGAGGCATAGTTGCAGAAAACAGAACGCGTTGTGCTGACTCTGGAGCGTGCTCCATGATCGCAGTTACGTCATCTACGAAACCCATGTTTAGCATTTCGTCTGCTTCATCAAGAACGAAAGTACTAACTTCGTCTAGGTGTAGACGTTCGCGATTGATAAGATCTTGAACACGGCCTGGAGTACCGACAACTACATGAGCGCCACTTTTAAGAGCACGCATTTGGTCGACAATAGATGCGCCACCGTAAATCTCTAGAACTTTCAAACCTTTGATATTTTTACCAAGGTTTTTCATTTCCGCTGCAACCTGAATTGCCAGCTCACGAGTCGGAGCAAGTACAATCGCTTGCGGTTTGCGTTGGTTTAGATCGAGTTTGTTGAGAAGAGGCAGAGAGAACGCTGCTGTTTTACCTGTACCTGTTTGAGCTTTACCCAGCGCGTCAGCACCTTCCAATAGGTGTGGGATTGCCGCAGCCTGAATTGGAGTTGGTGACACGAAACCCATTCCGTCTAGAGCAGAAAGGATAGAATCATTCAGAGATAAATCACTGAATTGAATAACAGAATCTTGCATTGGGATCCTACTTAATTAAACAAAAAAACAGTCCCATATGCTCTTCCAATTCGATACTGATCCATCCAGATACTGATTCCATTCAGACGGGAACACAGCACAGTACACAACCGCGATAAGCCATTAGGGACGACTAAGGGAGGCGGATTATTCCTTAAAAGCATAAAAAAATCCAGAAAAAATTGAATTACATCACAATTTATTCTCAACAATGGTATTTTTAGCATATTTTTCCACCAGCCCTACCATTCCCCGTAGATTCGCGTAACTCACAGATGAGAATTTCATCAATATTTAAGCCAATTTCTCGTGGTTAAATTGGCAAAATTCACGGCGAAATTACGCTCCACAGGTAGTAATAATAGCTCGCAATGATTATAGTGTGCCCAACTCCATAGGTAATTTAAGAAAAGATGTTTCAAGATAACCCACTACTCGCTCAGCTTAAGCAGAAAATCCAAGAAAACCTGCCCAAAAAAGAAGGCTCAATAAAAGCCACAGATAAAGGCTTTGGCTTTTTGGAAGTGGACAGTAAGACGAGCTTCTTCATCCCGCCTGCGTACATGAAAAAGTGCATGCACGGTGACAAAGTCGTCGCCATTATCCGCACCGAAAATGAACGCGAAGTTGCAGAGCCACAAGAGCTGCTGGAACAAGCCGTGACTCGCTTTATTGGTCGAGTAAAAATGTTCAAAGGCAAGCTCAACGTAGCACCTGATCACCCACAGCTTAAAAAGCTATCTCTTAAAGCGAAACTAAAGAAAGGTCTAAAACCTGACGAGTTCGCCGAAGGTGATTGGGTTGTCGCACATCTTATTCGCCACCCTCTAAAAGGCGATAATTCCTTCTTCGTAGAAATTTCTGAAAAAATCACTGACGCGAATGATAAAATTGCGCCTTGGTGGGTAACGCTTGCTCAAAACGATCTACCAAACTCTGAGCCAGCAGGCATCGATAACTGGGAACTGAAAGACGACGCGGAGCTAGAACGCGTAGACATGACTCATGTTCCATTCGTCACTATCGACGGTGAATCGACTAAAGATATGGACGATGCGCTGTACGCGAAGAAAACCGTATCTGGCGATTTCGAACTCACCATCGCTATTGCGGACCCAACCGCCTACATCACACCTGAAGATGAAATGGATAAAGTAGCGCGTGAGCGTGGCTATACTATTTATCTTCCAGGCCGCAACATCCCGATGTTACCTCGTGATTTAGCGGACAACCTATGCTCTCTGATTGAAGGTGAAACCCGCCCTGCTATTTGCTGTACCGTAACGGTAAGTAAAGATGGTGTGATTGGCGACGATATTAAATTCTTCGCAGCAAACATCAAATCACATGCACGCCTAGCATACGATCACGTGTCTGATTGGTTAGAAAACGGCAGCTCTGAAGCATGGACGCCATCTGAAGAGATCGCGACTATCGTTCGTGATCTTTATGAGTTCTCTCTTGCTCGCGCTGAATGGCGTGAGAAAAACGCAGTGGTCTTCCCTGATCGTCCTGACTACCGTTTTGAGCTCAGTGAAGATAACGATGTAATCGCTATCCACGCAGACATGCGCCGCAGTGCAAACCGTCTTGTTGAAGAATCCATGATTACCGCAAACATCTGTGCAGGTCGTACATTACGCGATAAATTTGAAACAGGTGTCTTCAATACGCATGCAGGTATCAAGAACGAGAAGATTGAAGAAGTGGTTCAACTTGTCAATCCAGAAGGCCAGTTGGAGTTCACAGCGGAGTCTATTGCTACGCTAGAAGGCTTTGCTGCGTTGCGCCGCTGGTTGGCAGCTCAAGAAACGTCTTATCTAGATAACCGCATTCGTAAGTTCCAAGCATACAGTGAGGTGGGTAATCAGCCTCTGCCTCATTACGCAATGGGTTTAGACATCTATGCAACTTGGACATCACCAATTCGTAAATACGGTGATATGATCAACCACCGTATGTTGAAGGCCGTCATCCTTGGTAAAGAACCCGTACAAAAACCAGATGACCAAGTAGGCGAAGAGCTAGCTCTACATCGTAAACATCATAAAATCGCTGAGCGAAATGTCTCAGATTGGCTATATGCACGCACGCTTGCTGATGAGCCGAGTAAGAAAACTTGTTTCACAGGTGAGATTTTCGATATTAATCGTGCAGGCGCACGTGTCCGACTTCTCGAAAATGGCGCAGCAGCCTTTATTCCTGGTGCACTAATTCTTGATAATAAAGAAAGAATTGAGTGCAATGGCGACAACGGTACCATCTCTATCGATAAAGAGGTCGTATACAAACTTGGGGATACATTGGAAATTGTCCTTACGGACGTAAACCAAGAAAACCGCAGTTTAGTTGCAAAGCCAACCCAGGTATTCGCTGAACAACCAGCAGCACAAACAGAACAGACTGTAAGTGAGTAATACCGAATGAAGTTAAAAGGCGCTCTATTGAGCGCCTTTTTTATTTGTTATGTAAAACGATAAGAAAGAGTATGCCGAACATTGAGATCATTCGCTTTAATCACTTCACTGCGCGCAAAAGTGAGCGTTACACTGCAACACATAATGGGTTATATATTGTTGAAGAAGGTGCCCTATTAGTTCATCAACCTAATGGCGAGCAATTTGAACTTAAAGCCGGAGATTTCACACTCTATAACTCCGCAGATCTGAGCAGTGCAGAAGCCGTCTCTAGTGACGGAGGCTTTAAAGCACTGGCTTTAGTCTTCAATCCAAATATATTCTGTGACTTTAAGAAAGCGCACCCGATGCTACGTTCCAAAACGGAAGAAAGGCGCTTCTATCCTTTTTCAACGCAATCCAGTAGCGAAGTAGCACAATTGAAGGACATGTTGGTTAAGTTAGCGAGTCGCAATGCTCCAGACTACACACAAAGCCATATCGCAATGGCATTGCTGTCGTTGATGGTTGAGGTAGAGCCAAACATCCTATCTATCATAGATGATGCAAGTAGCCTGAGCGACTCTCAAAAAGCCATTAAGTACATTGAGGGTAATATTGAAAAAGACATCACGCTAGAAGGCTTAGCGGCTCATATGAGCATGTCCATCGCAACCTTAAAACGTCGCCTCGCCGCAGATGATCTTTCGTTTTCTCAGATATTAAAGGTGAAACGGATAAACTTCGCAGCAACCCAACTGCGCAAGTCAGAAAAATCAATAACAGAAATAGCGTTTGAGTCTGGCTTTAAAAGTGCAGCGCATTTCAGTACAGCATTTAAATCCGTTTACAACATGACCCCCAAAGACTTTAGAAACCAAGTTGTTAGGCCTAAAGTATGAATCATGTCGGCATTCGCATCCGTTGGGCTCGCCCTATTCCCAAAAACACGCTTGAGGATCGCGCTCCAACTCGTTGAGTAAGTCCTCAAGCATTCGGCTAAATGGAAGTGGCTTATAAGGCACCCACCTTAACAGCTCGTTGTGATATGTGGGAACATAGAAATACCAAAGTTGGTTTTCCTCATCAAACATGATCTTCGCGACGGGAGAAGTATACTCGCTATGCTGGGAGTCGAGGAGAAAATGCGCCCGATGAAGCTCAACGCCATTTTCTACTAGCTCATAGAGGCACTTGCCCTGTTCGACAGGCAAGTTAGCATTACGCGCAGAGCAGAGCGATTGAACTGATTTGTATAAACGACTTGTCGCCATTTGGGACACTGACATCAACGTTCTCCCGATGGATGATAGTTAGAGCTGTCGATCCTAGTATATAACCTTTACATCATCACCGATGGTAGTTATCTACCTAACTCAAGTATAAGATAGCTATATTATCATTTGCCCAGATTATCATCTCAGTCCACTTGGAAACGCTAGCTCCATCACCTCTTGACTAGAAACAATTCCCCTGTTTAGCGCTAACAGTTCACAAAAGTGTAACCTGAACGCAATATCATAAACTCTGCTTTATCCCGTATATGGAGTTTAATATGTTACGTTTTACTGTGGCGACGTTATTGGCCATAGCAGTCTCCCTCCCTACCATTGCAAAAGAAATCAACATCTCGGGTTCAACGTCGGTTGCTCGTGTGATGGATGTACTTGCTGAGGAATACAACAAAACACACCCAGACGATTACGTTGCTGTTCAGGGCATTGGTTCGAGTGCTGGTATCACCATGGTCAATAAAGGAGTAGCCGAAATAGGCATGAGCTCTCGCTATCTGACTGAAAGCGAAAAAGGTGAAGATCTCAATGTATACCCTATCGCTTATGATGGCCTCGCTGTTGTTGTAAACCGTACCAACTCTGTAGAAAACCTTTCTCAGCAACAGCTGTTTGATATTTACAAAGGTAAGATTAAGAATTGGAAAGAGGTCGGGGGCGCAGATCAGCCTATCGCGGTGGTTACTAGAGAAGCGTCTTCAGGTTCACGTTACAGCTTCGAAAGCTTGCTGGGACTGACCAAAATCGTTAATGATCGCCTTGTCTCGGATATCAGCCCAAACAACTTGGTTGTAAACAGCAACAGCATGGTAAAAACCATTGTTAACCATAACACTCGCGCCATTGGTTTTATCTCTGTAGGGTCAGTAGATCGCTCGATCAAGGCGATTCAGTTAGATGGTATTGACCCAACCTCGACAAACATTAGCAATCATAAGTACAAGTTGGCACGACCATTCCTAGTGCTATACAAAGTAGATAAGATTAGCGATGCAGGTAAAGGTTTTATCGCTTTCCTTCGTTCAGAGCAGGGACAAAAAGCGATTGCAGATTACGGTTATACGCCAGTAAAAAACTTTAATCAGTAAAAATGAAAAAGAGAGCACCTTGATGCTCTCTTTTACTATGTCGTGTTCTATCCGGTTTCGGAATTAGAAATGCAGTTGAATTACAGAGACCACAACCGCACCAGGTCGACGAATACCTTCAATTTCCACTTTAATTTCGCGCTCAATCTCCAAACCTTTTTTGATTGGCGTTACTTTTGTTAACGTGCTGACTGCACGAACATTATTGCCTGCTTTGACAGGGTAAGGGAAACGGACTTGGTTTAAACCCAAGTTAACTACCATTTTAGCTGTTGGGAACATTGGCTTGTCTGGATCGACTGAATCCGTCAGTTTAGGCAGCAATGCTAATGTTAAAAAGCCATGAGCGATAGTTGTCTTAAATGGAGATTCAGTTGAAGCACGCTCTGGATCAGTATGAATCCATTGCATGTCTTCCGTTACCGCACCAAATTGGTTAATACGTTCTTGAGACACATGAACCCAATCACCAGTGTGAATAACTTCGCCAATTTTTTCACTTAACTCGTCATAAAGCTTTTGAGCCTCAGGTGCCATTACGATCGGTGCAGGTTGAGGTGCAACTTCTTCGTTGACGGCTGGCTGCTGGTGATCACGAACTTTTGAGAAAAGAAAGCTATTTTGAGCTTTCCCCAAAAAGTCACTCCAATAATCGCGTAACGTTGGAGACATCCAATTCATAAACTCGGATTGATGAGCAGAAATCGCATCAACTTTGTCTTTAAATAGATTTGTGACCTTCATAAACACCCTTAAGAATTCTAAGCACAACTGGCTATACCAGTTAATTTTGAATTAGTTCACAAAGTCTTGCAAATACTTTCGGGCGAACACATGTACCCTAAAAGCATGTTATGTCTTATATATCAGCAAGATAACAATAAAACACCATTTTATTGACGTGCGCCAATATAAAGTAAAAACTCTATAAATTGGTACTTTTTGTCCCTTTTTCACTCCGTTTTCAAACTGTCCAACATCACATCAGTGATCATAAAACAAGCAAACAGTACTTCTATTATAATTCAGCACTTTACAAGTCGGACTATGCTCCTTATTATACCGCCCACAACGGAGAGATGGCTGAGTGGTTGAAAGCACCGGTCTTGAAAACCGGCATACGTTAATAGCGTATCTAGGGTTCAAATCCCTATCTCTCCGCCACTTATTTAGAGAGCTCGCATTTATTGCGAGCTCTCGTCGTTTTAGCTCTTACAAAAACGAGATTTAGAAATCCTCGCTCGTAAGCGAATCCAGCACTTCACTATATTCCAGTTAAAAGCCCGCTAATGTTTAGCGGGCTTTTAACTTCGATTTTCTAAAGTTTAAGCAAACTTCTTAATCATTTCAGACAGGTCATTGGTGCAATTTTGCACTTTGGTGTTCATATGATTCGTTTCAGTCATCAGTTCATACGATTCACTGTACTTTAAATTAAGCGACTGGATGTTTTCATTTATTTCATCCGTTACATAAACCTGCTCTTCTATCGCGACCGCAATTTGTTGGTTTCGTTCGACGACGTCCTGAACAAGGGACTCCAGTTGTTGAATGCTATCCAAAGCAGTACCTAGCAATGTTACCGTTCCGGTCGACATTTCATTACCTTTCTCTAACGCAGAAACCGCTGATTTGCTCCCATTTTGAATCCCTTCAATGGCCGATTTAATCTCTGTTGTCGATTCCTGAGTTCTTTTAGCTAAGGTTCTCACTTCATCTGCTACAACGGCAAACCCTCTGCCTTGTTCGCCTGCCCTCGCGGCTTCAATTGCAGCGTTCAACGCTAATAAATTAGTTTGTTCGGCAATACCATTGATGACTTCAACAACGGTTCCAATTTGCTCGGTTTGTTGGTTCAAACGTATGACCACTTTAGATATTTCGCCGAGCTCACCCACCAACTCTAAAACCGATTGGTTAACATTATCGATAACGCTACGGCTGTCTATCATCGTATTTTGCGCTTCTAACGTAGCCTCGGCGGTCGCTTGAGCATTATTTGATATCTCAGATGAAGAGGCTTGCATCTCGTTGACCGCTGTTGCGACCGAGTCAATCTCCACTTTCTGTGCGCTTAAGTTCTCCGTCACTTGCTGGCTATTTGTCGCAGCACTGTTAGCACTTGCGCGCGTTTCTTCGCAAGAGTCTTTTACAGACACGCCAACGCGCCCCAATAGCGCATTGGCAAATTGCTTACGCATCTTCATACCCAGCTCAATCTCAGCCAGATCGTTGATTCTTCCGCAATAAATATATTCCATGAGTGGATTGTTGAAGTCTTGCCTAGCCTGTTTAGCGAGCTTCTCAACTGGTCTGGTTAATACATAAATAGAGAAAACGGAAAGTAACGCAACAACGCCAAACGCTATCATTGGTGATTGATTCATTTGTAGAGTGAGTAAGCCAAGAAGGTTTGAAATTAAAAGGAAGAAGGCCGATCTCATCCACAAACGTGTACGAGGAAGATACATTTTCCACGGCTTACGATTATTTCGAAGCTTCGAATACGCTTTTTCCGCTCGCTGGATGTGTATACGCTCAGGTTTAAATCTCACTGATTGGTATTCCACAACTTCACCATTAGATTTTATAGGAGAGGCAAACGCGTCAACCCAATAATAGCCGCCGTTTTTACGTCGATTTTTGACCATTCCCATCCAGTGTTTGCCAGTTTTCAGGTGAGTCCATAAATCTTTAAAAGCCTGTTTTGGCATATCAGGATGACGCACAACATTGTGGGGTTTACCGATAAGCTCCCCTTCATCAAACCCCGCTACTTCATTAAAGTTTTCACTGGCATATTTGATGTAACTGGAGGTATCGGTAATGGAAACTAGGCTGTAACTCGAGGGGTAATCGTATTCCGTTTCACTCATAAACATGTGTCCTTACATTGATTAATTAACAAACGGCAAATATGAATTTATCAGCATAACATTTACATGCATAATGATAGGTTGATTCAAAAATAAAACAAAATTATTGACAAGTTTACTTGTTACTTAATGACTCTAGTCGCATTTTTATCCTCTAATACAAGGCTTCGTTAATATGCACAAGACTGAGTACTGTTCAAAATTAATACACAAAAGCGCTTCCGTACTGAGTTCGTAAATTGTTATAAGTAATCCACTAAAACGAAAACAAGGAAGACAAACACAATGACTATTCACTTTCGTCAGCTTGCCGCTAAGAGAAATACGACACACTTGTTTATTGACGATTGGAAAATTAACACTCAGCAGTCTTGGGGGATATTCAGCGCAGATGGAGATATTGGCTCTCTGCTTGGAGACCTTATTTGTGATGAAATGTCACCAAATAGTGGGGAAATTGAGCTAAATGGGCTGTCCGTTGCGCAAGTCTCGTTATCAGAGCAACAGCGATTACTGGAAAGAGAATTAGAAAAAGATGATACGGATTTTCTTGATCGTATCGACCAAGGAAGCACTGTTTATTCATTAATCCTAGAACAGAGCCAAGACACTAACTTAACTGAACAGCTAGTTAATGATCTCGACCTAAGTCATCTTAGAGATAGTGGCTTCCGTGTTCTCTCTACCGGAGAAACCAGAAGAGTAATGCTCGCCCGAGCTTTAGCCACACAACCTGACTTAGTATTACTCGATAATCCATTTACTGGCTTAGATATTGCGCACCGAGCTGCTCTCGCTCGCTATTTACACTCGCTTTCTCAAAATGTGCAACTACTCATAACCTTCTCTCGCGAATCTGACATGCCTGAGTGGATCAATAGCATCGCGCTTTTCAGTGCAGGAAAGCTTGATAGTACAATGGATAAGTCCAGTTGGGATAATCATCCAATCATTGGACAAATTAAATCTCAGTCAGAACAACAGAGTGAAGAAATGATGAGCTTGATACGTCAGCATCAGCACTCGACACCATTCAACAACCCAATATTTGAACTAAAGAATGGGGCTGTTGAATACACCGATAAGAAGATTTTTACTGGCTTGAACTGGCGCATAGACAAGGGCCAACATTGGCAGGTCAAAGGTCCAAATGGTTGTGGAAAGAGTACCTTACTTGGATTGATCTTTGGCGATCATCCGCAATGCTACAGCAATGACATTGATATTTTTGGTAAAAAGCGTGGTACTGGCGAGACAATCTGGGAAATTAAGCAGCATATCGGCATGGTGTCTTCAGCGCTACACCTCCAATATCGAGTCAATTGCAGCGCATTAGAAGTCATTTTGTCAGGATTTTACGATTCGATCGGGTTGTATAACCAGCCAACTCGCAAAGAGATGGATATTGCAAACGAGTGGCTCGATATCTTACATATGAGCCAGTACAAAAAAACCTCATTTAAGCAATTAGAGTACGGCCAGCAGCGACTGTTACTGATTGCAAGAGCCATCGTGAAACAACCCACATTATTGATTTTGGACGAGCCGTATCAAGGGTTAGATTTTTTGGGTAGACGGTTAGTTAAGAACACACTTGAACTCATCGCTAGAGAGAATTTAAGCCAACTATTGTATGTGTCTCACTACCAAGAAGATCGCTTAGATAGCATCAAAAATGAGTTAGAGTTTGTGTTTGATGAAAATGCTCAGTGTTATAGAGCTAACGTCTACCAATCATAATGACTTCGCTGCGCAAGCTGCTCATAAGGTAATGGTTTGGAGTACAGGTATCCCTGATGATATCTCACTCCCATCTGCTTTAAGTGTTCAGCTTGCGCTATGGTTTCCACGCCTTCAGCGATCAATTGTACTTGTAATTCTTCCGCGAAGTGAACCATCGCTTTTAAGACAGAAGCACTAAGGCTAGGAATACCAATGGTTTCGACAAAGCACTTATCGATTTTTAAGTAATCTATGCGCATGTGCTGTAGAAATGCTAACGAGGTTTGGCCAGTTCCAAAATCATCGATCAGCACATCAATACCATGCACTCGCAGTGCTGCAATGCATTTTCTCGCCTCTGAGTCAATGAGCTGACGCTCCGTTATCTCTACCCCTAATGAGACTTTGTTTCGGCTCAACTGTCTGTCGAGCAATTGAATTTTTCTGATCGCGTTTGGTCCGACTAAATAACCAGGCGGCACGTTAATACCAAGGTGGACAGGCTGATCAAAGCCTAATTTACTGAACTCCTCTGCCGCTTTATCCAGAACGAAATCAGTAAGTAAAAAAACCAATCCACTTTGCTCTGCCGCAGGGACAAACTCATCCGGAGAAATGAACCCCTTACTTTGATGCTCCCATCGCACTAGCGCTTCAAACCCGAATAACTGGCCGGTATCAACGTTAACTTGCGGTTGGTAATACAGGGTCAACTCTCCTCTTTTTATCGCTCTTTTAAGATCCAGTATCAAATTGCGATGAGGATCAATAAACTTATTCAACGCATACAAGCAAAGGTAGATCACGAAAATAATTGGAATTGAGTACAAAAAATAGGAAAGTGTTCTCTGTTTGACGAAAAGATCGCTGGCTTCGCTCAAAGCTTCATACTCAAACATTTGCGACGATTTGATACCGATAGGATTACTTCCCGCTCTTAATGCTCCTTCAGGTGAAACTTGCTCATGGATAAACAGCGCAGAACGTTTTAGGCGTAAATCGTTGTTAAACCCTATTGTCGCATTAAAGTAGTCATGATCGATAATCGTTACGGCTTGATAACCCCGCTCTCCCTCCGTTACCACAAGCAAGAACTGATCGTACAAGCTATCAACACTACCAAACGCTAACGTTTGTCCCTTAGGAAAGGTGATGTGCTCAGCTAACGGTTTAGAGATACTTCCTAATTTCGAAGAACAAGTAATGACTCCCTCTTTCACAATGAGCATTTCTTCAATATCTCGTTCAAACATTAAGCTTTGCTGGAGCTCTTCACATCGTTCAGGGTGTAGCAACGCCGTGCGGTTTTCTGTCTCTATTTGGAATAAAATTTCATCTGCAATTTGCACATTTTTTTCTAATAAATGATTGAGATTGTTTTGCACGCTTTCAGAAGCTAAATACAAAACCTCTCCAATAACCAAGGGAATAGGCAGAAGAAAAATGATGGCTTTTTTAAAAATCGCCTTATTCAGCATATAAAAGTAACCTTTTATAAAACCGATTTACTGAGATGGTACCTCGATTCCGATACCCGCTAGCAACTCACGTTTTTTAACATTATTTGTTTGGATTAACTCAGTATGCGAAACGCTGAGTAATACCGCAAACTAAACAATGTCTTATTCACTCCTGTTCCAATTTAGTATCAAGCGCCTCAAACCTGAGACTTTAATTCGACACCATGTTATGTCTATCGGTACTTGCGAAAGTCTTTACCTGTCTGTTTCTCATCATGTAAGAATTACCCATTAAAATTATTTTTCTTTTCTCAGTGATTAAGAATTATATTTGTCGTAACTCCTACAACACGTTACAACACTCTCATGACGACAAACAAAGCTAATGCTAACCAGGTAAACGAAAAATCACTGCAGTTGTTAATGCAAGTTGCAGTTAGTCCGTTCCCAGTTTCTGCGAAAACGCTAAGCGAGCAATTGAACGTTCCTTTAAGCAGCCTTTACCGACACTTAAAACTGCTTAAAGAGTGGAACTTGATCGAAGAAAGCGTTCACGACAAGACATTTGTCGTTGGTCCGGCGGCATTATTACTCATGCACAGCTATGAGACCGCGCAACATGGGCTCGACATGGTCGAAACCATACTGGCTAGGTTGGTACAACAAACCGGGGAAATGGCCGCTTATATGGTACCAGCGGGTTATCGTGCGCTTTGTGTCAGACAGAAAGAAAGTATGCAGGCGCTGCGTTGCAGCTTCGTCCAGGGTCAAAGTCAACCTCTGCTGCGCGGTGCCTCATCTAAAGTGATGCTCGCTTTTATGCCTCAAAGTCGATGCGAGAAAATCTTGAGATACTTTAATCAAGATCACCGACGCGACGAGTGGGAAAAAGAGCTCACAACCATCCGTAAACACGGATATGCCGTCAGTACTTCTGAGATTGACCCTGGTGTTTCAGGTATTAGCGCACCGGTAATGAAAGGAAGCAAACTGATTGGCGCAGTCTCGGTGATGGCTCCGGCCCACCGAGTCGAAAAGGATAAGCAGCGCATTATTTTACATGTACTGCAAGCGGCAAGGGCACTACCACCAGAAAGGTAATTCATCATGTTAAGCTTTTTCAAACGCTATAAACTCCATCACACAGTGAAACAGCCGCAACATTACCCTTTTTCTTTTATGACAGTGTGTGAGTATTTGCCACCCATGTCTAAGGGCGCGTTTGAATTAGCTGATCAAAGTTTGGAAAATGCTAGTGATTGGCTTTACCAACAACATGATCATGAAACCGCTGAAAACTTTGGTCACTTCAACCACGACAAGCTGGAAAATGGCGAGTTTCAGGAAGCATTAAGCCTTTCGCTTTCTCGCCACTCAATTCCTGTTTTAGTCACTAACTGTACCGAGGCAATCTTGTCCATGTTACCTGTGGTCGTGTCCTATCGAGACGAAGTGGGTGTGGTAAATATTGGACATGACATGAACTTGAAACCAACACTTGAACCACGTTTAGGCTCGGCATTTCATTTTGCTCTTTCTCGCTATCAAAACGTGCGATTATTTTTTGCTGGTGTTAGCGAACAAGATACAAAGCAAGAAACGTGGGAATACGCGGAGGATCAAGGTTGTGACTGGGTAACCGATAAAGAGTTTTCTTTTCGTCATCGCAATAATGTTAAGCAACAGATCGGCAATTACCTAGACCACTGCGACCAAATAATCATTAGTATCGACCTTGGATCTCTAAAAACCAAAAACAGCCTTGATGGCGCGTCAGAAATTGATATCCAAATGGTTCTACGCACGATTAGGCAATGTTTGGTTGCAGGTAAAGTGAGAGCAATTCAGCTCGTTGGCGATCGAGATTGTCTGGTGTATTCGAGACAAACGAAAGCCATACTAGAAGAGTTATATCAGATGGCTCCACTCATCGTTCACGCTGCCTAGCGTTATAAACGTTCAGAATCAGGATCGCGTCCTTCCTGATTCTGAACCAACATGCTTACTTATTATCCTTAACTAACAAATAGTTACACATATAAATCGACACACATCACACTTGCCTCTTGAACTAACCTGACACTTACGTTGTAATAAGGCCGCTAAACTTTGGTATGACATACGAAATAAAAAATAACCAAAGTTCAATAACTAAGCGGCTTCAGAACAAAAAAGTACCGCAGCTATTCCAATTTCAGTGAGCATTTGCTCACGCTCGCTTGATGCCATCTTGTTCCACTCATTAGGACATTTGATGATGCGTCTTTGCAGTATTTTCACTGCGGTTCTTTTTTTACCGCTAACCTCACACGCCACCACTTATGACGTAAAAGATCTATCTGAGTTAGGTCAACTTTGCTCACACAAGAGTTTTAGTATCGAAAGCGATGGCACGACTTATCGCTGTACAGGGAAACTAGTCCTACCCGCTGGTGATAAAATTGTCTCCTCATTACCGGAAAAAGAGATAACATTAAAAGCAGATTATGGAATTGTGTTAGAGGGGAATAATACAATTGGTGAACCCAATAAACGTATCTCTCTACACGCCCTCGCTACCGGATTAACGGTTAACAATGAGAAAGCATCAAACCTCGACGATTACCAAAACAAGCACACTGTTATCTATGGTGATCTTCTATCGGCTTATCCAACAAAGCTGCATAACGTACTCATCGATGGGGATATAGAGCTAACAGGTGAGGCCCTTCATATTAATGGTGAGTACAACACCATTATTGGTGACATTTTGACTCACAGCACGACCAATATATTTAATACAAACATCTGTGGTAAGGTCGAATCACAAGGCGAAACACTACACCTAAAAACAAACCATCCTTTACAAGACCATTTTGTCGTCGGTGATGTTTCTGCGCACAAATCTCTGATTATAAAAGATATGTCGATCTATGGTACGGCTGAATCTGTAGGATCGTCAGCTACATTAAGTGGCTCATTCTATAGTTCCACCGCAGCAATTAAATACTTCCAAACATTGAACTTCAACAACGCTCCAAATCAGCCTAGTCAAGTTTGTGGTGAAATCCAACAAACGCCAGGAAGTGCACAAACGAAAGCACAAGACAACAAATACACGCAATACTGTGGATTGGGCGAGGCTGATTGTCACTACTCTTCCCAAGTCTGTCCAATCACCCCTCAAGATGTTCCGAATTGCAGCATGCAGCCTCCATCGGAGAACGACTTAAACCTCAGCGTCACACCATCGGACGACATGGCACTGATGTGCGGCGACGATCTTCCGCAATTTACAGTAACAACAACCAATAATCGAGTAGTTGTAAGCGCAAAAGTCAGTGCCGTCCTATCACACCCTGACTTATTCACTTTAGAGGTGATCAAAGGTCAGCAGACATTAAAAGCAAACCAATTTATGTCTGACGACAATGGTGAGCTCGTTGTTCGAGTGGTCCCGAACGATATTGATACCATCGCGTTAGGTACTAACTACACGCTGACTTTCACTATGGCAGAAGACACCAGCAAGCATCAAACGGTTAGCTTTATGTTTACGCCATTTATGTTTGAGGCCTACTCAAAGACGAAAAGCGCCACTTTAAATGAAATACGCGTTATTGCAGGTAAACCAGAAAACGTGCATACGCGATTGCTGGCTTGTGCCTCCACAGGCGAACCTGTAGTAGCAAGCAACTACAATGGTACGCCTAAAGTTTTTCATCCATTGGTTCAACCATTAGGAGGAAGTGAAGGAAACTTTAGCTATTCAGCGGAATTTAAAGACGGCTTGTCTGAACATGGTCTTATCACGAACGAGTCCGGCATATTTGAAGTGACATTGTCCGATCATTTTGAATGTGAGGGATTTGAAGAATGTCCAGAAGAAGGCAAAGTGGAAGTGAAAGGGACATTTAATGTGCACTCGCGACCATGGACACTCGCTATTTGTGACAACCAACGTGCTTTGCCTTCTGGCACCTCTGAACAAGGAGAAGGGTTTCTTGCTGCCGGAGAACTTTTCTCTCTAACGGTGAAACCAATCATTTGGCAACCTGACGGCTCTGTAAGTGGGTCTGTTGAATCAGCACGCTATTGTGATGCTTCTATCACCCGTAATTTTACGCTTGATGACGCTCCAGCAGCATCGGTTGTCTTGTCGAGTGAGCAACATACGCCATCAGAGACAGCGAACCAAACCTCAAAATTGCTAAAAAGTAGTGACTCACTGGCTCAGGCGCATAATTCAGCCAAGAATGATCAATTCGTCTTTAATGGATTATATTGGGAAGAAGTCGGGAGCTTGAGAGTAAAAACAAACCTAGAAAGTAAATATCTAGGTATGACTGTTAACGAAGGCTATCGTTACGTTGGTCGTTTTTACCCAAAATATTTTCAAGTGCAAGACCAAGAATGGCACTACCCACATGGCCAAACTTTTGCTTACATGAATCAACCTTTTGAGAAAGTCACTTACGATGTTGTCGCACTCAATGCGAATAAGGAAAACGTGAAGAATTACGTCCACTTTTCGTCTAACCTTCAACAACATTTCGATTTAGGCGAGCTAAGCTCATACTCCGATCGGTTTTTGCCGCCTAAGCCTAAGAAGGTAGACTGGAAACTACTGGGTAGCGCGAGTGTTGGAACGTTTGTTATAGAGAAGCCCTCGACCAATGCGACTTGTAACAATAGCCCATGCTGGAAAAAGAACACGACAGATAAGCAATATCCTGATGGTCCATTCAATACCGAGACTAATAGTGACAGCAGCCAAATAGGTATAGTCACGACTAAAGCCGTTGATGAGGTAAATTTCTTTGATAACAGCGAAATGCTCACTCAACAACCGGACATTCGATTCGGTCGTTTGAACTTTCAAGATGTAGGTGGCAACCAAGGCATGGTGATCAAAGTGCCACTTGGTGTGGAAATTTGGCAAAACGGTCGATTTACGACTAACTTCGATGACAGCTCAACAACGGCGAATGGTGAATATTACTTCAGCACGCCAATTTGGTCGCATGCGCCTGCAAACAACGCCCTGCTTTCTGGCGTTGGAACGATGAGTATTGGCAGAATGACCGATATCGTTGCAAGCCAAATTGACTCAGCGCGCGAGCAAATACAATTCCACCTAGATTTAGACAGCTCAGGCAATCGCATCCCTTGGCTGAAATACGACTGGGATAGCTCTACAAGTGAAGAGGAAAATCCACCTGTTACAGTTACGTTTGGTATTCACCGAGGAAACGATCGCATTATTTATCGTGGTGAACCCAATATGCTTGGCCTAAATTAACGCGAAACGGCAAACAAAAAGAGCCCCTCAATTGAGGGGCTCTTTTCATCACAAACTGATGTAATTTACTTTGCGCCACGACGCGCTTTCAGGCGCTTCACCATAGCAAGACGACGCTCTGCCGACCCTTGGTCTGTTGCCGACTGGTTCGGATTATTACGACGACCTTGACGATTCTTGAATGCTGGTTTTGAGTGCAGCTTTTCAATGTAAGATTCACGCTGTTTTGGTTCATAGCCAGCAAGCTCAATACGCCGAATTCGCTGCTGGATTAAATTTTCAACCTGAACAACCGTGAGTTCTTCATCTCGATTTACAAATGAAACGGCATGACCTTGTTTACCTGCACGGCCTGTACGACCAATTCGGTGAACGTAATCTTCCGCTAGGAAAGGCATGTCATAGTTCACAACGTGAGGTAAATCTTCAATATCTAGACCTCGAGCAGCGACATCGGTAGCCACCATGACACGTGCTTTACCGGACTTGAACTCTTCTAACGCACGACGACGAGCACTTTGAGCACGGTCACCATGACAAACCACCGCTTTGATACCATCAAGTTTCAGCTCTTTTACTACTTCGTTTGCGGTCTCTTTGTAGTTCACAAATACCAACACTTGTTTCCAGTTCTTACGACCAATCAGCTCCGAAAGCAGTTCCGTTTTTCGCTCTTGATCAACTGGATATAACACGTGAGCAACTGTCTGTGCTGTCGTATTCGCTCGCTCAACTTCAATACGCTTAGGCTTACGCAGGATATCTTTTGCTAACAGATTTAGTTGGCTCGAAGTCGTTGCTGAAAACATCATAATTTGCGGATCAGTATCCACATCTAGCATGATCTTACGTACTGCGTGAATAAAGCCCATGTCCAAGATACGGTCTGCTTCATCAAACACTAAAAACTCTAAGTGTGCGACCGAGACATTACCTTGTTCAATGTGCTCTTCCAATCGACCTGGTGTAGCCACTAGGATATCTACACCGTTTTCTAATGCCGTTACTTGAGAAGACATTTTACGGCCACCGAAAATCGCAGCCACCGACAGGTTCGTGTACTTCGTGTAAGCTTTGATGTTGTCAGCAATTTGTTCAGCAAGCTCACGAGTTGGAGCCAAGATAAGTGCGCGAGCAGTCTTACGAGAAGCGCTACGGTTACTGTCTAGCAGCTGCTGAATCATAGGCAGAGAAAACGCAGCCGTTTTACCAGTACCTGTTTGTGCTGTAGCGAAAATATCATGGCCTTTGCGAGCCATTGGAATCGCCTTCTGTTGAATTGGCGTTAACTTTTCATAACCGCATTCTGCCAGTGCTTTAACCACTTCTGGCGCAAAACCTTGAGATGAAAATGACATTGAGCGTATTCCTTAAACAAACCACTAAAAATAGCTTTAAAAATTTAGCCGTGCACTATACCCGAATTTGAGTGATTTATCTCACTTTTCTCATTGAAATCCTACAAAAGAAAAAACGGTGAGCACAGATATATCAGTGGTTCACCGTTTTCGTTTAACCTTTGCGCAATTTAATGTTTGATGCCAGATAACTGAAGGAGAATTCGCTCAAGCTCATCCCATGGCAACAGCTGAGAATCTATCACTTCTAATCGTGATTCAAACCCTTCTAAGCTGATTTCATTCACCGACACGACTCGGTTGGCAACATTAAACGCGTAACAACCTTGATCCGTATTGACCACTGCTTTAACACGCTCTGCGGTCAAGTCCGAAAGCATAGAGAAAAGCTTTTCAAAATCAAACTTATACTCTGCCCCAAACAACCACCCACAACTAAAATAACCCTGCCCTTTGTTCTCTTTGCGCACAAAGGCTTCACCAGGCGCCAACTGGAATTGAGGCTCTTGATGAGCGTGGTCATGATGATGTGACTCGATATGGGAAGAAGCGCTGCCGTAAACCCGCTCGATATCCAAGACTTCTATCGGTAACTCACCGTCATGAATAAGCTTACTGAATACTTTTGAAGGGGATTGGTCCGTCACCCAGTCATTAAACACATCAAGATCGTGGCTGGAACATAGGTCAACCTTACTACCAATAACCACATCTGCACTGTCTAACTGGTCCACGAAGTTTTGGTTAGAAAGATACTTTTCATCACTTAAGTTACGCGGATCAACCAAGGCAATCGTCGCTTTAAGATCAACGTAAGGTTCATACTGCTGTGAGGTAAGCGTCGCGATAACCTGTTTTGGATGACCAAGGCCTGTTGGCTCAATCAATAAACGGTCCGGTTTTTGACGCAATAATGCGGTGATACCTACCGACATCGGCACACCCGCAGTGCAGCACATACAACCACCTGGCACTTCTTTAATCAGCGCGCCTTGGTCGGTCATCAATGCACCGTCGATGCCAATCTCACCAAATTCATTGACCAAAACCGCCCAGTTTTCTTTTTCCGGTTTGTTCTTCAGTAGATTTAAAATCGTGGTCGTTTTACCGACACCCAAAAATCCGGTCAGTATGTTGGTTGGTACTCGATTTGACATGCTTATCTCCGACACGTTAGTGCATTAATGCTCCAGCAAAGTATACGGAGAATGTGACTCGCTTCAACGCTTTTTATCGCACTCATCAAGCTCATTGCGTGATGCGTTGGCACACATTTTTCGAGCTTGTTTGGGTTGACTTATCAACTCTGAACGCTTCATATCGGACAAGTACCTACCGGTATAAATAACGCAGGTAAAAAACGCGATAATAGCTACTACGATGGGAAGAACTCCGAGCGTGTTTTCGAATTTAAGCGCAGCAATAGCCAACGCGAAAACAACGACAGAGATAAGTGCGATTGACTTACTTTTGTTGCTTTTCATAATAACTCGCCTTTCGTAAAGTTAGCCCCCTAACACCTCCTGTACTAGAGGAATGTCAGTTTGAACAACATCCAACCTGACTATTCAATGCTACTCCTTTCGCTACTTGTGAAATTTGACAAAGCTAACATTTACTACAACATCAAACGACGAGCTTATTATTATCTTTCATATACTTACTGGATTTTAAAACACTTACTAGCAAATCGACCCGCCGCTGACCAATATGTCGTTTTCATTGGCAATACAAACTTGCGCCACCAGCCTTAGCCCTTCGACTATCATCTCCAGAGACATAGAAGGCTGACTGCCACCTGCTGCTTGTTCTGGCAATAATGGAATATGAACAAACCCGTGACGAATCGGATTGTCTTTCAAGTAATGTTGGATGCCATAAAAAAGGTGGTTACATACAAATGTTCCAGCACTGTTGGAAATCTGGCTAGGTATACCCTGCGTTTGCAATGTTTGCACAACACGCTTTATCGGTAGTGTCGAGAAGTAAGCATCAGGACCATCAGCCACCACGGGTTCATCAATCGGCTGATGACCAGCGTTATCTGGAATACGAAAATCATCGACATTAATTGCGACACGCTCTGGGGTTATCGCGCTACGCCCGGCCGCTTGACCTACAGTAATTACACAGTCTGGCTGGTGCGCTTCTATTGCTTCAATAACGACTTTCACCGAGTCATATCGAACTACGGGGACTGGGCAAGTAACTATCACACCGCCTTTTATGGCCGCAGCCTCTAATTGCTTGACCGCTTCTAAGGCGGGGTTAATGGCGTCACCACCAAAAGGTTCAAAACCGGTAATCAGGACTTTCTTCATAACAGCCTTTAGGAAAAGAGTTTTACAAATTATTGCACTCCCCTTCCCCCCATCCAATAGCAAAAGTATTGATGAGATAAACCAGACAACATTATGTGACTCATGTCTAACCAGAGAGTGTTTTCAGACTTATTAAATCTAGGCAAGTTCCGGACTATCGAGACTAACTATCGATGATTAATGGCAGGGCGAAGCTCTCTTATTACATGACTCACGCAGAAACTTGGTTTCCACGCTTAACTTAGGTAGAGTACGCGACCGCAATGCAATTCGAAGAGATTGAATACAATGAATATTGATAACCATGTAATCGAAACGATTGAAGAGTTAGAGGCATTTCTGCATTTAGTAGAAAGCGGCGCTCTGGGCCTTGAAGGTGTCACTGGCGTTGCGCTAGCCACCTCTAATACCGATGGTCGTCCATTTGTTGCCGTATTAGGAGAAAAGCACCAATTACTCCTCGGTCGCTGGGTTTCGCAGCACGTATATGACAATGGTAAAGACATCGTTCGTAACGGCCCAACCAGAAAACACTAAGCGCTCGACACCACCTATAACATCACGCCGTCTTATACACCAAGCGTATGCTTTGAAAGCAATGCGCTTGGTGTACTCAAAAAATAAAAAAGAAAAGGCTAGCCTTTATTAATTTTGTCGGTATACTGCACATCAGCTCTTACGGAAAGAGCTATTAATGTAATTAAAGATCAAAGTTTCTCTCAGTTCCACATCGAATTCCTCGTTTACGTTCCTGCGACAAAATAGTTATCTCTAAAATCATATAGTAGCACTTGATATTAGCTAAAAATTCAATATTTAAAACAATCAAATATAGAGGTATCTATGTCTAATAAATTAACTGGTTCAGTAAAATGGTTCAACGAAACTAAAGGTTTTGGTTTTATTTCTCAAGACAATGGTGGTGATGACGTATTCGTTCACTTCCGTTCTATTGTTTCTGAAGGCTTCAAAACTCTTACTGAGGGCCAAAAAGTATCGTTCGTTGTTGAACAAGGTAACAAAGGTTTACAAGCTGCTGAAGTAACTGCACTGTAATTCTTTGTGTGGCATCAACGTTGTTGGTGCCACCATCCCCTTCCACTTATTACTGCCCTTACTATTCTCTATCTAAGTTTATATACCCAAATCACTTACCTCTCCCACACCATCATTAATTACTTTCAATAAAGTCACTTTGGTATACATCTTTAGGTAATCACACAGCCTACCTTGCAATTCCAGTTTGGCTAAATTAATCTCATTTATATCTGAATCACTTCGCCTCATGCTTTGCTCATAAAAATAAAGTTTATAAAATAAAAGCGATTGGCGAATATAAGAGAAAAAATGAAATTAAATATATCTGCTCAATCAATAAATTCTAATAACTACGAGCACATAATCCCTAGCTAAGAGGTTGAGTCAGCACTGAAATGTCATTACATGAAGCCATTTATCGGACAACACTTCATAGGGACAGCGTCTGGAGTCACATACTTCGCGGGATTTGTTGAGTTAGAGGAACCGAATCGAAGGTCTCATTCCTTTATCAAGTTTCCAAAATGGTGAGTTCGAATTTGATGTAGTCAAACAAAAAATTTCCAGCCAGAGCGCCACGTTTACTTTAGGGACCAAAGTGCACGTGTTGGTTAAAGACGCCGATTCGAGACAAAGAAAGATCATGTTCAACTTAAAAGACGCGGAACACTCGGTAGGTTAGCCTGTTTTAGGTTACTTTCTAATCCATTAATCAAAAATAAAAAATAAGCTTTTAATACCGCAATTAACTTGTGACATTTCGCTGACATCGACTCATTCTAAAACCCTAACATCTGACAAAGGAAACGAATCTAATTTTTGTTTCCAGACACCATCGCAGAGTGTATTTCCAGCACTCTGTTTGCCTCGAGAGGTTCTTATGACAGCCTAGGATCTCTCGAGGCTTTTTTGCACCTATTCAAACCACCTGATTCTACATCCCAACTATTATCCCCTACCCAAGCTGTACTTTTTAACTAGTTCACTAGCTCTACAATTGTTATTTAAGCAACTGATCACACAACCTCTTCCAAATTTTGGGTATAAAGTATCAATACTTTCGTTAACTAGGATGTAAATAATGAAAAACTCGTTTGATCTCACTATGCCCAACGAAGAAGGATACTTTGGTGAATACGGTGGTAGCTTTGTTCCACCTGAGCTTGAACAAATCATGCATGACATCAACGCAGCTTATGAGGAATGCAGCAAAGATCCTGAATTTAAAGCGGAACTCGCTCGCCTATATAAGCACTTTGTTGGACGACCTAGCCCAATCTTCCATGCGGAAAACTTGTCTAAAAAATACGGAGCAGACATCTACCTAAAGCGCGAAGACTTAAACCATACAGGCGCACATAAAATTAACCACTGCTTAGGGGAAGCCATTCTCGCTAAAAAGATGGGTAAGAAGAAACTGATTGCTGAAACTGGCGCAGGGCAACACGGTGTTGCGCTTGCTACAGCCGCGGCATTGGTTGGCTTGAAATGCGATATTTACATGGGTGAAGTTGATATCGCCAAAGAGCATCCGAATGTCGTCCGCATGAGAATCCTTGGTGCTAATGTCATTCCTGCCACTCATGGGCGCAAGACTCTCAAAGAAGCGGTAGATTCTGCATTCGAAGCTTATCTGAAAGATCCTGATACACAACTTTATGCGATAGGCTCTGTCGTTGGCCCTCACCCATTCCCTAAAATGGTACGAGATTTCCAATCAATTATCGGTAACGAAGCACAAGTTCAATTCAAAGAAATGACCGGCAAGTTACCCAATAATCTCGTCGCATGCGTTGGAGGTGGTTCTAACGCGATGGGGCTATTTACTGCTTTCTTAGAGGATGAACAAGTCGCCATTCACGGCGTTGAACCTGCGGGCCGCTCTTTGCAAAAGGTTGGCGAGCATGCTGCAACACTCACACTCGGTGAGCCAGGTATCATGCACGGATTTAAGTCTTACATGCTTAAAGATGCGCAAGGCGAACCTCAGGAAGTGTACTCTGTAGCAAGTGGCTTGGATTACCCATCGGTTGGGCCTCAGCATAGTTACTTAAAAGACATTGGCCGTGTCAATTACGGCTCAATCAGTGATGACGAAGCGATTGATGCCTTCTTTGAGCTGTCTCGTGAAGAGGGAATAATCCCTGCTATTGAATCCTCACACGCTGTCGCTTACGCAATTAAACTCGCACAGCAAGGAGAAACCGGCTCGATTTTGATCAACTTATCAGGCCGTGGTGACAAAGACATTGATTTTGTCGTTGAACACTACGGCGCAAAATACGGCATTGAATCACTCATATAGCCTAACTCCGTAGCCTAACCCTACATGCAAAAAGCTACCTGGTACTAGGTAGCTTTTTGTTTTTGTCTACTATTTTAAGAAGCAAGTCCCTTTACTCACTGCTCTCACTATACCTTTAGAGCATAATTCGATTAACCGATAAGAGCTGGAATGCCTGGAAGCTGACCAACAATAGCAAGGGAGCCTGCACAAACGATAAACGCAGTGCCAGGAATCAGATATTTATCTTTGCGCGATAGTTCGTTAGCACGCTCATGGTCGCCGATAAGCCCGAGGTTATCCAACAGCATCGTGATTGCCCAACCGAAGACTGGATTAACGAATGCGCAGGCAAAAATACAGATACCTGCACTGAGTGAATCTTTATGCTTATGGATCATCTGCATACCCGCTTCAAGGAGTGGTAAGAATACACCCACAATCAAAGCAACGCGCAGAACAGGTTCCCACATTGCTAGATCCATTGGGTAGCCAATTACCGCCGCCGCAATACACATGAAACCCGTCAACAGAGCGCCACCTGGAATAGGACGCTTGGCAATTGCGGCAGGAATCATGTACGTTCCCCAAGAAGAAGCTAGGTTTCCGCCCCCTAAGAGTGAACCAACCCCCTGACGAACAGATGCTCCGACCATCGTGTCGTCGACATCCATGAGTACACCTTTCGCTTCTTTTGGGTAGTTAAGTTCTTGAAACACACGATGGCCGAGATAATCAGGGGACCACATAGCGACTGCCAGTAGAGCAAATGGAGTCACGGCAATAAAGTGCTCTAGGGTTGGCCAGCCTAGCTGCCAGCCTGTATCTTCCCCCCACCAGTAGAATGGACTGAAATTAGGTAGGCCCGGTTCTGTGGTAAAAGCAAACTCAGCGCCCATCAAATAAGCAACAATACCCGCGAGTGCAGAGCACAATGGGATAGCGAGCCAACGTTTATTGATCTTGGCTAAGTAAGCGTAAACCATAACGGTTAGGCCTATGACCACAAACGAAATGTAACCTTGGTCCGTACTTGCAGCCCACGCTTCCGTCTTATTAATTTGCCCGAGCAACCCAACGGCACCAAGGTAGATCAACAACCCTCCTCGAACCCCGATACCAGTAAGAGTCATGAGTTTAGAGCCACCTTTGGTTAAGGCGAGAATTAACCCAAAAACACACACCATCAAACCTAGCGCGAGAGGGTGCCCTCCTGCAGCTGCAATCATAGGAATCAGCGGTATCATTGGGCCATGGGTTCCCGCTAAGTTTGCATTCGGGTTTAGGATGGCAGAAAACAGTATGACGAACAGGGCTCCAGCGATAAGTAATTCGTAACGCACGTTTTCTGCAATGAATTCCGGAGATAAACCAAACTGAGCAGCAAAAGCGGAAACCATGGCAGTGACCATAACCACTTTACCAATGGTTGCTGCTAATGCCGGTACCCAGTCTTCGATTTCAATACTGTAATCACGTGAAGGCAAATGAATTCCCCAGCGACGGAAACTCATGACGGTTAAATCATGATTTAGAAAGTCTTCTCGGCTTTCAAATTCATGCGGTTTTTTGCGCACATCCCTGTAAAAAGTCTTACTTTTGTCAGACATTGAGTCATCCTTTTATGTTTCAACGTTGAACTACGTCAACTAGAGTTTCGCTTGGTAGACAGACCTTCGACCAATACGAGACAACACCCACATCAAACTTCTAGGCCATACTAAGAAAGCGGCATGAACCAATTTTGATTTTGAGCTTATTAAGCATGTGTTGCTATGGGTAGGAATATTAGACATTAGTAAAAGAACAACAAGAATCTCACTTATTATACAATAATTTAACATCGAGCTAGGACGCTTGAACTTTTCTGAGTCATTTTTGAGCAGAGATCCAAGTAGAACGGCTAATTCCTATTTATACTTTCAAGGTAGAGAGCACTGTGCTCGCATCCATCGCAAAGTAACTATCGATATCTCTGCATTGTATACTTTGTTAAACTCCGCCCTTTAATGAGTAAGGCCCTTAAAAATGATGACTGACGAAGAGAGAATCGAGCTGCAACAGAACAATCCACTGCACGGGTTAAAGCTAGAGACTATGTTGCAAGAGTTAGTAGATTTTTACGGCTGGGACATTCTAGATACAGCAATGCGTTTTAATTGCTTTAACACTAAGCCTTCGATTGCAAGTAGCGTGAAGTATTTAAAGAAAACCGAATGGGCGAGAGAAAAATTAGAAAACTTTTACCTTTATCGCTTTAAGCGCATGCCACGCGCGAGCGAAGAAGAATACAACTTACCGCCAAGAGCTCGTACGTTCCCTCATGGCCTTGAACCTAAAGAACCTATGCCACTAACCGTTGACTCTATTCTTAAGTCACAAGCTAAAGCAGCGTCTGCATTTAAAAAGCGTTCACCTCGCGGACGCCCTGCTCGTCGCCAATAACACTATCTTGAAAAGCAATAGAGCCCTACTGGTAGTTCCAGCAGGGCTCTATTGTTCTTTAAAGGAATGGCTAGAAGCGAAGACTCAAGCTAGTGAGCATTCCCTTTCTCCAGCAACTCCCGTAAGTAAACTCACATGTAGTTTACGTTTTCTATTGATTACGCTTTTTCTTCTTTTTACCCGTACCTGCTGGCTTCGCTCGCGGCTTCATTGGTAAAAAGTAAGCTTCACTCTGATCGTCTTCCACTTCAAAACCGACTACCTGCTCGCGTTCAAGTTGGAACTTATTTTTCTTTTCTATCACTTTGAAATGGTGGTAGTCGTCGTAATCGATAAGAGATAACCCTAAACCTACTTCACCAGCACGACCACTACGACCGATTCGATGCATATAATCAGCAGGGCTACGCGGAAGATCGAAGTTAATCACCACTGGAAGTTTTTCAATATCAAGGCCGCGTGCTGCGATATCGGTGGCAATAAGAACTTGAATCTCGCCAGACTTAAAACCGTCAAGGACACGAGTACGAGCGCCCTGCCCTTTATCACCATGGAAAACTTCAGCGGTAATACCGCGTTTTGATAGCTTTTGAGCTAAATGGTTACAGGCATTCTTAGCATTCACAAAAATCAAAGTCTGTCGCCACTGATGCTGTTTGATTAAGTGCGCGAGTACCGCCGTCTTATCACCTTTATTTACACTAAACACGCGCTGCACCAAAGTGCTGGCTTCTGCGCTCTGCAACTGAACTTCAACAGGGTCGCGGAGCAACTGCTGAGCCAGCGTCGTGACTTTATCAGGGAAAGTTGCAGAAAATAACAGCGTCTGTTTCTTCTCTGGGAGTAACGCAAGAATCTTATTCAGTTCTTCGGTAAATCCTAAACTCAACATACGATCAGCTTCATCGAGCACGAGCGTTTTTACTTGGTCCAACTTAATCGCGTTACTGGATACCAGATCAAGTAATCGACCCGGCGTTGCAACAATGATGTCACAGCCACCACGAAGCGCCAGCATTTGTGGGTTCACCGATACACCACCAAATACGGCAACCGTTTTGATCTTATCTCGAAGATGGTATGAGTAAGATTTGACGTTGTATGCCACCTGTGATGCCAACTCACGAGTTGGAACTAAAATCAGGTGAGAAACGAAGTTACCACGGCGATTGTTTGATTCGTCTTGCTGAACAATTTTTTGCAAGATTGGCAGCGAAAAAGCAGCGGTTTTACCAGACCCCGTATTGGCACCACCAATAATATCTTTCCCTTCAAGGATATCAGGAATAGAACGGGATTGAATGGGCGTCGGTTGGCTGTATTCTAACGCTTCTAGTCGCTCGACTAAGGTTGGAATCAGGCCAAGATCGGCAAATGTCGCTTGCTGTGTTTTATCTGTCATTACGATGAGTGGCTCAGTGCTAGTAAAGGCCGTGTATCTTATGCTATTTCGCGTCTGGATGTTAGAGATAATGGCCCAAACAGAAGATTGGTGAAAGAAGCACTATAGGGTTCAGGAACTTCCTTTCACTAACATGAGTTAATGATTTCGATAACCAATACTCTACGACCAAGATGGTAGAGCTCACGACAAGCAAAGGGAAAAGGAGTCAGGCATTCTGACTCCTGTAAAACAAAACACATTGTATTTTGGGGAAAGAGATTACAAAGGCAGGCCACATCCGAATCAAAGGCTTAACCACACTATTTAAGCTCTGCGGTTTTAAGAACTTAATATAGCTTGAGAAAATACTATAGCTTGCAGGTGGGCAAAGTTACTTAGAACTTCTACTTAAATTAGTAATGTACGAGTAACTTCAAGTATAGAAAATTACTTAATTCAGTGTCCAAAATTGCTGGTTCGGATCTAGTAAGACAAACGGATTCCCTAAGTTTTTGGGGCTCTTGCTTTAAACGATAATGGAGTACTGTCGAGCTAGAACGTATCTACTCTTCGTGGTTAGTCACAATACATGCTTGTGCAAGCTGTTGATATTCAACTTGCATGGTTATTAGAAAGTCATCTGCATTTTCAAACCTCGCGATTGGCACTCCCAATACAACATCACAGTTAAAAGGAACAAGCATCGCTGTTCCTTTAGGGAGCGCTCGACCTAATCCGCGCATCACCACCGGAATGACAGGACAAGTTTTATGTTCATTAACTAAGTGATAAATCCCTTTCTTTAACCCGCTCATAGTTTCAGGTTCACCGCGACTACCTTCAGGAAAGATAATCAAGATATCTCCTTGATTAAGTGCCTTATGGCACTCATCAAATACAGTATGCCGCTCGCTTTTACTCGGTGAACGATGGATGGGAATAATGCCCAAAATATTGAGTGATAACCATGCTGATACTTTGTTTTTGAGAAAGTAATCGGCTGCTGCCACAGGACGCACCTTATGTACCATACTGATAGGAAAGAGTGCCAGTAATACCAAAGTATCGAGATGACTATTGTGGTTAGCCGCGACCACCATAGGACCATTGCTTGGCAGATTTTGCCGATTAATGATGTTGAGCCCCAAACCAACAAACACCAGTGGTTTCACAAACAGCAAGACGAACAAAACTTTTAAAATTTTCATATCGTCTTCTTAGTAGTAGAGGTAATAAATATAGTGGAAGAATAAGGGGGCGGTGAACATCAGGCTATCAATACGATCTAAAATGCCGCCATGGCCGGGGATAAACTGGCTGGTATCCTTAATTTGTAAGTCACGTTTAACCGATGAAATTACCAAATCGCCAATAAAGCCACTCAAGGCGATAATCATCCCTGCAACTAAACCTTGAACTGAAGTTAATGGTGTCAGGTAAGGTGCCACAAAATAGCTAGTGATGATGATGGTTGCCGCACCACCAATAAAGCCTTCCCATGTTTTGTTTGGACTGACTTTCGGTACGATTTTGTGTTTACCGAAGCTCTTACCCCATACGTATTGACAAACATCACTAAACTGAGTGAATACCAATAAGAACAGTAGCATTCCCATTGAACCGGTCTCTGGATTCTTGCTGGGCAATACCAATAAATATGCCATATGACTAACACAAAATACCGTCAGCATTAGCGCCCAGTGAATGATACCTGCTGAGCGAATGAAACCTTTGGTATCACCAATCAGCACCGCGACCATTGGAAGATAGAGGAAGGTGAAGACAGGAATAAAGATGATATACATGCCATACCAACCGATTGATAACCAGTAGTATTGAAACGGGATCGAAAGGTAAGCCCAGAAGATCACACGTCGATCTGTCATGCGCGTTGGTACTACAGAGAGAAACTCTTTCAGCGCCATAAAACTCAAAAAGGCGACAGAAATCAGCGTGTATTGAGTGGGCAGATAGAGCACAACAAAGACGATTCCGATCATCCACCACCAAGAACGAATGCGAAGTTTAAGCTCGTGGTAATCCTTATTAAGATTATGGCGTGACAAATACAGGTAAACCAAAGTGCCAATCACTAGTACGAGTGTGATGGCGGCCATCATGTATAACGAATGCGTAGGGATATTAATCATGGTTAGTTTCACCTACCGCCTTATCGATTGTCTCGTTGGCTGTTAGAGACTTAGAATGCTTGGCCTGATGATTTTTTTCATGGTTCAATAATAAGTTAGCGAGTTCTTTTTTAGCATTAAAAATACATACCAAACGACGCCAACAAGTTACAGCACAGCCAATTACCATGATTGCAAGCGATATGTCCATCAAATAAATGCCAAGTGATAACGTAAACCAATGGTTAATCGCCATTACTAAAAGAGTTACTGTGAGTAGGGCCATTCGATGCTGCTTAGCCATTGGTCCTCGAAAGTCGGCCGAGCAGTCCATGCTAACACCCAAAACGCGAATGTAAGCTGAGAGTACCGCTAATAGTGCCGCAATCCAAGCTAGAGGCATAGAAAATGCTGAATGAGCAACGAAACCAGCAGCGATAATCAACAGCGGATCGGCAATACGGTCTGGAACATCGTTAAACAACTCACCAGCAGGGGTTTTCTTCCCACCTTCTACAGCGACCATTCCGTCAAATAGATTGCACAATAACCGCATTTGAACCATCAGAGCGAACAGCACTAACCAAATTGGCGTAGGCCAGAAGCGATAACTAGCTGCAAAAGCAAGGCCAATAGCGGCAAAGAGGATGCTCATCAGTGAGATTTGGTTAGGGGTAATGTTTTTTTGGCTCAGCCAAATAGCAATTCGTTTGATAACTGAGATTTTACGCACTGCAAGAGGGCGTCGATTAGACTCGTTTTTGGATTCCATGCAGTCCATGTCCTTAAATAAGTTTTGTCGCTGTTACAGCAATTGCACATATAATTATCGGTTGACCTAAGAAAGCAGCAGCAAACAACGCGGCCTCACCATGTGCGCTCTGGAGTATAAATTTGAACATGTCAGAGCGAACATTCCCAAACCAATACACTAGGTGGTAATCATCTTTAAACACTAGGTCACTGGCAGCAATACTCGCCGATACAACAAACGTTAAAGCTCCTGAACCTTTAAAGTTTGCAACCCTAGATTTCGGGCTAAAACCCGGTTGCATTGCTTTAAATGAGTTAAGCGAGTATTTTTTCCGTTCATGTTGATACGAGCGCCATTCACAAACGCATGTTTGAGTGCTTTCCCGTTCTGATCTGTCCCATTGAATGCGACAATGATTTTTCCTCTGCTCTCAACAAGATCCGCCTTAATGTTCATATCCCCGAATTGCTTAGCAATAGACGCGGCGTCAAACATCG
>NZ_JAWOQO010000059.1:0-1973 GCF_033337345.1 Vibrio sp. YT-18 | reverse complement strand
GATAAAAGAACAGTGATAATCAGAGACTGGAACATTTAATTGGCCTAAAAGGTTCTGCACTAAGCGGGTTCAAATCTGATTTATCTGATCGTTTTCAGATCGTTCATGTTCATGATGAATCATCTCTACGTACTAAAGTTTGTTTTGGAGTTCCACAAGGTTCTGTGCTCGGACCAATCCTATTTACTCTATATATGCTTCCTTTAGGTAACATCATTAGAAATCACTCTATAAATTTCCATTGTTATGCGGATGATACACAGTTGTATTTATCGATGAAGCCAGAAGAACAACAATTAACTGAACTCCATAACTGCCTTAAAGTCAGAGAAACCTGGATGAGCACCAATTTCCTGATGTTAAATTCAGACAAAACTGAAGTTATTGTTCTTGGCCCCAAACAACTCAGAGACTCTTTATCTGATGACATAGTTTCTCTAGATGGCATTGCTCTGGCCTCTAGCACTACCGTAAGAAACCTCGGAGTAATATTTGATCAAGATTTGTCTTTTAATTCTCATTTAAAACAAACCTCACGGACTGCATTTTTTCATCTGCGTAATATTGTGAAAATTAGGCCTATCCTGACCCGAAAAGATGCAGAAAAATTGGTCCACGCTTTTGTTACCTCTAGGCTGGATTACTGTAACTCTCTATTATCAGGTAGCTCTAGTAAGTCCTTAAAAACTCTCCAGCTAATTCAGAATGCAGCAGCACGTGTACTAACAGGAACTAAGAAACGAGATCATATTTCTCCTGTTTTAGCTTCTCTGCACTGGCTCCCTGTAAAATCCAGAATTGAATTTAAAATCCTACTGTTAACTTATAAAGCTCTAAATGGTCAAGCTCCGTCATATCTTAGAGAGCTCATAGTGCCATATTATCCCACCAGAACACTGCGCTCTGAGAACGCAGGGTTACTCGTGGTCCCTAAAGTCTCCAAAAGTAGATCAGGAGCCAGAGCCTTCAGCTATCAGGCTCCTCTCCTGTGGAATCATCTTCCTGTTACGGTCCGGGAGGCAGACACCGTCTCCACATTTAAGACTAGACTTAAGACTTTCCTCTTTGATAAAGCTTATAGTTAGGGCTGGCTCAGGCTTGCCCTGTACCAGCCCCTAGTTAGGCTGACTTAGGCCTAGTCTGCCGGAGGACCCCCTATAATACACCGGGCACCTTCTCTCCGTTTCTGTCTCTCTCTCTCTCTCTCTTGTGTCCTATTACTGCATCTTGCTAACTCGGCCATTCTGGATGTCACTAACTCGGCTTCTTCTCCGGAGCCTTTGTGCTCCACTGTCTCTCAGATTAACTCATATCGCAGCGGTGCCTGGACAGCGTGACGTGTGTGGTTGTGCTGCTGCCGTGGTCCTGCCAGATGCCTCCTGCTGCTGCTGCTGCCATCATTAGTCATTAGTCATACTTCTACTGTTATTATACACATATGACTATTGTCACACATGTATACTGCCAGATATTAATACATACTTTCAACATATTGTACCACAGTAGCCAGAACTACAACTATAATATTATTACTTTCAATAATGTTGTTGTAAGCTACTGTCATTACCTGCATCTCTCTCTCTCTTTCTCTCTCTCTCTCTCTGTCTCATTGTGTCATACGGATTACTGTTAATTTATTATGCTGATCTGTTCTGTACGACATCTATTGCACGTCTGTCCGTCCTGGAAGAGGGATCCCTCCTCAGTTGCTCTTCCTGAGGTTTCTACCGTTTTTTTTCCCCGTTAAAGGGTTTTTTTGGAGTTTTTCCTTATCTGCTGCGAGGGTCCTAAGGACAGAGGGATGTCGTATGCTGTAAAGCCCTGTGAGGCAAATTGTGATTTGTGATATTGGGCTTTATAAATAAAATTGATTGATTGATTGATTGATTGATTGATTGATCCTCGCTGCTCAGCTTCTGCTCCTAAGTCTGCATATCTAAGCTTTTTGTGTGTGCGCTTGCGCGAGACCGTGA
>NZ_JAWOQO010000058.1:0-2108 GCF_033337345.1 Vibrio sp. YT-18 | reverse complement strand
CCGGCATTTTTGCGTCGTCAGGCTGATTAATCTTTAACCCATAAATTTGACATGGCTCAAAATTATGGTAGCATTCACGGTCGACGTTACAGACGGCCGTGTTTTGTAGCAAATTTTTGAGAGGCAAGCAGATGATCAGACAACGTACTCTGAAAGAAATAGTGAAAACAACTGGTGTGGGTCTCCACTCTGGTCGTAAAGTCACACTTACTCTGCGCCCGGCTGCTGCAAATACAGGTATCATTTACCGTCGTACAGATGTAAATCCACCTGTAGATTTTCCAGCTGATCCAGCTTCGGTTCGTGACACCATGCTTTGTACTGCATTGGTAAACGATGAAGGTGTGCGTATTTCAACTGTTGAGCACTTGAATGCGGCACTTGCTGGTATGGGCATCGATAACATTGTTGTCGAAGTAGACGCACCTGAAATTCCGATCATGGATGGTAGTGCAAGCCCATTTGTATACTTGCTACAACAAGCAGGTATCGAAACGCAAAATGCGCCAAAACGCTTCATCCGCATCAAAAAGCCAGTTCGTTTTGAAGATGGTGATAAATGGGCAGAATTTGTACCATTTAACGGCTTCCGTATGGACTTCGAAATTGAGTTTAATCACCCAGCGATTGAATCAGACGAGCAACGTTTGCTGTTTGATTTCTCGTCAAAAGGCTTTGTTCGTGAGATTTCTCGAGCACGTACGTTTGGCTTTATGCGTGATATCGAATATCTACAATCTCAAAACCTAGTTTTGGGTGGTAGTTTTGACAATGCTATCGTTTTGGATGATTACCGTATTCTTAATGAAGAAGGTCTACGCTTTGAAAATGAGTTTGTGACTCACAAAGTGTTGGATGCGATTGGTGACCTTTACATGTGTGGCCACCCAATCATTGGTGAATTCCGTGCCTTTAAATCTGGCCACGGTTTAAATAACCAACTGTTACGTGCTGTTCTTGCAGATCAGGAAGCGTGGGAGTGGACTACATTCGAAGAAGAAGTCGGCTCACCAGTAGCATTCGCAGAACCAAATATGGTGCTTGCGTAAATACTTGGCATTAGAATTAATAAAAAACCAGGCTTATGCCTGGTTTTTTGCTATTTGGCTTTAATCCTGGATTTATCAATAACATTCAAGCTTTCAGCATATTGAAATAACGTTCACTTACGATCTTCCTTTTCTGCCATATCGGCTAATCGTTTTAAACGCTCTTGAATTTTCGGTGGCGCCATGTCGGCAATCGTCATTAATGACTTTGCTGCAGATTCGGTTAGTGGTGGACGCTTAGGTCTGTCGTCTTGTTGAAAGCGGTTTCGATATAGTGAAGGATTGATCCTCACTTCAACGCTCATCAGCTTGGCAAAGCCTTGAGTACGAAGTTTATTTAGGATCATGAGGCGATCGTAATCGATCTTCATTTTGATCGCGGCACTAGAGACATCGATCAATAGATGGCCGTTACGAACATTCGCTACTCGGCAATGATCGGCCGTCCCCGTGGGTAAGACCTCTTGCAAAGCTTGGTTAAGCTGTAAGATTTCTCCAGCATGTTCTTGAATCTGCTTGAACTGTGACTCAGCAATAACATCTTCAGTCGAGGTTGGACGGTGATCACGCATAGGTAAAATCTAATTTTGTTGAGATATAGCTATTCTAGAGCAGCTTTCTATCAAGGTATAGTTTACATTAACGTCTTTAGCTTCAGTTTTACAATGTAGCAAGGTAAAAAGCAAAGTTTGCTCTGGATGGATTACACATATTGCGGTATGCAATATCGGCTAATCAGTCACCACTTTAAGTAAAAACTTCAGAGTGCTTCAAACAAATACGTCTATTTATGGTTGTATCGATTAAAAATCCTTACACTAAGCCACATTGTTTCAAAACTTAGCCTTGAAATATGGATGTTTGAACTCAATATCTTTGATAAATGATTTATCTCAGTATTCTTAGTTCCAAACTGGCAGAGACTGAAGGCATTATGAGTAGATCGGGAACGGTCTGAATAAAGAGAGATTCACGAAAAATGATAACTAAGCTACTGACAAAAGTGATTGGCAGTCGCAACGACCGAACACTGCGCCGCCTTAGAAAAATTGTAAAAGA
>NZ_JAWOQO010000057.1:0-2287 GCF_033337345.1 Vibrio sp. YT-18 | reverse complement strand
TACGCCGTGGGTCGATGTTTGATGTTATGGAGCAGCAACGATGTTACGCAGCAGGGCAGTCGCCCTAAAACAAAGTTATGTGTTTTTCTTGCAAGCGCCATGATTAATCAAAACTTTTTTCTAGCCATGCGGCATGGGTGAATTAAAAAACAGTGCCTTAGAGCGTCAATTTGGTACCTTATTTTTGCGATTTTAAGTGGTTGTAAGTTGCTGTTTTTAAGGTGTTTATTTTTCTTGAGAACTGGTTGGTAAATGTTAGTCTTCGACTCAAATAGAAAGAGGGCTAGAAAATGGATAAAACAGACCAGTTATATGTACAAGCAGACTTTTCACATCAAGACATGAGTGGTCAGTATTTTAAAAATTGCAAATTTTTCTGCTGTTCCTTTAAACGAGCGAACCTCCGCGATACACAATTTGTAGATTGTTCTTTCATTGAACGAGGTGAATTAGAGGGGTGTGATTTTTCTTACTCGGATCTTAGAGATGCATCTTTTAAAAACTGCAGTCTTTCAATGTCGTATTTCAAAGGTGCAAATTGTTTTGGTATCGAGTTCAGAGAATGCGATTTAAAGGGTGCCAATTTTGCTCAAGCTAGCTTCATGAATCAGGTATCGAACAGAATGTATTTTTGTTCAGCTTATATAACAGGTTGTAATCTTTCATACGCCAACTTTGAAAGGCAGTGTATCGAAAAGTGTGATTTGTTTGAGAATAGATGGATTGGCGCAAATCTGAGTGGTGCATCATTTAAAGAGTCTGATTTAAGTCGGGGAGTATTTTCTGAAGGGTGTTGGAGCCAGTGTAGGTTGCAAGGTTGTGATTTGAGCCACTCGGAGTTGTATGGTTTAGACCCTCGGAAAGTTGACCTTACAGGTGTAAAAATCTGTTCGTGGCAGCAAGAACAACTTTTAGAGCAATTAGGTTTAATAGTAGTTCCTGACTAAATTTGATGGTTTGAACACACACATAACAAACGCCTCAAGAGGGACTGTCAACGCGTGGCGTTTCCAGTCCCAATGAGCTGTGGTGGTTACGGCTGTTGTGTTTGGGTTTAGTGTCATGCGTTGCCAGCCCCTTAGGCGGGCGTTAGATGCCAGATTTGGCGTTGCGTATGCTCACAGAAAATCGATAGCCGCAAGACTGTTTTTGGCAACTCATAGCCACTACAATTTCTCCTTCATACCGTAGAGGAGATTGCGCGTGAAGAACTGGATATTTCTGGCTGTTTCAATCTTTGGCGAGGTCATCGCAACTTCCGCACTGAAGTCTAGCCATGGATTCACTAGGTTAGTTCCTTCCGTTGTAGTTGTGGCTGGCTACGGGCTTGCGTTCTATTTCTTGTCTCTCGCGCTCAAGTCCATTCCGGTCGGTATTGCTTACGCTGTATGGGCTGGGCTTGGCATCGTGCTTGTGGCAGCTATTGCTTGGATTTTCCATGGCCAAAAACTAGACTTCTGGGCGTTCATTGGCATGGGACTTATCGTCAGTGGCGTCGCCGTTCTAAACCTGCTATCCAAGGTCAGCGCACATTGACCGGGTTGGCATCTAACAATTCATTCAAGCCGACGCCGCTTCGCGGCGCGGCTTAATTCAGGCGTTAGGCATCACAAAGTACAGCATCGTGACCAACAGCAACGATTCCGTCACACTGCGCCTCATGACTGAGCATGACCTTGCGATGCTCTATGAGTGGCTAAATCGATCTCATATCGTCGAGTGGTGGGGCGGAGAAGAAGCACGCCCGACACTTGCTGACGTACAGGAACAGTACTTGCCAAGCGTTTTAGCGCAAGAGTCCGTCACTCCATACATTGCAATGCTGAATGGAGAGCCGATTGGGTATGCCCAGTCGTACGTTGCTCTTGGAAGCGGGGACGGATGGTGGGAAGAAGAAACCGATCCAGGAGTACGCGGAATAGACCAGTCACTGGCGAATGCATCACAACTGGGCAAAGGCTTGGGAACCAAGCTGGTTCGAGCTCTGGTTGAGTTGCTGTTCAATGATCCCGAGGTCACCAAGATCCAAACGGACCCGTCGCCGAGCAACTTGCGAGCGATCCGATGCTACGAGAAAGCGGGGTTTGAGAAGCAAGGTACCGTAACCACCCCAGATGGTCCAGCCGTGTACATGGTTCAAACACGCCAGGCATTCGAGCGAACACGCAGTGATGCCTAAGTCAAACGTTGGGCGCACAATAAGGCTCCTCGCAGAGTTGCTTGAAAGTTGTTACGATTCAAATTCAATCATGAGATAGTCAGCAGATGAGCACTTCCAAGAACGCAG
>NZ_JAWOQO010000056.1:0-2325 GCF_033337345.1 Vibrio sp. YT-18 | reverse complement strand
TTCCTCCTTAGCTCAGTTGGTAGAGCGACGGACTGTTAATCCGCAGGTCGCTGGTTCGAGCCCAGCAGGAGGAGCCATATTAGAAGAAGCCGCATCACTTGATGCGGCTTTTTTGTATTAGTTTAAAGCTAAGCTCTCTCCTACTACTCCATAACGAAATAACATAAGCGCTTTGATTATTAAAAACCGCTTACCGCAAGCTAGCTATCGACTCACTAAGTAACCAGAAAATATTAACCACAAACGCGTGTGGCAAATGGTATGCCTTTCAACTAAAAAAAAGCTAGGTAAAAACCTAGCTTTTTAATTCAATCGGCCATCTCTGAAATCAGCTTAAACCACCAAGACAAATATACTTTGTCTCCAGATATTCATCGAGTCCTTGCTTAGCACCTTCCCGTCCAACACCCGACTCTTTAACTCCACCAAATGGAGCCACTTCAGTAGAGATGATCCCTTCATTCACTCCAACCATGCCGTACTCTAAACCTTCACTAAAAGTCACAATACGCTTCAAGCTATTCGTATAGAAATAGCAAGCCAAACCATATTCTGTATCGTTCGCCATTTCGAGAACTTGATAATCATTTTCAAAGGTAACAATAGGCAACACAGGCCCGAATAGCTCTTGCTGAACAATCGACATATTCTGCGTCACACTATCCAAAAGAACGGGCTCCATAAAGCGACCAGGCCGTCTCTGTAGAGAGTTAGCAATAGAGGCTCCTTCTTGTACAGCTTGATCGATCACCGCCTCTAGTCGATGCTTAGAGGCCATCGTAATAACAGGACCTAATGTGACACCTTTCTCTAAACCATTTCCAAGCTTTAGTTTGCTTAACTTCGACAATACTTTATCAATAAAAGCTTGTTTTACATTTTTATGAACATATAGCCGATTGGTACAAACACATGTTTGCCCTGCATTACGGAACTTCGACGCGACAAGCCCTTCCGCAGCCTCATCTAAGTCTGCATCTTCAAACACGATGAAAGGCGCATTACCACCCAACTCCATCGACACCGCCTTGACTGAATCACTGGCTTGCTTCATCAAAATTTTCCCAACGCGCGTAGACCCCGTAAAAGAGATCTTCTGAATCCTAGGATCAGTACTTAGTACTTGACCAAACTCAGCAGCCTGCTCCGACACCACGACAGAAAGCAGTTCTTTAGGGATACCAGCCTGATAAGCTAATTCAACAACAGCAATTGCAGTGAGAGGGGTAAGCTCTGATGGCTTGATCAACATGCCACAACCTGCCGCTAGGGCTGGTGCTGCTTTTCTTGTAATCATCGCAATAGGGAAGTTCCAAGGTGTAATTGCAGCGCATACTCCCACAGGCTGGCGAATTGCAGATAGACGTCTATCTGTCGTGGGGGCAGGAATAACTTCGCCATAAGCACGTTTTGCTTCTTCTGAGAACCACTCGACAAAAGAGGCACCATACATCACTTCCCCTTTGCTCTCAGCTAAAGGTTTACCCTGCTCTAAGGTAATAATCGTGGCTATGTCTTCTGCATTATCAAGAAGTAGTTGATACCACCCCCTCAAACGACGAGAGCGCTCTTTGGCACTTAATTTAGCCCAACGGACTTGCTCCGTTTTGCACTGACCAATGAGATCATCTAACTCATCAAGAGTACTAGGCTTTAACCGAATTAACTCTTGCTCAGTTGCAGGGTTGATGACCACAATTCCCTCTTCGGAAGACCATTGCTTAAATACAGATTTCAGCGTTTCATTTTTTATTTGTTGCATCATCAAACATACTCCTCAAGAACTCCTCTTAGGTTAATCGCTACTAGCAAGTTCAGCAAAGAAAACAAAGTTTTCTAAAAGGCATTAATTTTCGAAAGACTTAGCTCTCTTCCTCACTATATTTCGGGAAATTGCGCAATCCACGCAACGACGGTTTCGCTCTAAATATGGGAGCAATGAATGTTTGAGAAATAAGAAGTAGAAAATTATTGTTTAAGAGAGACGCTAACAAAACACGCAGTACGGAAGACTATTCATTCTATTACGGTTGAGGGCGAGTGTTATAAAGACTCATTGTTCAAATGGCCAATCTTTCAACGAGGACATGATACAAACTCGGAGTAATTGGAAGTGCAGGCAGCAGGCTCATCTTCCTGAGAAACTCATGTGCCAAAAGGGTAAAGAAAGTCGTATTGTCTCGCCTTCAATGTGTAAATGCATTTCTCGGGGACACGACCAAACGAAAAAGCCCCAGTCTTTCGACTAGGGCTTAATATAAGTGGCGGAGTGGACGGGACTCGAACCCGCGACCCCCGGCGTGACAGGCCGGTATTCTAACCAAC
>NZ_JAWOQO010000055.1:0-2379 GCF_033337345.1 Vibrio sp. YT-18 | reverse complement strand
TGTAACGCGCTAGTAACTGAAGGTGATTTGGTACTGGTCGACCGTAACAACCACAAATCGAACCACCACGGTGCGTTAATCCAAGCGGGTGGTATGCCAGTTTACTTAGAAACGGCGCGTAACCCTTGGGGCTTCATCGGTGGTATGGATGAGCACTGTTTCGATGAAGAATACATTCGTGCTCAAATCGCGAAAGTGGATCCAGAACGTGCACGCGATGAACGTCCTTTCCGTCTTGCTATTATCCAGCTTGGTACTTACGACGGTACTATCTATAACGCTCGCTACGTGATGGATAAGATCGGTCATCTTTGTGACTACATCCTGTTTGACTCTGCGTGGGTTGGTTATGAGCAGTTCATCCCTATGATGAAAGACTGTTCACCACTGCTGCTGGATTTGAAACCAGAAGACGCAGGTGTGATCGTGACTCAGTCTGTTCACAAACAACAAGCTGGCTTCTCTCAAACATCGCAAATCCACAAAAAAGACCGCCATATCAAAGGTCAAGCTCGTTACTGTAACCACAAACGCTTTAACAACGCGTTTATGATGCACGCATCGACTTCACCATTCTACGCACTGTTCTCTGCGCTTGATGTGAACGCGAAGATCCACGATGGCGAAGCAGGTCTGCGTTTATGGCGTGATGCGGTTAAGACTGGTATCGAAGCGCGTAAAGAAATCCTTAAGAGTTGTGAATTGATTCGTCCGTTCATTCCAGATGAAGTCGAAGGCCAACCTTGGGGCAGCTACGACACTGACGTGATAGCAACGAACAAGAAATTCTTCATGTTTGAGCCAAACGCAAGCTGGCACAAATTTGAAGGTTACGGTGAAGGTCAATACTTCGTTGACCCATGTAAATTGTTGCTAACTACTGCGGGTATTGCAGAAGATGGCAGCTACGCAGATTTCGGTATTCCTGCAACGCTATTGGCGAACTTCCTTCGTGAAAACGGCATCATCCCTGAGAAGTGCGACTTGAACTCCATCTTGTTCCTACTCACTCCTGCGGAAGATATGGGTAAGATCCGTCACCTTGTGGCTCAAATTAACCGATTCGAAAAATTCATCCGTGATGATGCGCCTCTAAGTATCGTACTTCCAAGCGTCTACGAAGCGAATAAAGAACGCTACCGTGGCTACACCATCCGTCAGCTATGTCAGGAAATGCATGACATGTACAAAGAGCTGAACGTGAAACAGCTACAAAAAGCGATGTTCCGCAGCGAGTACTTCCCACAAATGGTTCACAAACCAGACGTGGCAACACGCAAATACTTCCGTGGTGAATGCGATTACCTACCACTTAAAGAGGCCGTTGGTCGTGTAGCCGCTGAGGGTGCACTTCCTTACCCTCCAGGCATCATCTGTGTGATCACTGGTGAAATCTGGACCCCACACGTGGTGGATTACTTCCTATCTCTAGAAGAAGGCATCAACCGCTTCCCAGGCTTCGCGCCAGAAATTCAAGGTGTGTACCTTGAAGATGTTAACGGTCGCACTACCGCACATTGTTATGTCCTAAAAGATTAATCTACCCGTTCGCACCACGCTCCGGCGTCGGTGCGAACCGCTTATTCGTGGAGAATAATTTATGAGTACTGAAACTAAAAAAATGTCGGTGGTGCAGTTAACCATTCTGACATTCATCAACATGGCCGGCTCCGGCATCATCATGCTGCCAAGTAAACTGGCGCAAGTGGGCACCATTTCTGTGTTGTCTTGGCTGATCACGGCGGCGGGCTCTTTGGCGTTGGCTTACGTGTTTGCAAAATGTGGTCGTTTTAGTAAACGTGACGGCGGTATGAACGGTTACGCGTCTTATGCATTCGGTAAATCGGGTGCATTTATGGCGGGCTGGACTTACGGTTTGTCGCTCCTTATTGCGAACATTGCGATCGCGATTACTTGTGTGGGTTACGGCTCCGCATTCTTTGAAGTGACCCTATCTCCGGTCGAAACCTGTTTGTACACCATCGCCATTCTTTGGATTTGTACTTTCGCTAACTTCGGTGGTGCGAAAATCACAGGTCAAATTGGTACATTCACCGTGTGGGGCGTAATCCTACCAGTGTGTTCATTGGGTATTGTTGGTTGGTTCTGGTTTAACCCAACCATGTACATTGAAGCTTGGAACCCACACAGCTTGCCATTTGGTGAGGCAGTGAGTGATTCTATTGCGATGACTCTATGGGCATTCCTTGGTCTTGAATCAGCTTGTGCGAACTCTGAAGCGGTAGAAAACCCAGAGAAGAACGTACCAATCGCAGTGCTAGGCGGTACACTAATCGCGGCTGTGGTTTACATTGTATCGACAAACATCTGTTCTGGTATCGTTGCAAACTCTGAGCTTGCTGCATCTACAGCACCATT
>NZ_JAWOQO010000054.1:0-2529 GCF_033337345.1 Vibrio sp. YT-18 | reverse complement strand
TCACCATGGAAGTTCTCTGCCGGTGTGAAGACCAGTTTGCCGTCAACAATCTCGACTGTCCCTTGGTCACTCGGCACGGACGCTGATTGAATAGACAACTTATCGCCGTCGATGTCGGTGTCGTTTGGCAGAACATCAATCGTCACTGGCGTGTCTTCGTCAGTGATAGCGGTGTCATCGTTTGCCACTGGCGCATCATTCACTGGTGTCACATCGACGTTCACCGTGGTGGACTCTGATACCCCACCGGAGGTAACGATGTAGGTAAAGCTGTCTGTCCCGTGGTAGTTGTCGTTTGGCGTGTAAGTCACGCTGCCGTCCGGGTTGACCGAGACCGTGCCGTTCGCTGGACCGTTATTGGTATCCAGCGACACCACTTTGTCGTTGCCTTCGAACGTGTCGTTACCTAAGACCTTAATGATGGTTGGTGTGTCTTCCACAACCGTCGCTTTATCTGCCACGATATCCGCCACTGGCGCCACTGTGAAGTTCACCGTTTGGCTAACGCTTTCACCGCTTGGATCGGTGGCAGTAAAGGTCAGCGCTTCAGAGCCGTTCCAGTCTGCCGTTGGGCTAATGGTCGCGATGCCATTTTCAATCGACCCCAACACGTTGCTGTTGCCAGAGACGCTGAAGGTCAGATCGCCATCGACGTTATCCACATCACTGAAGGCCGTATTCAGATCGATGCTGTATGGCGTAAAGTCTTCCGCCAAGGTTTGGTCTGCGATGCTGCTTTCAACCACAGGCGTGTCGTTCACCGCATTCACGGTGACGTTGACCGTTGCTTGGTCAGTCAGTGCACCATCAGTAATCGTGTAAGTAATTTCAGCGTCACCATGGAAGTTCTCAGCTGGCGTGAACACCAACTTGCCGTCAACAATCTCAACTGTGCCTTGCGCTTCAGGTACAGACGCCGATTCAATCGACAGCTTATCGCCATCGATGTCAGTATCGTTTGGCAGAACATCAATCGTCACTGGCGTATCTTCGTCAGTAACAGCGGTATCATCTTTTGCCGCTGGCGCATCGTTGACTGGCGTCACATCGACGTTCACCGTGGTGGACTCACTGACGCCACCGGAGGTGACGATGTAAGTGAAGCTGTCTGTACCGTGGTAGTTGTCGTTTGGCGTGTAAGTGACGCTGCCGTCCGGGTTGACCGAGACCGTGCCGTTGGCTGGACCGTTATTGGTATCCAGCGACACCACTTTGTCGTCGCCTTCAAACGTGTCGTTATCTAAGACCTTAATGATGGTTGGCGTATCTTCCACAACCGTCGCTTTATCTGCCACGATGTCCGCCACAGGGGTAACCGTGAAGTTCACCGTTTGGCTAACGCTTTCACCGCTTGGATCGGTGGCGATAAAGGTTAGGGTTTCTGAGCCATTCCAGTCTGCGGTTGGAGTGAACGTAGCAATGCCATTGACGATCGCCACTTGAATGTTGCTATTACCAGAAACGCTAAACGTTAACTCACCATCGGCGTTATCCACATCACTGAAGGCCGTATTCAGATCGATGCTGTATGGCGTAAAATCTTCCGCCAAGGTTTGGTCTGCAATGTTGCTTTCAACCACAGGCGTGTCGTTCACCGCATTCACGGTGACGTTGACCGTTGCTTGGTCAGTCAGTGCACCATCGGTCACGGTGTAAGTGATTTCGGCGTCACCATGGAAGTTCTCTGCCGGTGTGAAGACCAGTTTGCCGTCAACAATCTCGACTGTCCCTTGGTCACTCGGCACAGATGCCGAGTCAATCGACAGCTTATCGCCATCAATATCGGTGTCGTTTGGCAGAACATCAATCGTGACAGCGGTATCTTCTTGTGTTGTTGCCGCGTCATCTTTTGCCACTGGCGCATCGTTCACTGGTGTGACATCGACGTTCACCGTGGTGGACTCTGATACCCCACCGGAGGTAACGATGTAGGTAAAGCTGTCTGTACCGTGGTAGTTGTCGTTTGGCGTGTAAGTCACGCTGCCGTCCGGGTTGACCGAGACCGTACCGTTAGCTGGACCGTTGTTGGTATCCAGCGACACCACTTTGTCGTCGCCTTCGAACGTGTCGTTACCTAAGACCTTAATGATGGTTGGCGTGTCTTCCACAACCGTCGCTTTGTCTGCCACGATGTCCGCCACAGGCGCAACTGTGAAGTTCACCGTTTGGCTGACGCTTTCGCCGCTTGGATCGGTGGCAGTAAACGTCAACGCTTCTGAGCCGTTCCAGTCCGCAGTTGGGCTAATGGTCGCGATGCCATTTTCTATTGAGACATTGACATTACTGTTACCTGAGACGCTAAACGTTAACTCACCATCGGCGTTATCCACATCGCTGAAAGCGGTATTCAGATTGATGCTGTATGGCGTGAAATCTTCCGCCAAGGTTTGGTCTGCAATGCTACTTTCAACCACAGGCGTGTCGTTCACCGCATTCACGGTGACGTTGACCATCGCTTGGTCAGTCAGCGAACCATCGGTGATGGTGTAAGTGATTTCGGCATCACCATGGAAGTTCTCGGCCGGTGTG
>NZ_JAWOQO010000053.1:0-2613 GCF_033337345.1 Vibrio sp. YT-18 | reverse complement strand
TGGTGCCGACTACCGGAATCGAACTGGTGACCTACTGATTACAAGTCAGTTGCTCTACCTACTGAGCTAAGTCGGCACATTTTATTCTTTAACATTGTTCGTGCTAAGCACCAACAATTAATAAATTGTGGTGCCCGGAGGCGGAATCGAACCACCGACACGAGGATTTTCAATCCTCTGCTCTACCGACTGAGCTATCCGGGCGACGAGGTGTATTAAAAGGCTTTTCGGCTTTCAGGTCAACAATAAAATTAAAATAAAATATCGTTTGATGAATTTGTGCTCGGAGTGGGCTGTTTTTATGCGTTTTTAGCAGCAATGCGCCATGCTTTAAGCGATGTTTTAACATTGATAGTGTGTTCACTTGCAAAATAAAGGCGATAAAAACAAAAAAGCACGTCTGAAAACGTGCTTTTTATTGAACAATTGACTTTAAACTAGTGCTTTACTGAGAACTTGTTTACCCAACCTTCTAGCTCATTCGCTAGTGAAGCTAAACTTTGAGTACTTGATTGACTCTCGGTTACGACAGAGTTGAGTTGGCCTCCGCTTTCATCGATAAGGTTTATGCGTAGCGCAATATCATCGCTAACCTGCGTCTGCTCAGCGGCAGCAGTAGCGATCTGCTGGCTCATTGTGGTGATAGATTCTAACGCCGTTACAATTTGCTGTAGAGCTTCAGAGGCATTCTTAGACTCTGTAACAGTGCTTTCACTGGTTTCTGCACATATTTCCATTGTGTGAATGGCATTGCGAGAGCCTTCTTGCAGATTGGAGATCATATACTGAATCTCTTTTGTGCTGTCTTGTGTGCGTCCTGCTAGGTTGCGTACCTCATCAGCAACGACTGCGAAGCCTCGGCCTTGTTCTCCAGCTCGTGCTGCTTCAATGGCTGCATTGAGTGCCAATAGGTTTGTTTGCTCTGCAATATCACCAATCACATCGAGCACTTTTACAATATTATTTACATCCTGATCTAGATCGGCGACCGCTTTACTCGCAGTATTTAATTGAGAAGCTAAACCTTGAATGTTTTCAACCGTGTTATGAATGAGTTTCTGAGTATGTTGGCTTTGTTTGTCAGCCTCGTCCGTATTGTTTGCGGTGTCGCTTGCTGAATTGGCAACATGGTTGGCTGAAGATGCCATTTCAGTCATCGCAGTGGCAATCATCGCCGTTGATTGCTGCTGAGATACGGTAAGATCGGCAATCGTATTTGATCGAGCCTCTACGGCAAACAACTCTGCGCGCAGTGCATGCATAGACTTCTCTAGGTTTGTCACCATGGTAGCTAGTGATTGACTCATATCTTGCACGGCACGATAGATACTTCCTCTCGGTGCCACAGTATCAAAACTGGTCTGAATGTCTCCTTGAGCGACAGCTTGAACTGCTTTACGCACGTCGTTAGGCTCTCCACCAAGTAGATTAAGCATTTTGCGAATCGAAATGATCAGGCCACTTAGAATACTTCCCGCGATAATCAGACACAGCACAAGCTGCCATTGTGCTGTCGACCAAAAACGTGCGTTAACTTCATTAAAGCCAATACCTGTACCGACAACCCAGCCCCAGTGTGGTGTTTTTTCTGCTATCGAGTGTTTTTCTTCAATGCTGCCGTCAGCTTGTTTTTGGCTCCAGGTATATTCAACGATCTGACCTGTTTTGTGCCCCAATACATCTAGAATGAGTTGGCCTACGCTATTACCACTGCCATCTTTAAAGTCATGGAAGCTGGTTCCGTGCAGTTGAGGGTCTAGTGGTGCGGCGATGAACATCATATTTTCATCTGCGACATAAACGTATTCGTTGTCTTTGTAGATATTGTTACGAAGTAGGCGAGTGGCTAATGCTTTCGCTTCGTCTTCCGGCATTTTGCCTTCGATAGCCATCTTTTCTACTTCGGTAAGTATGCTGTACGCACTTTTAAATAGCTCAGTAACTCGAGCTTTGTTATCAAGGTTACTTGCGACGCGAAGTGTCCATAAGCCCGTTGCGGTCAGAGCTAGGAGAGCTAGCAATATGATCGCAGATAATAAATAGGCTTGAGTTTTTAGTTTCATATTTAGCTCACAAATAAAGTGTTATCACTATGCAAGGCATAGCTAAAAGAAGAAATGTAATAACTCGGGCATCTTAGTGAAGATGAATATGCTCGGATACTAATGCGTATTAAAATTACGATGAGGATTAAATTTTTAGCGTGAAATAAGTGTTTTTGAAGAAAGGATTTAATGTTCGCTGATGTTTAGAAATGAAGTGCAGATAAATGGGAAAGCGAGAAATGACGTATAAAGCAGATACAAAAAAGCCGCATCAAGTGATGCGGCTTTAAAATTGGCTCCTCCTGCTGGGCTCGAACCAGCGACCTGCGGATTAACAGTCCGTCGCTCTACCAACTGAGCTAAGGAGGAATTATTATTTTTTGTGTCTTGCTTATGAAGCAAGTGCACCAAATATGGTGCCTCGAGGCGGAATCGAACCACCGACACGAGGATTTTCAATCCTCTGCTCTACCGACTGAGCTATCGAGGCAAAAGAATGGTGCCGACTACCGGAATCGAACTGGTGACCTACTGATTACAAGTCAGTTGCTCTACCTACTGAGCTAAG
>NZ_JAWOQO010000052.1:0-2656 GCF_033337345.1 Vibrio sp. YT-18 | reverse complement strand
CTGCGTTCTTGGAAGTGCTCATCTGCTGACTATCTCATGATTGAATTTGAATCGTAACAACTTTCAAGCAACTCTGCAAGGAGCCTTATTGTGCGCCCAACGCCGGAGTTAAGCCGCCGCGCGTAGCGCGGTCGGCTTGAACGAATTGTTAGACATCATTTACCAACTGACTTGATGATCTCGCCTTTCACAAAGCGAATAAATTCTTCCAAGTGATCTGCGCGTGAGGCCAAGTGATCTTCTTTTTGTCCCAGATAAGCTTGCTTAGCTTCAAGTAAGACGGGCTGATACTGGGCAGGTAGGCGTTTTATTGCCCAGTCGGCAGCGACATCCTTCGGCGCGATTTTGCCGGTTATTGCGCTGTACCAAATGCGGGACAACGTAAGCACTACATTTCGCTCATCGCCGGCCCAGTCGGGCTGCGAGTTCCATAGCTTCAAGGTTTCCCTCAGCGCCTCGAATAGATCCTGTTCAGGAACCGGGTCAAAGAATTCCTCCGCTGCCGGACCTACCAAGGCAACGCTATGTTCTCTTGCTTTTGTAAGCAGGATAGCTAGATCAATGTCGATCATGGCTGGCTCGAAGATACCCGCAAGAATGTCATTGCGCTGCCATTCTCCAAATTGCAGCTCGCGCTTAGCCGGATAACGCCACGGGATGATGTCGTCATGCACGACAAGGGTGACTTCTATAGCGCGGAGCGTCTCGCTCTCGCCAGGGAAAGCCGAAGCCTCCATAAGGTCATTGAGCAATGCTCGCCGCGTCGTTTCATCAAGCTTTACGGCCACAGTAACCAACAAATCAATATCGCTGTATGGCTTCAGGCCGCCATCCACTGCGGAGCCGTACAAATGCACGGCCAGCAACGTTGATTCCAGATGGCGCTCAATGACGCTTAGCACCTCTGATAGTTGGTTCGAAATTTCGATGGTCACCGCTACCCTCATGATGTCTAACACCAGAATTAAGCCGCGCCGCGAAGCGGCGTCGGCTTGAATGACTTGTTAGCGCCCACCTGCGACGCCAACCTCTTGCCACTGATAGTACTGCTTAGTAGCAATGGCCAGCATATCCAGGTCCTCCGGCGTGTCTCCGTACGCGTAGATGGTCGGATATGTCGCCAGGTCGTAGCGCTCACGGACCAAGCGAGCCTTCTCCGTCAAGACGCACTGCCGCCCTTCATAGCGGCCCGTTAGGATTCCGTCCGACTGTTGCAAGGAAGAACAGATGAGCTCAACGCCGTGCGAGTCGCACCACGGCTCCAAGTAAGCCTCAAGTCCGCCGGAAACAACGACAACCTTGTGCCCCTGCGCTTTGTGCCATGCGATGCGCTGCATTGCCTCGCCGCGGAGGGTATTGGGCAGGTAGCTCTGAGCGAAGTCACGACCTTGGGCCTCCAGGACCGAGGCCGGGATGCCGCTGTAAGCGAAGCGAACGATGACGCGACGGATCAGGGTGCCAGACAAGATCCCAATCTTATACCCAAGCACGAGCGGCGCCAGAAGCAGTTGTCCCACAAGCAGTCGACGTCGGCTCACGGACCGCCGCACAAAATCCGGCATCGTCTCGCGAGTGGTAATTGTGCCATCGAAGTCAAAGAGTGCGAGAGACATGCGTTGTGGGCGCTAACGCCTTGCTCACCGGAAAATTGCGAGCGCAGCGAGTAATTTTTCCGGTGCAGCAACTTGTTGTACGGTGCAACCGATAGCTATGACGTTTGCCCCTTAATCGCCTGGATAATCCTCGGCCAGTCTTCATGATGCAACTCATGTCCCGTGCCTTCGAGTGTCAGCATTTTTGAACCACGAATCGCATCTTTCAGTGCCAACCCATGCACATAAGGAAGTACAGGATCCTCCGTGCCGTGAATGATCAAAGTTGGTACAGCTATCTCATTTAATCTCCCGAGCCATCTCTCGCCACCACCTAAAGTAGTGTGGTTGAATGTTGTCAGGATATTCGGAGTGCGATCAAAATTTAACTCAGCGATGTTTTGTATCTTCTCAGCGTCAAAAGCATGCGCAGTACCTGAGTTGATTCGCCACGCTCCGACCTGATACGCGACGACAGCATCTCTATCAGACCAATCCAGCGATTCCGCCCGTTGGTGATACTCAATGATGGCAGGATCAAAAGCGGGCATATCCGGATCTGCATCTGCAAGCCGTTCTGAAGCAATCAGCGTCAAGCTCTTCACACGTTTCGGATACTTGAGAGCTACAAGCTGGGAAAGAAATCCCCCCAAAGACATGCCGACTAAATGAGCAGCTTCCAGACCATAACCATCAATGACGCGAACCACATCATCTGCTAATTCTTCAACGGAATATGGAGCCTGACCTGGCTCATAGCTTGTTGATTTCCCGGTATCACGGTGGTCGTACCGGATCACATAGCGACCCATTTTGGCAAGTTGGGAACAAAACTCATCAGGCCACCACACCGCAGACGACATTGCCCCCATGATCAGAATAATGGGTTCATGGGCCGGGTCGCCGAATGATTCGGTATAGAGTGAAATCGCTTTATCAACAACTACCTTTTCTTTCATACTTAAATTGCCTTCGAGTTCTACGTACAACTTTGTTTTAGGGCGACTGCCCTGCTGCGTAACATCGTTGCTGCTCCATAACATCAAACATCGACCCACGGCGTA
>NZ_JAWOQO010000051.1:1261-2694 GCF_033337345.1 Vibrio sp. YT-18 | reverse complement strand
TTTTTTAATTCTCGTTCTTACACATTCAATGTTCTTTCATTGAGTCCATCAAAACCCCTTGGGTGTTGTATGGTTAAGCCTCACGGGCAATTAGTACAGGTTAGCTCAACGCCTCACAACGCTTACACACCCTGCCTATCAACGTCGTAGTCTACGACAACCCTTTAGGATACTTAAAGTATCAGGGAGAACTCATCTCAAGGCTCGCTTCCCGCTTAGATGCTTTCAGCGGTTATCGATCCCGAACTTAGCTACCGGGCAATGCGTCTGGCGACACAACCCGAACACCAGAGGTTCGTCCACTCCGGTCCTCTCGTACTAGGAGCAGCCCCTTTCAATTCTCCAACGCCCACGGCAGATAGGGACCGAACTGTCTCACGACGTTCTAAACCCAGCTCGCGTACCACTTTAAATGGCGAACAGCCATACCCTTGGGACCGACTTCAGCCCCAGGATGTGATGAGCCGACATCGAGGTGCCAAACACCGCCGTCGATATGAACTCTTGGGCGGTATCAGCCTGTTATCCCCGGAGTACCTTTTATCCGTTGAGCGATGGCCCTTCCATTCAGAACCACCGGATCACTATGACCTGCTTTCGCACCTGCTCGAATTGTCATTCTCGCAGTCAAGCGGGCTTATGCCATTGCACTAACCTCACGATGTCCAACCGTGATTAGCCCACCTTCGTGCTCCTCCGTTACGCTTTGGGAGGAGACCGCCCCAGTCAAACTACCCACCAGGCACTGTCCGCAACCCCGATAAGGGGTCGACGTTAGAACATCAACACTACAAGGGTGGTATTTCAAGGACGGCTCCACGCAATCTAGCGACTGCGCTTCAAAGCCTCCCACCTATCCTACACATGTAGGGTCAATGTTCAGTGCCAAGCTGTAGTAAAGGTTCACGGGGTCTTTCCGTCTAGCCGCGGGTACACTGCATCTTCACAGCGATTTCAATTTCACTGAGTCTCGGGTGGAGACAGCGTGGCCATCATTACGCCATTCGTGCAGGTCGGAACTTACCCGACAAGGAATTTCGCTACCTTAGGACCGTTATAGTTACGGCCGCCGTTTACCGGGGCTTCGATCAAGAGCTTCGACCGAAGTCTAACCCCATCAATTAACCTTCCGGCACCGGGCAGGCGTCACACCGTATACGTCATCTTGCGATTTTGCACAGTGCTGTGTTTTTAATAAACAGTTGCAGCCACCTGGTATCTGCGACTCTCAATAGCTCCATCCGCGAGGGACTTCACCGTCGAGAGCGTACCTTCTCCCGAAGTTACGGTACCATTTTGCCTAGTTCCTTCACCCGAGTTCTCTCAAGCGCCTTGGTATTCTCTACCCGACCACCTGTGTCGGTTTGGGGTACGATTCCTTACAATCTGAAGCTTAGAGGCTTTTCCTGGAAGCATGGCATCAATGACTTCAC
>NZ_JAWOQO010000051.1:0-1161 GCF_033337345.1 Vibrio sp. YT-18 | reverse complement strand
AGCCTACGCACTTGAACCTGGACAACCGTCGCCAGGCCCACCTAGCCTTCTCCGTCCCCCCATCGCAATTGTAAGAAGTACGGGAATATTAACCCGTTTCCCATCGACTACGCCTTTCGGCCTCGCCTTAGGGGTCGACTTACCCTGCCCCGATTAACGTTGGACAGGAACCCTTGGTCTTCCGGCGAGGAGGTTTTTCACCCCCTTTATCGTTACTCATGTCAGCATTCGCACTTCTGATACGTCCAGCATGCGTTACCACACACCTTCAACCGCTTACAGAACGCTCCCCTACCCAATATACAAAAGTATATTGCCGCAGCTTCGGTTTACTACTTAGCCCCGTTACATCTTCCGCGCAGGCCGACTCGACCAGTGAGCTATTACGCTTTCTTTAAATGATGGCTGCTTCTAAGCCAACATCCTGGCTGTCTGAGCCTTCCCACATCGTTTCCCACTTAGTAGTAATTTGGGACCTTAGCTGGCGGTCTGGGTTGTTTCCCTCTCCACGACGGACGTTAGCACCCGCCGTGTGTCTCCCGGATAGTACTTACTGGTATTCGGAGTTTGCAAAGGGTTGGTAAGTCGGGATGACCCCCTAGCCTTAACAGTGCTCTACCCCCAGTAGTATTCGTCCGAGGCGCTACCTAAATAGCTTTCGGGGAGAACCAGCTATCTCCAGGTTTGATTGGCCTTTCACCCCTAGCCACAAGTCATCCGCTAATTTTTCAACATTAGTCGGTTCGGTCCTCCAGTTGATGTTACTCAACCTTCAACCTGCCCATGGCTAGATCACCTGGTTTCGGGTCTATATCCAGAGACTGAACGCCCAGTTAAGACTCGGTTTCCCTACGGCTCCCCTAGATGGTTAACCTTGCCACTGAATATAAGTCGCTGACCCATTATACAAAAGGTACGCAGTCACAGGACAAAGCCTGCTCCTACTGCTTGTACGTACACGGTTTCAGGTTCTATTTCACTCCCCTCACAGGGGTTCTTTTCGCCTTTCCCTCACGGTACTGGTTCACTATCGGTCAGTCAGTAGTATTTAGCCTTGGAGGATGGTCCCCCCATATTCAGACAGGATATCACGTGTCCCGCCCTACTCGATTTCACTGAACACACGTCGTCAACTACGGGACTATCACCCTGTATCGTCGG
>NZ_JAWOQO010000050.1:0-2855 GCF_033337345.1 Vibrio sp. YT-18 | reverse complement strand
CCATGGAAGTTCTCAGCCGGTGTGAACACCAGTTTGCCATCAACAATCTCGACTGTGCCTTGTGCTTCAGGTACGGAAGCTGATTGGATAGACAGCTTATCACCATCAATGTCGGTGTCGTTTGGCAGGACATCAATCGTCACTGGCGTGTCTTCGTCAGTAACAGCGGTATCATCTTTTGCCACTGGCGCGTCATTCACTGGCGTCACATCGACGTTCACCGTGGTGGACTCCGATACCCCACCGGAGGTAACGATGTAGGTAAAGCTGTCTGTTCCGTGATAGTTGTCGTTTGGCGTGTAAGTGACGCTGCCATCCGGGTTGACCGAGACCGTGCCGTTAGCTGGTCCGTTATTGGTATCCAGCGACACCACTTTGTCGTCGCCTTCGAACGTGTCGTTACCTAAGACCTTAATGATGGTCGGCGTGTCTTCCACAACCGTCGCGTTGTCTGCCACGATGTCTGCCACAGGCGCAACTGTGAAGTTCACCGTTTGGCTTACGCTTTCGCCGCTTGGATCGGTAGCCGTAAACGTTAACGCTTCTGAGCCGTTCCAGTCTGCGGTTGGAGTGAACGTAGCAATGCCATTGACGATCGCCACTTGAATGTTGCTGTTGCCAGAAACGCTAAACGTTAACTCACTATCCACGTTATCCACATCGCTGAAAGCGGTATTCAGATCGATGCTGTATAGCGTGAAATCTTCCGCCAAGGTTTGGTCTGCAATGCTACTTTCAACCACAGGCGTGTCGTTCACCGCATTTACGGTGACGTTGGCCGTCGCTTGGTCGGTCAGTGCACCATCGGTCACGGTGTAAGTGATTTCGGCCTCACCATGGAAGTTCTCAGCTGGTGTGAAGACCAATTTGCCGTCAACAATCTCGACTGTGCCTTGTGTTTCAGGTACGGACGCCGATTGGATAGACAGCGTATCACCATCGATGTCGGTGTCGTTTGGCAGGACATCAATCGTCACTGGCGTGTCTTCATCAGTAACAGCGGTATCATCTTTTGCCACTGGCGCATCGTTGACTGGCGTGACATCGACGTTCACCGTGGTGGACTCCGATACCCCACCCGACGTGACGATGTACGTGAAGCTGTCTGTACCGTGGTAGTTGTCGTTTGGCGTGTAAGTGACGCTGCCGTCCGGGTTGACCGAGACCGTGCCGTTGGCTGGACCGTTATTGGTATCCAGCGACACCACTTTGTCGCTGCCTTCAAACGTGTCGTTACCTAGGACGTTAATGATGGTCGGCGTGTCTTCCACAACCGTCGCGTTGTCTGCCACGATGTCCGCCACAGGCGCAACTGTGAAGTTCACCGTTTGGCTGACGCTTTCACCGCTTGGATCAGTAGCCGTAAAGGTTAACGCTTCTGAGCCGTTCCAGTCTGCCGTTGGGCTAATGGTCGCGATGCCATTTTCAATCGACACCAACACGTTGCTGTTGCCTGAGACGCTAAACGTTAACTCACTATCAACGTTATCCACATCACTGAAGGCCGTATTCAGATCGATGCTGTATGGCGTAAAGTCCTCCGCCAAGGTTTGGTCTGTAATGCTGCTTTCAACCACAGGCGTGTCGTTCACCGCATTCTCGGTGACGTTGACCGTCGCTTGGTCAGTCAGTGCACCATCGGTCACGGTGTAAGTGATTTCGGCGTCACCATTGAAGTTCTCAGCCGGTGTGAACACCAGTTTGCCGTCAACAATCTCGACTGTCCCTTGCTCACTCGGCACAGATGCCGAGTCAATCGACAGCTTATCGCCATCAATATCGGTGTCGTTTGGCAGGACATCAATCGTCACTGGCGTGTCTTCATCAGTAACAGCGGTATCATCTTTTGCCACTGGCGCATCGTTCACTGGCGTCACATCGACGTTCACCGTGGTGGACTCCGATACCCCACCGGAGGTGACGATGTAGGTAAAGCTGTCTGCCCCGTGGTAGTTGTCGTTTGGCGTGTAAGTGACGCTGCCGTCCGAGTTGACCGAGACCGTGCCGTTAGCTGGACCGTTATTGGTATCCAGCGACACCACTTTGTCGTCGCCTTCGAACGTGTCGTTATCTAAGACCTTAATGATGGTTGGCGTATCTTCCACAACCGTCGCTTTATCTGCCACGATATCCGCCACTGGCGCTACTGTGAAGTTCACCGTTTGGCTAACGCTCTCGCCGCTTGGATCGGTAGCCGTAAACGTCAGCGCTTCTGAGCCGTTCCAGTCTGCCGTTGGAGTGAACGTAGCAATGCCATTGACGATCGCCACTTGAATGTTGCTGTTGCCAGAGACACTAAACGTTAACTCACCATCGGCGTTATCCACATCACTGAATGCGGAATTTAGATCGATGCTGTATAGCGTAAAGTCTTCTGCCAAGGTTTGGTCTGCGATGTTGCTCTCAACCACAGGCGTGTCGTTCACCGCATTCACGGTGACGTTGACCGTCGCTTGGTCAGTCAGTGCACCATCGGTGATGGTGTAAGTGATTTCAGCGTCACCATGGAAGTTCTCAGCCGGCGTGAAGACCAGTTTGCCGTCAACAATCTCGACTGTCCCTTGCTCACTCGGCACAGACGCCGATTGGATAGACAGCTTATCGCCATCCACATCGGTGTCGTTTGGCAGAACATCAATCGTCACTGGCGTGTCTTCGTCAGTGACAGCGGTATCATCTTTTGCCACTGGCGCGTCATTCACTGGCGTCACATCGACGTTCACCGTGGTGAATTCCGATACCCCACCGGAGGTAACGATGTACGTGAAGCTGTCTGTACCGTGGAAGTTGTCGTTTGGCGTGTAAGTGACGCTGCCGTCCGGGTTGACCGAGACCGTGCCGTTGGCTGGACCGTT